>JAAWGB010000058.1 GCA_022795075.1 Clostridia bacterium | reverse complement strand
ATAGCTTTAGAAATATTTAAAATACAGCTCAAAAGGGTCCTGTTTCCTAAGTATAGTTCACCTGTATTTTTAATATTTCTTAGCGTCATGTAGGGTAACTGAAAATCCGAATAAATATTGCTATTGTAGTCTTTTGTAAGTTCAAATGTTTCCTAGTGCATGGTAACTATCAAAGAAAAAAAGAATACTAAATAAATTCACATTTTATACTATATATTTTTCAAATCTTCCATAAACTTATCTTTCACTTTTAAAGGCAATATTACCATATTAGCAACATCTTCTCTTTTCACAATTTCAGGAAGGTACTTACCACAATCTGCATAATTAGGATCATTTGAAAATTCTGGACCATCTCCTGTACCAAACTCACCTTCTACATACTCACACAAATAAAAAACCTCTTTTCGTTGAAATTCTTCAGAATATATTTCATACATTTTTTTTACAATTCTTACTTGAATACCAAATTCCTCTTTAATCTCTCTTATTGTTCCCTCTTCTAATGTTTCTCCTTCTTCTAATCTGCCACCTGGAAAAGTGTAATAATCTTGATAATCTTTTCGTTTCTTTACACCTACTCTGTGCATAAAAGCAAATCCACCATTCATAGGAACAATTCCTGCTACTCTTGTTCTTTCCATTTTTAACTTCCTCCTAAATTTTTATATTTTAAAATAAAATTTACCAATAACTTCTCTATTTTTAAAAAGTTATTGCCACATTTCTCCATTAATATGAGTAATTAATGCCATGGTAAAAGCATTCCTTGTTAAATTAATTCTATCTATTTCATTGTGTGTTAAAAAACTAATACCACCTTTTCCTTTGTTCAATTCTTTTCCTTCAAAAATTTTATCCATTACTTTTCCGAAGTTCTGTTTCTTTAATTTCCTGTTGATACTTTTTAGGAATAAAAAAACCTTGACTTGTTCCCACACCTTGCATTCCTTTTGCATTTTCCACTACTGCCAAATTAATGTCAATCCAAGTATCAAACCAAGTTGTAATTCCTGCCTCACTTGCAATATAATAATCGGCTTCTACCTTATTTTCTTTTGCATATTGATGTAAGTTCTTAATCCTATTTTTAGCTCCTTTTAAAATTTCTTCATCAAATGGCTGATTGGAAACTTCTGAATTTACATCTACTCCTATTATTTCAACATTTTTAAAATACTTCTCAAATGCTTGTCTTGCTCCTTCTATCTTTCCTTGATTTTTTGTTCCTATTAAAACCTTCATTTTCTTTTTACACCTTTTCTATGAATTTAAAGTATCATCTACCTATTATTTTATTTTCGCTTCAATTAAATTTTTACATGTACTTACAATAGATCTCTCACAATTTTTCTTTTCTTCTATTTTAATATAATATCCTTTATTTCTCATAAGTTTCCTCCTACATCACATTTCTAAATAATTTATCTTTATACTTATTCATATTATCACAAAAATAAATAATTAACAACCTTCTATTTCTATCATTCATAATTATTATCTTAAATTGCATACAACTTGATATAACATTTTTTATTTTTTTCCATATTTTTGTTTCAAGTTTTTAAAATAGTGGTATAATCATTTATAATACACAAAAGAATGAAATGGAGATGATATATTTTGTCAAACAAAAACAATGCTATAAAAGACGAAGTTAATATTAGTAAACTATATGGTTTAGAAGCAACTTTGCCAAAAGAAGAATTTATGCAAAAATATAAAGTAAAGGAAAATGGGCTTTCTTCCCAAGAAGCAGAAGAAAACTTACACAATTTAGGATTCAATGAAATCAAACAAGCAAAGCCCAAAAAATGGTATCACTATTTTTTAGAAAGTTTATTGACTCCCTTTAATTGCATCTTATTGGGAATTGTTGCTATTTTAATTTACACTGACATCTACTTACCACCAACACCTAGTTATGCTAATATTATTGTAATTGCTATTTTAGTTTTGGCTAGTACCTTACTGGACTTTTTTGAAGAATATCGTTCCAATAAAGCCGCAGAAGAATTAAAACAAATGGTAGCCACCACAACAACCGTTATTCGTAATGGAGAGAAAATAGAAATTCCTATTCGTGAAGTAACCTTAGGTGATGTAGTACTTCTTTCGGCTGGAAGTATGATACCTGCTGATTTAAGAATTATTGAAGCAAAAGATTTATATGTTGGGCAATCTTCTTTAACTGGTGAATCTGATAGTGTCAAAAAAACAGTAGAAAGTGAACTGTCACTTGATAATTTAGAAAGTATTGCTGACTTAGATACCATTTGCTTTATGGGTACAAACGTTATTTCTGGAAGTGCTAAAGGAATTGTTATAAAAACAGCTGATTCGACTTATTTTGGTAAAGTAGCCCATACCTTAACAGTTGGAAAACCAAAAACTGCTTTCCAAAAAGGCATTGAAAGTATTAGCCGTTTATTAATTCGTTTCATGTTAATTATGATACCAATTGTATTTTTACTAAATGCTTGGAAACATGATATTATTACGGCATTTACTTTTGCTGTAGCAATAGCCATTGGAATTACACCTCTTTTATTACCCGTTATTCTTTCTTCTAGTTTATCCAAAGGTGCTGTTCGAATGTCTAAGAAAAAAACAATTGTAAAAAAATTAGATTCCATTCAAAACTTTGGAGCTATGAATATCTTATGTACTGACAAAACAGGAACTTTAACAGAAGATAAAATTGTCTTAGAAAAATATTTAAATATTAATGGTGAAGAAGATACTAGGATTTTAAAACATGCTTTTTTAAATGCTTATTTTCAAACTGGTTTAAAAGGAAATATTGATGAAGCTGTTATTAAAAGAGGTTTAGAAAATGAAATGGGATCACTTTCTGAAAACTATCAAAAAGTAGATGAAATCCCTTTTGACTTCTCCCGTAGACGTTTATCGGTTATCGTAAGTGATGGTACCAAAAAACAATTAATTACCAAAGGTGCTGTTGAAGAAATTTTAACTATTTGCACGATGGTAGATTACAAAGGTGAAGTTTCTCCTATTACAAAAGAAATAAAAGAAAATATTAGAAAAATGAGTAAAAGCTTAAATGAAGAAGGACTTAGAATTGTTGCAGTATGCCAAAAAAATGATGTCAATCATACGAATCATTTCTCAGTAGCTGATGAAAAAAACATGATTTTATTAGGTTTTATTGGATTTTTAGATCCGCCAAAAGAAAGTGCAAAGGAATCGATTGAAAAATTGAATCATGCTGGCATCCGAGTAATTGTTTTAACTGGTGATAATGCAGAAGTTACAAGATGTATTTGTAATAAAGTTGGCATTTATTCTAAGAATATTGTGTTAGGCAATAAAATTGATAAATTATCGGATATGGCTGTTTTGCGATTACTTAAAAAAACCAATATTTTTGCTAAACTTTCCCCTATTCAAAAAGCTAGAATTGTAAGATTATTAAAAGAATCTGGAAATGTTGTTGGATATATGGGGGATGGAATTAATGATAGTCCTTCTCTTACGAATTCTGATGTTGGTATTTCAGTAGATACAGCTGTTGACATTGCAAAGGAATCGGCTGATATTATCTTATTAGAAAAAGACCTAAATGTTCTATTAGATGGTGCAACCGAAGGTAGACGTACTTTTGTTAATTTAATGAAATATATTAAACTAGCAACAAGCTTTAACTTTGGAGAAGTTGTTTCTGTTATTATTGCAAGTGCCTTATTACCATTTTTACCTGAAACACCAATTCAATTATTGGTAGAAGGTTTGCTTTATGATTTTGGACAATTAACTCTACCTTTTGACCATGTAGATAAAGAAGCATTAGATCGCCCAAAAACATTTTCTATCAAAAGCTTAAAGAATTTTATGTTTTTTATGGGTCCTCTTAGTTCTGCTTTTGATATGTTAGTATTTGCTTCACTTTGGTTTATTTTCCAGGTACGAGATGTGGCTATGTTTCAAACTATTTGGTTTAGTTACAGCATTACCTCTAACTTAGTTGGCATGCACATCATACGAACGGCAAAACTACCATTTATCCAAAGTAATGCCCATAAGGCTGTTTATATTTCTTCTATTTCTTTAATCTTAATTGGAATTTTAGTTCCTTTTACAGGTTTAGGAAAATTAATTGGCTTAGTTCCAATTGGTATGGAGTTTATTTTCTTAATTTTTGCTATTACTCTTTTGTATTGTTTCATAGCAATTTTTGCAAAGAAAATATATATTAAAAAATATGGCGAATGGATTTAAAAATAAGTTAATTAAAGAAAAAATCTATAAAATCGTTCCATTCGCTGGTCAATACGGTTTTTAAGAATTGTAAGGATAAAAAATGAGCCTCTTTCACTTCTTGACCATTTATCAAAGTCAACGTGAACATCCCTCATTTTTTATCCTAACAATTTCTAATAAAACCTCCTATCCAACGCTCCTTTCACTATTTTTATGGATTTTTTCTTTTCTATTAATTTAAGTTCAAATAACTCTAAACTTCATTTATACTTACTGTTTCTTTTCCTAAAATATCTTCTAATATACTGACAATTTGATCTGTCAAGTAAATTGCTCCGCAAGGTTTTAACTCTTCACCAACTTTAATTTGCACATTGATATTATTTCTATCACCACTAAAATAATGCAAAGCGCCTCTTAATTTTTCCTTTTGCTCTTCAGTTGCAGCTGTAATGTTAAGTGTCAATATTTTTTGCTTTTGTTGTCCAAAATCTTTTATTTCATTAGCAATAATGGTAGTTGCATCATCTTCTCTTATACTTAAACGCCCATCTATCATAACAATATTTTCTTCTACCAAACTTCCTCCTGCATTTAAGTAGGCATTTTCAAATACCAAAATTTCTACCATACCATATAAATCTTCTACTGTTACAAAAGCCATTATCTTATTGTTTTTGGTATATTTCTTTTTAATAGTGGTAATAATTCCAGCATATTTTACTTTTTGCCCATCTACAAATTTTGGTTTTTCAGTTCTTACACCTTCTTCTATTGACATTTTTGAACTCATTTGTTCTTCTAACTCTCTTAGTTGCATGGTATTAATGGTTGTTTGTGTTTCGATTTGATTTCTTAGTTTTTCTAAAGGATGACCAGATAAATAGATACCTAACATTTCTTTTTCGATTGATAATAGTTCTTTATTAGTCATTTCTTCTTGTTCATTAAATTTATATTTGATTTCATTCATTTCTTCTTGTTCTTGCTTAGAACCTAAATCAAACATTGAAACTTGTCCATCTAATCCTTTTTTCTTTCCACTTTGTATGGTATCTACAATCCCTTCAAAAGAAGCTAAAAGAGTACTTCTTGTTTGCTCAAATTCATCAAATGCCCCTGCTTTAATTAAACTTTCTATACATTTTTTGTTCACCGCTTCATCTGCAATTCTTTCACAAAAATCTGTAAAACTTTTATAAGGTCCATTTTCTTTTCTTTCTTTTACAATATTATTAACTGGAACCGTTCCTACATTTTTAATACTTCCCAAGCCAAAGCGAATTTTAGATTGAGATGATGAGGTATTCAATTCAGTTGTAAATTTGGTATCACTTTTATTAATTTCTGGTTTTAATATTTCTATTCCAAGTAATTTACATTCATCAATATATTGTGGTATTTTATCAAGGTTTCCTAAAAAACTATTTAAAGTTGCTGCCATAAATTCTGCTGGATAATAGGCTTTTAAATAAGCTGTTCGATAAGCAATTACAGCATAACAAGCAGCATGTGATTTATTAAAAGCATATTTTGCAAATTCTGCCATTTCATCAAATATTTTATTTGCTGATTGCTCATCAATTCCATTTCTAACACACCCTGGTACTACTATATTTCCTTCTTCATCTACTTGACCATGAATAAAAACCTCTCTTTCTTTTGCCATGACATCTAATTTTTTCTTTCCCATTGCTCTTCTTACTAAGTCTGCTCTTCCTAAAGAATAGCCTGCCAAATCACGTACAATTTGCATAACTTGTTCTTGGTATACCATACATCCATAAGTTACATTTAAAATTGGCTCTAATCTTGGGTGAGTATATTCGTTATGCCCTGGATTTAATTTTCCTTTTACATATCTTGGTATTTGATCCATTGGTCCTGGTCGATATAATGATACACCTGCAATTAAATCTTCTAAACAGTCTGGTTTTAATTCTTTCATAAAGTTTGTCATACCTTGGGATTCAAATTGGAAAATTCCACAAGATTTTCCTTCTTGCCATAATTTATACACTTTTGGATCTGCCATTTCTTTGTCAAATACTACATCTTTTCCAGTATTTTCTTTGACTAAATTAATGGTATCTTGGATTACAGTTAATGTTCTTAGTCCCAAAAAATCCATTTTTAATAGTCCTAGTTCTTCTAAGGTTGTCATGATGTATTGTGTCGAAATTTGCTCATCACGTACATATAATGGTACATAGGTATCGACTGGATCTTTGGTAATAACCACTCCGGCAAGCATGAGTTGATGCCTGTCTTGGCATTCCTTCTAATGCCATGGCTACATCTAATACTTTTTTTACGATTTCATCTGTTTCATATCTTTCTTGTAATTCTTTATTTTGTTCTAATGCTTTTTTTATGGTGATGTGTAGCTCATTTGGTATCATCTTTGCTAAATTATCTGCTTCTGAATAAGGCACATCTAATACTCTTGCTACATCTCGAATTACCATTTTAGCTGCCATCGTTCCAAATGTGATAATCTGTGATACATGGTCGTGGCCGTATTTTTCTGATACATAGTCAATTACATCTTGCCTATGTTCATAACAAAAATCAACGTCAAAGTCAGGCATACTAATTCTTTCTGGATTTAAAAATCTTTCAAATAGTAATCCATATTTCATGGGGTCAATATCTGTAATTTCAATAGCATAGGCAATAATGGATCCTGCTCCTGAACCACGTCCGTGGTCCTACTGGTATATTATGAGTTTTGGCATAATGAATAAAGTCCCATACAATTAGGAAGTAATCTACATATCCCATTTTTTGGATAACACCTAGTTCATATTCCATTCTATCTAATATTTCTTGTGACGGATTTTCTCCATATCTGTTTTTAATTCCGTCACTACATAGTTTTTTAAAATAATCGTAATGAGTAGGAAATTCTACTGGTACATCATAGTTTGGCAATATGGTATGTCCAAATTCAAATTCTACATTACATTTTTCTGCAATTTTCACAGTATTTTCAATGGCATCTGGAAATGCTTGAAAGTATTCTATCATTTCTTCTGGAGATTTTACATATAATTCATCTGTTTCAAAACGCATTCGATCCATATCACTCATTCTTTTCCCTGTTTGAATACAAAGTAATACTTCATGATTGTAGGCATCTTCTTTTTTTAAATAATGGGCATCATTGGTTGCTACTAATGGAATATTCAATTTTCTTGCTAAAGCAATTAATTTTTGATTGGCTAATACTTGCTCTTGTATTCCATTGTTTTGAATTTCAATATAATAGTCTTCTCCAAATACTTTTTTATGCCATAGGGCTATTTCTTCTGCTTTTTCATTTTCTCCATTTAATAGTGCTTGGTTAACAGAACCTGCTAAACAAGCACTCAAACAAATTATCCCTTCATGGTATTGTTCTAATACTTCTAAATCAATTCGTGGTTTGTAGTAATAACCATCTACAAATCCAATGGACACTAATTTACTTAAGTTTTGATAACCTTGTTGGTTTTTTGCTAACAATATTAGGTGATTATAATGGTTGTCTATGTTGGGTTCTTTGTCAAATCGACTCCTTGGTGCTACATATACTTCACATCCTATGATTGGTTTGATTCCTTCTTTTTTACAGGCTTTATAAAAGTCAATTGTTCCATACATGGCTCCATGATCGGTAATTGCAATTGCATCCATTCCAAGTTCTTTGGCTCTTACTGGCAAGTCTTTGATTCGATTGGCTCCATCTAATAGACTATATTCACTATGTATATGTAAATGCACAAATTTTGACATTTTTTCTCCCTTCTATTGGCTACTAATTGGATTTTTAATATTCTTTTAAATTATTCTAAATACTAGTTTTTATTAATATTTTTTTCCTATTAAACATAACTGTATCATATTTTTTGGTTTTTATCAAGACAATCATTTAAGATTGTCCCTTCATGATAAATGATATTTTTATTCTTCATGATACATAAAAAAACGCCACACTAGTAGCGTTTTTGTTTTCATAGAATTCATTTTATAAATAAAGTATTACACGAAATGATGTATAGTCGTTGTCACCTCCTCCATAATTATCACGTGGAGATGTAGGTGCACTGCTAAACGCATAACATCCTCTCCATTTACATAAGGGTTAGCACCAGTTTTATTGGCTTGATTTTTTAATCTTGTTACTTCTTTCTTTAATTTTGAATTTTCATTTTCTAAAGATGAAACTTGTCATGATTCATCACCTTCCTTTGAGAGTATTATATAATATTTATAAGAAAAATAATATAACAGAAATATTATTTTATCATTACAAAAAGGTTATTGTTTGCAAAAAAAATTTATTCTTTCAAACTATTGATACAATACATATTCTCTAGTGAACTGTAACCTAATTTATTTTCAGTGAATTGTAACAAAAAATTAATTATTTAAATTCATAAAAAGTAAAATCAATTTACACAAAAAATTACATTCTCAACTTTTGTATATCAAAGTGCTAAACACCGACCAAGACCGCACGGAACGAATCTACGTTGAAGTTGCCATTGCTAATGTTGAAAGAGAAGGATCCAGCTTTGGAAGTAGCACTGTAATTGTTCCCACGCACTACAAACGGATTGCTAGTATACAGAAAAAACGAAGAGTCGCCATGCCAACTCGTAAAATTAACACCACTGGATGACGTCTCCAATATAGCATCTCCATATCCATATCCTAAATTTTTATAGGTTGTATAATTGTTATCACAGCTATCAATTAGATTATAAGGATATACTGTTACATATTTGGTACTAAGTGTTTGATAACCTTCTGCATCTGCTATCGTTTTTGCTACCATAGTTCCTCCATAAGTTGATAAACTTTCATCTCCATTTGAAATATAATTTGCTGTCATTTCATAAGCTCCACCTGATAAATCATAGATTCCATATATATTTCCTGTAGTACTTGCTAAAACTCCTTTTTCCGTGTTATAGGCATTAGTTGTTCCTGCTGCTTGACTTGCTGAAACACTATTTCCTGCATTTCCTGTTATATAACTACTACTATTATTAATCGTTATTTCATGTCCATTTCTTCCATATTGGCTTTGGGTTAAATACGCTACTGCTCCCCATTCACTATTTTTCATTAAATGGCTTTCTTTTGCTCTATCATAGTTAAAAGCATTTTTATAACTATTTCCTATTGTAATATTTCTCCAACTACTTACATTTGGTTTACTTACCATTTTTACAGTATCACTTATTTCTACATTTCCAATACTTGAACTAGATGTTTCTGTTGCTATTCCATTGGTTTCCATACTCATTTCATATTTGGCTACCCATATTCCAGCTAATTCTTTGTCCCATTCTCCATTTTTATAGTTATTACTGGTTCCATCTGTAAAGGCCGGATGTATTTTATATCCTTCATCTGCTGTTGTTTGGGTGGTTGGTATGAATTTTACATCTATTTTTCCTGCTGTGCTAGTTCCTTCTCCTGATAATATTTTGTATTCATATCTTGGTATCCATACCCAATAACTGCCGTCTTTTGTTTTGGCATTTGCCCATTTACTTGTTCTAGTATCGGTTTCATTATCACCTGCTACATATTGGTACCAATTTTCTCCTGTATCTCCTGTTACTTCATTT
>JAAWGB010000007.1 GCA_022795075.1 Clostridia bacterium | reverse complement strand
TGCCCTTTTTCAAGGGGATTTAAGAGAATTTGGAGAAATCCAAAAGTTATAAATTATGCTATTTTTCAATAAAAATGAAAAATAGCATAATTTTTTTGCGTTCTGAAAAATTCTATAAAATATGCTTATTTTCTTCAAGAAAAAGTTTCAAGAAAAATTTTATAATGTTTCAAGGAAAAATATCAAGTAGTTTTAAAGTTCTTCAAATAAATAGAAAGGAGAACTTTTATATGGAATTTAAACCTTATAAAGATAATGAATATTTAGAAAATTCATATTATAAAATACCACAAGAACTATTTGTAAGTTCTTTATATAAAGATAAACTAAATTCAGATAGTAAAATACTTTATGCTTTTTTACTAGATAGATTATCATTATCTCAAAAAAATCATTGGATAGATGAAGAAAGAAATATATATTTGATTTTTACAAGAGAAGAAGTACAGAAAAAATTAAATTTATCTGATAAAACTGCAACAAAAGCATTTAAGCGGTTAAATAATGTAGGACTTGTACAAGAGAAAAGGCAAGGATTAGGAAAACCTAATTTAATATATGTTGGAAAAATACAACATGAAGAAATGGAAGATTTACGTTTCTTGACTCGTAAAAATTACGATTCTGGAAGCGAAAATATTACGAATTTAGAATCGGAGAATTTACGAGGAATCAATACTAATAATATCAAAACTAATAAAATCAATACTGAGTCTATCAATCCTAATAGTGATGATGAACTTCATTTAAAAGAGATAAAAGATAAATGTAAACTAGAAGAATTTACACAAGAAGATAAGATTATTTTAGAAGATGTTATTGATAGCTTGTATTATAAAGATACGTTAAAAGTTGGAAGTATAACAGTTAATCACTTTAAAATATTAGATAAATTAAAACTTATAGTAAAGGAAAATTTGATTCAGTTATTAGATATCTTAAAAAATATACCTAATATACAAAATGCTAAAAATTATTTGATGATTTGCTTATATAATAATTTAGGAAATACAAATATTCCTATTTCAAAGAAAAAAGAAAATAAGATTTCTTATACAGGAAGAGACTATGAAGATGGCTCACTTGACTTTCTCTATGCCAACTTTGCTTATGATAATTAGCTAGAAACTTCGTAAGAGATAGCTATGATATGAAATTGCCAGTCCAACTCTATATGGGCAATTTCACTATAATTTATAATAATGATGAGTTCATTATAAATTATAGCCTAAAAATGTTAAGGCATTTTTAGGAAAGCCTCGCAGAGCACACGGATAAGTTTGAAAAACTTGTCTAGTGTGTTAGACAAATAAATTTGTTTCTAGCAAGAAAGAACTTCGGAGCAATGAGTTATGCTATTGTAAGAAATGAGAAATTAACAAGGAGTCAAGCTAATCGGAATATGTGTTCATAACGATAGAAAAGCAAAAAATCATTCAAATAAGGAAATAGATATTAGTAAATCAAGCTTAAATTATTACTTCAAGAAAAATGAATTAAGTTATACAAAAGAATTTGACAAATTAAAAAAGAAATATGATTTACAAGGACAGATAAGAAGTAATAGCATAATAATGTGTGAAATGATATTTACATCAGATAATAAATTCTTTGATGCAATTGGAAATGAAGAAACAAAAAGATATTTTAAAGAAAGCTACAATTTTATCTGCAATTACAAAAATCTTGAAGAAAAAAATATAATATCAGCTGTAGTGCATTTTGACGAAACCACACCCCATATGCACTTAATTTACATTCCAGTAGTTCATACAAAAGATAAAGATGAAAAAGAAATTGATAAAGTATGTTGTAGGGACTTTTGGAAAGGTAGAGATAGTTATAGAAATTTACAAAATGCCTTTCACGAATATATAACAAGTAAAGGATTTGATTTACAAAGAGGATTACCTGCAGAAGAAACCAAAAGAAAAAATGAAACAATTCAAAATTATAAACAAATAACCAACTTTGAAAATACTAAAAAGGTATTAGAAAATATAACCTTAGAATTACCTAAAACACCTAATATAAAAGAATTTAAAAGAGCTATATTTAATCGTGATGAAAAAATAGAAAATGCAATAATAAAACCAAGAGATGAACTAATCCCAAAGCTTTATCAAGAAAACAAGGCATTGCATAAAGAATTGTCAAAACAAGTGAATACAGTAGATTTTGCAGAAGATTTCAAAGAAGCTTATATAGCAATGACAGAAAAAAACGTAAATTTAAGGCTTTCAAATAGTTTGCTTAAGGAAGGACTGGAGAATAAAGAAAAAGAATTAGAGTTGGAATTTGAGAGTAAAGCTTATAATATAGAACATGAATATAAAAAAGAAATTCATAAATTAAAGCAGGAAAATAAGCAATTAAATAAAATGATAGATAAATTTAAAGTGACTTTAAAAAGATTTATCAAATGGCTTTGCCATAAATTTTCATATCCGTCTGAGAATGAGCTTGTACGAGATTTTGAAAAAGAAACATATACTAACTTTAATTTTGAAAAGCAACTTGATATAAACGAATTTAAGAAGAAAGATGATGATTTTGATAGGGAATATTAAAAAAACGATATAAACATAACAGGAGCAAAAGTGCTCCTGTTAGTTAATTTATCTATCTATTTAATAATGAATATCCTCCATCTGGAGTAACAATCGAACCCGTAAATATTTTTGATGTAGCTAACATTAAATAAACTTCTGCAATTTCTCTTGGTTCTATAAATTTATTAATTGGAATATTTTTTAACCACGATTGTTTCATTTCATCTGTTACTGTGTTCATATAATTTGTATATACAAATCCTGGTGCTACAGCATTTACATATATTTTTGGAGCCAATTCCATTGCTAAAGTTTTAGTAAAGCTATTAATACCTGCTTTTGCTGAACAATATCCAATAATTCCAGCCCTTCCAGAATAATCTATACCTCTTATAGAAGATGTATTTACAATCCAACCCTCATTATTTATTAATTCTGTTGCATATTTTGAACATAGAATAGCAGATGTTAAATTAGTATTGATATCTCTTGCTATAGATTCTTCTGTTATCTCTTTAAATGGAATATTGAAAGTTCTTCCTGCATTATTAATTAATATGTCTAATTTTCCATACTTTTCTTTAATTTGATTAAAAATATTCTTTATATCAGATTCTTTTGTTAAATCTGCTTGAACATAAATGGCATCAGATCCTTTTTATATAACCTCTTGTAATACTTTGTTTCCATCCTCACTTGAAGTATTAGAACATATTATTACATCTGCACCTTCTTCAGCAAATAATAATGCAATAGCTTTCCCTATTCCTGAAGAAGAACCTGTAATTAAAGCTACTTTATCTTTTAATTTCATTATTAATCCACCTTTCTATCTTGTAAATCTCCATTGTTTAAAATATGTGCATTTTCCTTCATCATCTAATGAGATTTGAAAAATTCCATCTATTTCTTGTTTTGTATTATCTTTTGTCATTGTTCTTGTCATTTGCCAATTTACAATACATGTTTCATCATTAAATGCAACTATTTCAAATCTATAATCGATGTCTTTTTGATTATCAGCTACAACATTCCATAGATTTATTACTTCGTCAAAGTTTGCACATGGAGTATCAATTGGATTTTCATAATATTTAACATTCTTATCTAATGTTTCTAATGTTCTTCTCCAATCTAAATTCTTCCAAGATTCCATAAATTCTTTTGTCCAATTTTCATATTTTTCTTTATTCATAATACCTTACTCCTTTACAACTTTTCTATTTATCGTTATATCACTAATTTCAATTGATTTTGGTAAATTTAGAATATGTAACATTAATTTTGCAATTTCTTTTGGATCCATCCATTCTTCTGGATGTTCTATCTCTTTTCCAGTATATTTGGTATGCATTCTTGTATTCATTCCACCAACATTAAACTGAATAACTCTACTTTTATAATTTTTTAATTCTGCTTGTAAATTATAACTAGTTCCTCTAATTCCCCACTTTGATGTTGTATAAGCTATTTGGTCTGGATATCCTGCCTTTGTTCCAATTGTTGAATCAACATTTAGAATATCTGCTCCATTATCTTTTATTAAAGTAATAAGTTGAGTGATCAAAAATATTGGTGCTAATAAATTTATCCTCATTAAATTATCTAGCACATCAAAACTAACTTCTTCTAATTTTTGTATTCCTGGTACACCTGCACAATTTACTACCATATCTATTTTATTGTATCTTTCTTTAATAATATTACAAGTTCTTTCTATTGATTTTTCATCACTTAAATCAGTCTTTATAAAATCACATTTGTAGTTTGGATTTGTTCGACATAAAGCAGTTACATTAATATCATTTTCAACACATAATTGTCCAAACTCTTTACCTAATCCATCACTTGCACCTGTTAAAACTAAATTTTTCATTAAAATCCCTCCAATTTTTACTAGGACATCACTAGGAAGTTCGCTAGGACATTTTTATTTCAATTTGTATTTTTTATTTGAATCATTTTCATTTAATCCTTCCCATATGATTAATCCCTTTTCTTCTAATTTTGCTACAATTCTTCTTGCTGTTCTATCTGTTTTCTCAATATATTTTGCAATTTCTGATGTAGCAACTAATTCTTTTTCTGCAATATAGTTTAATGCTAATCTTTCAGTATTATTTAATCCATCTAGTTTTTTATCAAATTTTTTATTTAAGTTTATACCTTGTGAATCTTGTAATAGCTTATCAAGTGTTTCATCAATCATCTTTAGCATAAATTCTATAAACTCATTTGAATTTCCGTTATTATTGCAATTATTAATTGCAGTATAATAATCGTCTTGATATTTTTTTATTAGACTTTCAATAGGTACATATTCAAAAATTTCTTTCCATTTTGAAAGAATAGCTGTCTGCCATATTCTTGCCATTCTTCCGTTTCCATCAGAAAAAGGATGTATAAATACAAATTCATAATGGAATATAGAAGAAAGTATCAATGGATGTACTTTATCTTTTGCTTCTTTCATCCAATTAAATAATTGTTCCATAAGTTCAGGCACCATGTTTTCAGGTGGGGCCATAAATATACATCTATCTCCATCATAAACACCTTCGCCATGATTTCTAAACTTTCCATTTCGTTCAACTGTTAAAAAAGTCATTATTCCATGTATTTTCTTTAAATCTTCGATTGAATATGGATTTATTTTCGATATTTTCTCATATGCTTCATAAGCATTTTTGACTTCTTGAATATCTTGTTTATCTCCAATTACCATCTTTCCATTGATTATATCTTCTACTTGAAATAAGGATAATTGATTGTTTTCAATGGCTAAAGAAGAATGTATTGAGTTAATTCTGTTTTGTTTTCTTAACTCTGGCATTTTATTTAAATTTGTATAAGTATTAATTTCTCCAACTTTTTCCATTATTTTTGAAATATATTCTAACATTTTATCAGTTATATTATATGGTGGATAATTCTCCATAATGCAACCTCCTTTTGAGTAATAATTTTAATTTTCTTCAATCATTTCATAAAACGTATTTTCTGGAATAATTTCTATATCATTACCTTTTAATTTTAAATCTTCTGCTTTCTTTTGTTTTGAACTCTTACCATCCTTAATACTCTTACAATAATCATTATTTCCCAAAATCAAATAATTTGTTTTGCTAGTTACAGAATTACCACAGATGCCACCTAAATTAGCTACTATTTGCATTGCTTGTTTTCTCTCCATTCGTTCTAAAACACCTGTGAATACACAAACTTTATTATATAAAGGATGTGTTTCATCAAAGTTCTCTGTTTGTGGAATAATGTCTTTTGCAGAAATTTTTTCTTTTTTTATATTTACTTTTTTAGGAAAGTAAATATTATATAAACTGCAGAAATCTGATTCTGAAATTACTTTTAGAGTCCCATTTTTTTCTAAATCTTTTGCTTTATAAAGCCATTCTCCATAGTATATATCAACTTTATCCATATTTATATACTTTTCATAAGTACTGTCATTAATAATTAAATAATCACAAAATGAATAAAATATATCATATGTTTTAGAATTTTGCTTCAATAAAAGTTCTTTTATTATTTTATAACTTAAATTTTGCAAAGAAGTTTTTACAACCACTTTTTTATTGTTGAAAGCTTCACATATTTTTAAACTTTTTTCTATTTCAGTCATTTTTATTTCATAATAATTTTCTTCATAATATTTCAATTTATTATAAACTTCATAAGTTATTTTAACATCTTCTAACCCTCTATGAGCATTTGAATAATCAATTCCAAAATGATTAGATAATGTTGATAGTTTATAGTTAGGCAGGTTAGGTAATAATTTTTTTGCTATTCTCATTGTATCAATAAAATCATTTTTTAAATATTCATTAATATATAATGCACTTTTATCATATAGAAAATTTATATCGAAGTTTACATTATGACCAACTAGAATATTATCTCCAATAAAATCTTTAAATTTTTTTAAAACCACATCTATGTCTTTTCCATTAAGTAACATTTCATCTGTTATTCCAGTTAAATTTGATATAAAATTATTTAATTTATGACCAATATTTATTAAGAATTGAAATTCATCAATAATTTCATTATTTTTAACTTTTATTGCACCAATTTCTATAATATCATCATATTGTGGTGAAAATCCTGTAGTTTCAATATCAATTAATACATAATCTGTACACAATTCTAACAAACTATTACCTTTAAACTCTCTAATATTTGTTTCCATTATTATCTCCATTATATATTTTTATTCTTTCCATAAAAAATTTTACCATTTTCTAAATTATTTTTATACTGACAACCTCTTGCTAACTTTTTGTCTGGATTAATACATTTTAATAAATCAGAACATTTAACATATCTTGAACAACAACCGAATTGATCAACAGGTTCATTTAAATATAAATAAGTATAAATGTCTTTTAATTCAGTATTTAATTTATTAATTTCTTCAACATTTTTAATATATATTTTGACATATAAATCATCTTCTTTGTATTTAACTTCTTCAAATCTAGTTTTTAGTAAATCTATGCTTATATTATCAAGTTTTCTAATTTCAAGAAACTTTCTAGTTTTTTGAAATGTTATTTTTAACAAAATATTATTAAAAGCCATAAACGAAATAGAATCATTTTTGTTCACATTAGCTTTAATTTTATCTCTTTCCAATTTTGTTATAGTATCTTCACTGATAGTATTAATTATTTTTTCTAATATTTCTAAAATTTCATTTTCCATGTTTCTTCTCCATATAATTATTATTCTTCTTGAGCTCTCTTTCTAAAGCTATATACATTAGCCTTATTTTTACATTGTGGCGTATCATATTCTGCTTTTGAATTTGCTGCAATAAAAGCCTTGTGACAAAACTTGCAAATTTTCAACATAATAGTATCTTGAGATAATTGTATCATAAAATTTAAATCTATTGCTTGTTTTAAATAGTTGTATTTTAATATTATTTGACCATTTTGCAAACTATCTATACTATTTGATAAGTTATTTATATTTAAAATTGGTATATTACGAAGTAGATGTCTGTTTTCTAGAACATCAACTAAATGATCATATATTAATTTTGCGTATTGTATTATCATATCTACTGGCTCGGCATAATCTTTTGAAAATATTAACCATTCATTAAGTTCTGGTGTAAGATATTTTTCCATAATAGTTGGTTTTATATTATCTATACACTTTTTTATTAAATTTGTAATTTGAGTATCATTTAGTTTAGGCATAAACATTTTTAAATAATCCTCTATTTTTATAACTGAAACATAATCTTTATAAATAATAAAGTTATAATCCCTTAAAGCAACATTATCATCTAAAATAAAGTATCTATTTATAGGAAAGTCAGCCATAAATCCAAATAATCCAAAGTTTCTTACATAGTCTAATATTTCAATATCTTCTATTTTTTCATTATAGTATGCTTTTTTTCCAATATTTAATAAATTTATTGTAAATTCATTCATTCTTTCTGAAGATGTAGAAACTCTCTGTTTTGCATTTTTTTCTGGTATTACATATCTTATTCCATTAATTTCTTCAATTTTATAGTTTTCAAAAGCATAACAAAATTGTTGGCTTTCTATATAAAAATTAGCTTTCATTTTTCACTCCTAAAAAATTTCTAAAAATTTTATTGTAATCGCTTGACACATTATTAAGATTACATTATAATACAAATATGTTAAGTAATCACTTATTTATAAGTATAGATTACAATAATTACAAATGAAAGTCAATAGAATTTCAAAAAATTCTTTGAATTGTCCATTGAAAATTGAATATTTCAGTTGTTAGATACAACATAATGATACACCTACATAGTCACAACTTGAGTGGTTTAAAAGTACCATCGCACGTAATGAGTGTAGCTCGGACTGAGTCGGAGTGGTGAAATCCCAGTGGAGTAATGTAAATTACCATCTAATAATTCCCAGATGATGAGGGGCAAGAAAAATATCATCATAAAATAAAACACGAAAGGAGAAAAAACTTATGGAAAACGAAATTAAATTTTATAGTACAGCAGATGTAAGAAGAATATTAGGAATAGGAAATAAAACATGTTTAGATTTATTCCATCGTTCTGATTTTCCTTGTATAAAAGTTGGAAAATCTTTTAAAGTTACTGTAAGTTCATTTAATGAATACGTAAGTACACGTAGAGTTTTAAGTGAGGTAAATGAGTAAGATTACAAAAGACAAAAAAAGAAGATTTAAATATGCGACATTTAAACCTTCAAACTACTATTTTAACTCGAATACAAGAAAACTCTTGCTATAGTATTAAAATAATTATATACAAAAAATCAAAATATATCAAGAGTTTTCCTTAAATTTAACAAGAAAGGAAAGCGAATAAATGAATAAAGTAAAAGGAATTACAGTAGGAACTTATTTAACAAAAACGATAAAAAATTCTAACGACAAAGGAATGTCTACAAAGAAATTTGTAGCAATTGCAAAATGAAAGATAAATGTAAATATAGACAAATAACAAAATTTGAAAATGGAAAAGTTATTGATAACAATGTAAAATGTGATTCTTTCTATTTTTCTATAACGCCCAAAGCAATAGTAACAACAGGCAGAGATACAATTACAGGAAAAAGAACTACTAAAACATTTGTAGGAAAGAATGAGAAAGAAGCATTTAAGAAGGCATTATCATTTCAAATTGAAATGGAAGAAAATCAAGAATTTAGAATAATTACAAAAAGTAATAAAACAATAATTGATCTTGTAAAAAATAAAATTGAAGAAGATTATAAATTAGGCAAAATAATTAAGGCTACACACAAAAGAAAGTCAGATACAATAAAGAAGCTATCTAAAGAAAAATTTACTAATAAGCCTATTTCAAAAGTTACAAGAGATGAGGTTGTAAAATATTTAGAGAGCTTGAAAAACTATTCTAAAAGTACAATAAAACAAAACTATGAACTATTATGTATGGCATTTGGACAAGCCAAATATGAAAATATCGTAACAGATAATTTTATGGAAGGCTACAATAGAGTTGAAAAGCCAAAAAGCGAATATAAAAGCCATCACAGAGTATCATTAACTGTTGATGAACAAAAGAAATTGGTTGATTATCTAAATAATGCAAGTATAAAAAATGTCGCCACAAATATATTTTATTACTATTATTAAGCACAGGTATGAGAATAGGAGAAGCTTTAGTATTAGATTATAACAAAGATATAGATTTAGAAAATAGGAAAATTTATATTAGAAGAACTCAAACAAAAGATAATAACGGAAAAGCAATTATAGGAAATACTACAAAAACAAATACAGGTCAAAGAACTTTGAACATGAATAATATAATCTATCAAATTATTCAAGGGGCTTTAGAACATAAAATTGATAATAAAGAACATTTATTATTTTGTAAAGAAGATAGAACAATGTATGTAGAAAATTCTATAAATAGTAGTCTAAAAAGAATTGCATTAGATTTAAATATTGGAATCTATGAAGAAGAAAATACAAAAAGAAAGTTAGTTAAAAAGACTGATATTCATACTCATATGTTAAGAGGAACATTTGCAACTAGATGTGCAGAGGCAAAAATTGCTCCAGCAGTTCTTAAGAAGATATTAGGTCATACTGATATTACTGTCACAATGAAATACTACGTTGATGTAGATATTGAATTTGAAAAGACAGAAAACAAGAATGTTGAAGATTATTTAATAAATAAAGAAATATTTAATATAGATTCCGATTATGACTACGCTTAAAAACACAAAAGAAAAACCTTGAAACTTTATTAGAATTTATCAGAATTAATTTTATTAAAGTTTCAAGGAAATGTTTCAAAGTAAAAATACAAAACTTTAAAATATTTGATAAATAAAGAAAAATAGCAATTGGTTGGAGTACCTCGCCTCGACCAAAAAAGTTGGGTTTTAAGGAAACTCAGCAATTTTTTTTGAAACTAAAAAGCATTAATAATAGTGTAGTTTAAATGATCTTAAGCTATGCTATTTTTTTATATAGTTTTATAAAATTTTAGAAAAAGCACAAAGTTAGGTGGGAAAAACTTGTGTCGTAAGATTTAATATCTATAAAGTATTTAAACAGCAGTGTTTACAATGATTTCTATATAAATTTTCAAAAGCCATTGATAAAAAATCAATGAAAGGAGAGTTTTCTATGGATGATGATATTCAATTATTTACAGTAGATGAAGTATTGCAATATACATATATAAGTGTACCAAAAGAATTATTTATAAACCCAATATATAGCCATCTATCTTCAGATAGTAAATTGTTATATGGTTTTATATTAGATAGATTTTCTTTATCAATGAAAAACAATTGGAAAGATGAAAATAGACATGTATATTTGATTTTTACAAGAAAAGATATTCAAAAACTATTTAATTTATCAGATAAAACCGTGACTAAGGCTTTCAAACAATTAATAGATTGTAAACTTATATACGAAAAGAAACAAGGAAGAAATAAACCAAATTTAATTTATCCTTGTAAAATGATAGTAAATGGATGGAGTCGTAAAAATTACGAGTCAGGAGTCGGAAAATTTACGATGTAATAATACTAATAATATTTATACTAATAGAGTAAAAGATAAAAAAAGTTATGCGAATTATGAGCAAAGAAGTTATGACGGTTTTGATTTTAATACTTTATTGGCAAATTATAATAAATTAGTTTAAATAAAGATTGGAGAAATGAATATGAAAATAGAATATACAAAACAAGGAGACTACTATATCCCAAATATAGTTGCTCCAGAAAATATTACAAACTTTAATTTAGGAAAATATGGACGAATGCGACTAAGATTTTTAAAAGAACAGAAAAAAGCAGAATATGCAATTTTACTTATGAACAATGAATTACAAAAACATTTAATTGAGATTAATGAAACAGCCACTAATAGATTTGATTTACTAATGAAACAATATGCAGAAAAAGAAAATATAACTAAAGAATTAAAAGCAAATAATCAAATGGAATGGGTTTGTAAAATGAATAATATTAAAAATTGTGTAGAAGAAATTATATTTAGAGAATTAATTTATGTTTAGAAAAGAGGTAATTGTTATGAAGAAAAATGAATTATATAATATAAATTTATCACTATTTAATGACATAATAGATGAAACAAGAATTAAATTGAAAAATACGAATAATGAATACGAAAATTTAAGAAAACAATATGATGATATTATGGATAAATTTCCAAAATTACAACTTATTTTTGAAGATGATATACCCTTAGAATTGAATAAACAAGAATGCATTATGTTACGAAAATTGATACAATTAGGATTAAAAATGAATGAACTAGAGAAATATTCTCTTAATAATTCTAAAATTATGACTTTACTTTCCGCTAACAGAATTGGTAACAAATTACTAATTTCTAACTTTCAAACAGATACAAGGTCTATCTGTGTTTGTTCAGAAGGTTTAGAGTACAACAACAGCATTAGGGAATTAAAAGTAGGAGATGATGTATTTATTTCTTCTAAAAAACCAGATTATATTACGTTTGCACATTATCGAATAATTTCTTTATATGCTGAAAATAACTGTGAACTTATCTATTTCAAGAAATTTTATGATTATAATAACATAGATGTCCCTAACTCTGCATACAATTCCTTTATTGAAGATTTTAAGCTTAGACATAACTTATAATTTCTTTATTACTTAAAAACTTAATCATTTCTAGTAAACACATCTAAGCCTAACTGTACCAATGTATAGTTAGGCTTCTTTCTTACACATTTATAAATAATATTTTGATAGATGATTTAGTAAATATCAAAATTTAGAAAACAATTTATTTTGTTACAGTTCACTGAAAATAAATTAGATGATTCAAAGAGTACAATAAGTTTCACAGTAAAGAATAAAATATGTATAATATATCTTTGTAATGGCTAATTGCGTTTAAACCATGTTAAAATTAATTTATATGAAATATCCTTTTTGCATTTTCATAAGTAAATTCTGCCACTTCCTCTAGTGTTATATTTCTTGCATCTGCTATTTTTTGAGCTATGTATTTTACATTTCTAGGGTCATTCCTTTTTCCCCTTAATGGTTCTGGAGACAAATATGGACTATCTGTTTCAATAAGCATTCTTTCAAAAGGAACAAAACCAATAATTTCATCCGCATTTTTGGAATTTTTAAAAGTCACAGGTCCTGCAAAAGAAATGTAAAATCCTAACTTCAAGGCCTCTTTTACCAACTCATAATTAAGAGGACAACAATGAAACACACCTTTGCAAATAACCTCATTCTTTTTTAGTATTTCCAATGTATCCATAACCGCTTCTCTTGTATGAATAACAATTGGTAAATTAAATGTATTAGCCATTTCAATTTGTTTCATAAAAACCTGTTTTTGCAATGCTTTATTATTCTTATTCCAGTAATAATCTAACCCAATTTCTCCTATTGCCACAACTTTTTTGTTTTGCTTAGCTATTTTCTTAATTTCATCAAGCATTTTCCACAATTCTTCTTCTGTTTGTGGAATATCATTTGGAGAAATACCAGCAGTAGCATAAATAAAATCATACTTATTGGCTAATTCTACTGCTTTTTTTGATCCTTCTAAACTATAACCAGCCGATATAAAATTCGTTACACCAGCTTCTTTTATTTGTTGAATAATCAGTTCTCTATCTTCTTGAAATTTCTCATCATCTAAATGTGCATGGCTATCAAATAACTTCATTAAAAACTTTTCCCTCCTAAACAAGTAAAAGAACAACACTTGCTACTGCATATTTTTTACAATGTGATAAACTCAAATCTATGTCTTCTATATTTTTTAAATCAATTCCTTTTAGATTAACTTTTGGTCTTCCCTGCTCATTATTGACAACCTCAATATCTTTCCAATTGATTGAAAACTTATCTTCTAATTGCCCAGAAATCGCTTTAAAGATTGCTTCTTTAGCGGCAAACCTTGCTGCATAGTGTTGATATTTTTGTGCTTTTTTGCTTTCACAATATGCAATTTCCTTTTGTGTGTAAATTCTTTGTACAAATGCCTTTCCAATTATAGAATCTTCTATATTTTCTTTCATTCTTTCTATTTCGATGATATCTGTTCCACAACAAATTTTCACTTATTTTCCTCTTTTCTCCATTTTTGTTAGCTAAAATTTATTATATTTTACAAGCTAATTATAAATTAAATTCTTGGTATAATGATGATAAAATTTAAAATATTTAATAGTAATGATATTCCTAATATAAAAACAATCATGAGCATCGTCTTTCTCTGTTTTTCAAAATTTAATTCTTTGTATAAAATATCATATTTATATTTAACTTGGCTATATAATTTGTCTAATTCAAATACTTCTTGCATTTTATCATTTAATAGGGTTCCAGTTTCATCTTCTGTAATTTCTTGTATCCATAGATTTTTTGTAAATTCTACAAATTTCTTTCTTGCTTTTTTTATTTTTGTGATATTTTTTAATTCTAATTCTATTTTTTTCAAATATATTTTTTTATATAAATTAAATATATAAGTATAAAAATACTGATTTTCATATTCTTCTGGCAAAATGGTATAATTATTCATATCATTGCTAGACGAAAATAACATCATGCCTATTTTGCTTAATCCTAGTTTGGCATATTTCCATTTTGAAAAAGTTTTTATTTCTTCATATTCATATTCTCTACTATTGTCTGCTGGTAAAATATTAGCATATTTGATAAATTGGTATTTTATTTCATTAAATTGATCTGCCTGATTCCATGCTTCTTGGTTAATACATACATATGAATAGGTTAAAAATCTTTCTGTATCGATGTTTAGTCTAGTAGCTTCTATGCTAGAGCCTGTTATTTCACGTATCAATTCTTGAAATGTTTTAGTATCTGCAAAAGTATCTGTTTGAATACGAATATTATCATAGTTTTCCAAATTTTTTAATTCATGATTAATGTCCCTAAATTTATAGTTAAAATTTAAAACATTGCTAAACTCTGTATATTCTTCTACATTGGTTTTTATGGCTAAAAAGCATATTCCAGTAGAAAAACAAATAATTTCTATTTTTTGAATATTAAAAAAGATTCCATTACTTTTATCTATTTTCCCTTGAATATCCTTTTTTAAGGTATATTCAAATATATTACATGGATTCTTTGCTAATAATGCTGCTCTTGTTTCAATTGGTAATTCTTCTAGTTTCCTTCGTTTATTAGCTCCATAACTAAAACTAGAGAATAAAAATTCTCTTATTTTAGGTAAAAAATACTGGTATAATTTTAAGTCTTTTTCTTTCTGAAAAACTTTTAATTCACAGTTTTTATTTTTTATCATTTTTAGCATATAGCTTTGATATTTGCCATCCTTTATAACAAAAGGATGAATAAAGTATGTATATTGATAGTTTGTCTTTAGTTCCATTTGTTTTTCCTTTCTTTCTTAAAGCTGATTGTAATAGTTCATATTAATATCTTTTCCTAAATGCCATCTTCCAATAAAGTCAATTTTTAAATAGTCTTCTAAATCATAAGTTGGTACTTGTACAACTTCTCCTTTGTTATTAATAGATCCCCATTTTCCGTCTTTTTTAATTCCTGCATAGCCATAATTGTTTTGTTCCGTTACATCATCATATTGGTAATCTACAATCACTTTTCCGTCTTTGTCAACAAATCCATATTTTCCATCTTTTTTACTTTTGAATAAGGTATTGCTCGTTTTAATTTCTGTTATGGCTTTTTCTTCAAATTTAAAGTTGTAATATTTATATTCTTCTGCTTGTTTCATTTCTAGGTAACCTTTTTCATCATCTATATCAATTAAAATTCCTGACTCACGAATAGCAAATGTATTGTCAATAATATCGTTTTGATAGTCTTCTTTTTCTGCTAAGTATAAATCTGCTTTTTCATGATAAGATAAAGTTCTATAAATTGGCTCTATCTTTATCGATTTTTGCATATCTATTACACCATATTTTCCGCCTTGTTTAGCAATTAATAAACCTGATTTTGCTTCTTTTAATTCTTCATAATCTGGTGCAATTGTTACTTCTCCTGTTGTTTTCATAACACCGTATTTTCCATTTTTGATATAAATTATCCCATTATCTAGGTTCTTTAGAATCTCTTTGATTTCGTCAAATCCACTGTTTAATACTTCTGTTCCATCTTTTTTTATTAATATTTGTTTTCCTGCTTGTTTGACTACATACATGTCGTTGGCATAAACTTTTTGAATTTCATCATATTTGGTTTCTAATATGGTTTGGTTAGAATAATCGACTACTCCATATTTTCCATCTTCTGCTTTTACAATAAAACCTTCTTTACTATCTTTTCCTAAATTAGTTATTTCTGCATATTGAGCTGTTACAATTTCTTTTGCTTCGTTGTTAATAATGCCTGTTTTTCCTTCTTTTGTTATTTTCAATATTCCTTTTACTCCTTCTATAGCAGTAATTTCATCATATTGGCAAGGAGTTAATTCTTTTCCATTTAAAGTTATGATTCCGTATTTTCCGTCTTTTTTAATTTTTAATACATTGTCTTCATACCAAATATTATGATTGTCATCTTTGTTAGAAATTGCTTCTATTTGTTCATATTGTTGAAAGATTTCTTCGTTTTTACTATTTAATACTTTGGTTTGATATTCTCCTGTTTGATAATTTACATCATATATACATAAAAATACATCATTTTTACTATTTGGTATGGTTATCATTTCTTCATAAGAAGGATCAATTACGATATTTCCGTTAGAGTCTATTACTCCCCATTTGTTGTCTTGGAAAATGACTGCATAGTCTTTACTAGTTATTTTTCCTTTTTCGTTTCCTTTGAATAATACTCCTTTTATCATAATAATAAACATAACAAATACTACTATTGCTAATATAACTGCAAATACTTTTTTTAAATTTAATTTTGGTTCTTCATATCTTTTTCCTCTACTACTCATTTCTTCCTCCTTTTTGATAGGTACACTATATCATAAATTAGCTTTGGTTTCAATAGATTGATGTATATTTCATAATAGTACAAAAAATGTTAAAGATAAATCTTTAACATTTTTTACTTTTAATATGTTTTACCTGTTAAGTCTTCTTCACTACACCATACTTCATAAATATAATTGCTTACTTGTGTATTACTAGTTCCACTACTTAAAGCTATCCAATTCGTACCTTCTGGAATTACTACACTTCGTGCACATTTATTTCTGCTAGTCAAACCACAAAGTTTACTCATCCAATCCCCTTCATAATCACCTGTTTTATCATTTGTCTTATTAAATCCTATCGTTCCACCTAAACTACTACTATTATTTATATTATATAGGGTAATATATTTTCCCCAACATTCAGAGTCTACCTTTAAATACCTTGTATATACATTATTGTAAACTGCAATTGCATAGGTTGAGAAGTTATTGTCGTATGCTACTGCTGGTAAAGCATCTGGCGCTAAATCTTCTCCTTGTTGCATACCATTTAATGTTAAAGTAGGATAATCCCCTCCTTCCAATGTAGTCACATTTATTGAGTCTGATTGTTTTGGGTTACCAGCTTTATCATAAGCAATTACATAAATAGTATAATTCGTGTTTTTAGATAGATTGGTTAATTCATGAACTTCTTCATTTGTTTCATCAATTTTTAAACCATTCATATAATATTCGTATCGTTCTATTCCACTTTGTGCATTTTCTAAAGTATCCTCTTCATCTTGTGTCTTGGCTTCTATTTTAATTCGTTTTGCTCCTATGTCAAGAACTGTTAGTGTAAAACTTTTTGGTTCTATTTTATCAATATTCGTAATGTTTATTACTTGCTTTTTAACTTGTCCGGTTAGAATCTGTTACTGTAAATTCATATTTTCCATTTTTAGTAATGGTATACGTACCATCATCGTTTTTCATTAGCTCTGTTGGTCCTTCTATTTTTGTAATTTCTCCATTTGTTGAAGTAGCATGAATGGTTAAAGTAATATCTTGATTGGTATATTCTTCATTACTTAATTCATAACTGATATTAATACCCTTTACTTTATTTCCTATTGTTACTTTAAATTTATCATCAATTGTGTAATCATATCCTTTATATTCTCCTATTATTTCATTATTCTGCAAAGTAGCTGTAATGTTTTGCAATTTATTGGTTAATTGTCCATTTGCCAAAGTTTCCAATGTTACTTTTCTTCCTTCTGATATTTCTTCAGCTTGAATTTCTATTATGGCTAATTCTATTTCTTCTTTTATTTGAGCTTTTAAGGTTTCTTCACTTGCTTGATTGGCTTTATTTAAAATACCATTTTCTCCTGTTAAAGTAGCTATTGCTATTCCTGCTAATATTAATAATACGATTATTGTTATGACTAAGGCAATTAAAGTTATGGCTTTTTCTTGTTTTTGATTTGTTTTCATTTTCTCTCCTTTTCATTGGTTATGTAACTTTTATTATACATATTTATTTATATCAAACTACTTATATTTTTTCAATAGTTTTTTTAAATTATTCATAATAATTACTATCTTGTTTACTTTTTTAATAAAATGACAAAAAATCATACAATAAAAAAAATTCTAATGGAAAGTATTTCGTAATTAGATAATGTAAGGAAGCATTTTAGGAGAATCTCAAAATCCTTTTTTGAGAGGTGCCTAAAATACTTCCTTACCTTTTTTATTCAAAATAGCTTGACCATTAATCTTTTTTATTGTATAATTTTTGTCATTTACAATAATATTTTTAGTAAATTATTGTGTATCCATTTTCTTTTAATCTTCTTTTTCTTTAAATTTACATACCATAATACTCATATCATCTTTAATATTTCCAAAAGTATTATCAATTGCTTCATTTAAAATAAGATCTGCTATTTTATTTGTATTGGTAGTTTCAATATCTTCCAACATGTATTTAATCCATAATTCTTTATTTTTATATTCAATATTAGCATCTAAAATCCCATCTGAACACATTACTAAAATATCACCTGATGTAATATCTCTATCAAAACTTTGTATATGATTGCCTTCTAGCATTCCTGTTGGTAAAGAATTAGATTTTATAATTTGTACTTTTTTATTATTTTTAATATAGGTTGGACAAGCAGCACTTTTTATAAATTCTATATTTCCTTCATATAAATCAATAATAGCAATATCTAAAGTAGCAAATATTTCTGTATTTTGATTCATTAGTGATGTATTAATTAAATCTAGTGAAATGTTTTTATCAAATCCTGATAATAAAAGATTTTCTAACATTCTTAAAGATTGTGTACTACTTTGTCTTGCTTTTGTTCCTGTTCCCATTCCATCACTAATTGCTACTAGATATTTTCCATCTTTTAGTCTAACATTTAACATAGCATCTCCAGAAAGTTCGCTTTTATTTTTAGTTGTCTCCCCTGTACCAATTGCCATAACATATCGATCATCTGATAAAAAACTTAATTTTTTACCTATTGTAGCTTCTTCATTTAAGACAATTTTTTCTTTTAATACTTGTGTTACTATTTTTTCTATTGTTTCTATTTTAGCTGTTTCTAATATTTCATTTAAAAATACTTCTAATAAATATCTACCTTCTTTTTTAATAGAAATATCTGATACTAAAATGTTTCTTTGTTTTAATAGTTCCATTATTTCGGTTTTTTGTTTTTCATATTGTCCTTCCTTTTGAATGTCTTCTTCGATTCCTTTTGCCATTTTTTCAATTGCCTTAGAAACCCCATCTAATTGTTTGCCCATATTTTTTTGGTTTTCTTCTACTCTTTTTTTCCAAATAAAATCAGATTTTGCAACCTTATAAGAAACATTAATCATTCGTACAATTTGAGAAATATTTTCTTCTAAATATTGACTAACTTCTTTGTCTTCAAATCCAACAATATAACTATTACAGTTAGCAAATATCTCTAATAAGGCTTGTCTATCTATTTCTTGTTTATCTAGTAAAAATGCAAAAATTTGCTCGATAATTTTTCCTTCTGTATCTGCCATATCTTCATATAACATATTATCTTGATAAGGTTCTAAATTACTTAATAATTCTGTTATAAAAATTTGTTTATTGGCATCATAAGAATCTTTTCCAGCTTGCTGATAAGTAGTTGCCATTTCTTGTATGGCTTGAGAAACATGATTTAAATTTTCTGCTACTTCTTTACTTTTGTTTAATGCTCTATCTGGTGTGATTGGTAAAAGCTTTTTGTTTCCTATAAATTCTTCTAATTCAATGGATAAATTGTTTGGAACAGCAAGTAATCCAACAAATGCAATTAGAATTTCTTTAAAATGAATCAATTCTACTGTATAGCCATTTGATACATAAGCTAATAATACATTTCCTAGTGCAAATCCTATTACTACTCCAATTTTTCCAAATTGATTTAAAATACCTGCTAACATTCCTGAAAGGCTGTAAGCTGCTATCATAATTGGTTCTGACCCAGTAATAACACCTAATGTCACGCCTATTGTTACCCCTGCTGTCGTTCCTACTAAAATTCCATTTTTCCATCCCAATACCATAACAATCAAAATACTTAAAATATTTTTAATATTGAAACCAAATAGATTTAAATTTCCAAAAGCTCCCACTGCAATAGCAAGAATTAAACTTGCTCCAATTAATTCTTCTATTGTAAAAGCTCTTTTGGTCCAAAAATCTTGCAAAACAATTGTTGCATTAACAAATATTTTGTAAAATACCAATCCTATTATTGAAACTGTAATGCCAGATAATACATCATAAAGAGTAAATCCAGACATGGCTAATTTTATAATTTGTATGATTAAAACAGAAATCCATAAATGCTTTCCTATTTTAATTTTTTCATTTCTTTCTTTTTCATTATAAATTGGTTTAATAATTAATAGGGTAACAACTAATACTAAGGCTGTTAGAAAATAGCCTAATGCTCCTCCTACACCATATTTTATAAGATTTCCCAATAAAGATACTAATACCACACCTAATACTGGTACAGAAGATGCCATACAAGCACCAAACATACTGATACTAAAAATTGAGAATTCTCCTCCTAGTCCTACCATAGATAACATAAATGAAATAATATATATAACTACATTTTTGATAGCAAACACATTTGCTAAAACATTTAGCTTATTTGTTTGCTTTTCTATTACATTTTCATTTTGAAACATCCTTACCACCTCTTATGTTTTTTTAAGTTTTTCTTACTTTAAGCTTATTTTACTACTTGTCCTTCGTGGTTTTTGTCTTTTTTAGGTAGCCAGTCTAAAAAAGTTTTTTACATTTTATCATCTATTTTTCTTTTTTTCTTGTTATTATTTTTTTTTTCGTTTCTTATTTTATTACACAATGTCAAAAAAAGCAAGATAAACATAAATTTTGTTTTATTTTTCGAATCCATATTTTAATAAAAAGTTTCTATCTTTTATTAAATAACCAATTACAAAAAAACATGAGTGAATAATCATTCACTCATAATTTCTTCTATGTTTAAAACTTTTTTAATCTAATACTATCTTTTTAATTAAGATAATTCCTACTATTAGAATTCCAAATGAACTACCAATTAATACACCATAAGCTAAATAGTTCTTATTTTGCCCTGTTGGTGGTACCACTGTTGTAGTTTCAGCTATATCGTTGTCAACTTCTGATGTGCTTGCATCACTTGGAATATAATTTCCTGGCATCGTTATAATTGGTGATCCTCCTGTTTTCTTAATTTTTATAATTTCTGCACTGTTGTCAATACTGATTTCTTGATCAAGAGTTATGTTTGCTAATAGTCTTTGCGTTTCTACTATTTTTTCGGTTGATGTATAAATTCCTTGTGGCTTTATTTCTTGGTTTAGCTTATCGATTATTAAAACTCTTTGCGTTTCTTCTAATAGTAATTTTTTCATATCATTATGATTGATTAGTAATCCTTCTTGTGTTATTAATTTTCTTTTTTCTTCTTGTTCTTGTAGAATGGTTCCTAATGGTTCTTTGGTTTCTATTGCTGTTTGATTATCTAAATAGTCAATTACTTTTGTCGTGCTTAATCCTATTAAATCTTGTTCTCTTTGTCCATATCCTTTTCCATAGTTGTAGAATTCTCGATTTTTATAATCTAATTCACTACTATTGATAATTTTCAATCTATAATCAATTTTTAATTGTGCACTTTGTAGTAATTCGGTATCTACTTCAAATTTAATTTGCCCATTTACAGCAGATTTTGGAACATATACAGCATGTTTGACATCTGATACGATTTTTCCGTCTTTTATCTGCGCATCAATGATTGTATTTCCATTGGCTAATATAACTTTTGCATTTTTAACTTCTTTTTTTAGTTCCAATTGCTGTCTTGCTCTTTCTACTATTCCAAAGTCGATATTTTTTATGTGATATTTGTACTTGTCGTTTTTAACGGCATAGACTCCATTCATCACAATTTCATGATTTGCATCTAATTTATATTCTGTGTTAGCATCCATGGTTGGCTCATATTCTACTTTTACTTCAAATGCTGGTGTTGTGGCATCTATTTTGGTGATAATTGTCTGTTTGCTTCCATCTTCTTGCTCTAATTGTCCATTATACTGATTAATTACCGTTTTATTGGCATATGTCATAATACTTGCTTGATTGTCAATTGTTTGCCTTTGTTGGTAAATATCTACTGCGTCAGATACTCTTGTATCTATCTTTTCTTTATACCATAATCGATTGATACGATTTTTCTCATATGTTTGTTGATTGACAATTGTGCTTTTATATTCTTGTACTTTATGGTTTTTATCTCCCCATGTAAATACAATTTTGTATTCATCTGGTATAAATCCTTGTAATCTAAATTCTCCTTTTTCATTGGTTACAGCTTTTATTTCTCTTGTTCTTTCATTTTCTAAATATTCTTTTGCTGTTTCTCCTATTCTATTTTCTTCGTTTGTTGCTTTAACTAATTTGACAGATACATCTTTTATTCCATTTTCTCCTGAATCATAGTTGCCATTTCCTTGTCTAACTTCTCCAGTTTTTAAATTTGGTTGTCCTGTTTTATCTTCAAATACGATTCCTGTTATTTCTCTTTCTTCTTGAAGAATTAGCACTAAACCAGGAGCCCTTGCTGTATCATCTTCATAAGTAGAACCTACGTTATAATTTCCAGGTTGTGAATCCATATCAATTGCTGCATAAACATTTCCATTTAAGTCTTTACTTGAATAAGAACTGATTTCTATTAGATTGTCTAATTTTAGTTTTTCTTTTCTGTTTCCTACAATTTCTACTATTTTGTCTGGTTTTACTTCTAGTTGTACGTAAATACTATTTCCTGCTGTTGTAGCTTCTAAATCGGTCTTTATTTTTACTTTTGCATAAGCTCCTTGTGTTCCTTGTGGTGTTACTTGGCAAAGTGTCCCCTTTATACTGCCATCTTCATAAATTTCTTTTCCTACTTTTATATTTTGGTATTTATCATCATAGTAATCAGTTACTTCATTAACTATAGTCTTAATGTTTGGATTATTAGTTTGAATAACTATTTGGTAGGTTACTTGAACTTTTAGTCGATTTTCTCCTCTATTATCTCCTTTGTAGTAAATATCAGAAGCATATAAACTTCTTGTATATGGTTTATTACCAAGTTCCTTTTGATATTTTACTTGCGGATCATCACTTGTTCCCATTTGCGGGTTGTTTAATCTTTCGGCATATCGATAAACATAGTCCCTACTATTAATACTAACTTTTACACTATGTAAGTCTTTTTCTAGATGTAAATCTATTTTATCTCTTTTTTCGATTCCTAGATTGATATTATCTATTTGTGTTATATTATTATTTAGAATAGAATCCTTTGATATTATTTTATCTAAATTTCCTCCATAGGCGTTATAAGTATTAGCTTTTATGATATATTGGGAATCCACTCCTGTAATTGGATCACTATTCGTATTTCCAGCATAACCATAATTATAGTTTGCTTTATTTCCATATAATAATTTACTTGTATAAGGTGTTGTCTCATAATTTAAATTATAAGTATTTGACTTTCCTTGTGTAATAGTTGCATAAGCATTGTTAAAGGTTGTTCGGTTATCCCCTTCAGTTGCTTTACTACCATTTGCATTGTTTGGTTTAAAGGTAACATTTTGGTAACTCATCCCATTATATTGGAATTCTACATAGTAATTTGGTAACTCATCAATTACTATTTTAGTAAATTTATATTCTCCGTTTGTTCCTGTTATTGCTGATTTTATGACATTTCCTTGATTGTTTTTCAATTGAACACTTACACCTTGCACCAGCTTATCATTTACATCACTACTATCATTTTTATATAAATGATTCTTATTTGTCGTTTTACCAGTACAAGATTGATCTTCCCATACATAACCTGCTATATTAATATATTTTCTTCTATTTTTAACAGTTAGTACATTTGCTTTTATTGCTACATTATTACCCCATATCAAGGTATCTAATGAACTACGCCTTGTTACTGTTACTTTAGCATTTCTTCCATTTCCAGACCCTTCGTTACTTGACCAAGAAATATAATTATCATCTAATTCATATCCTTCATTTTCATTAACAGTTCCTACTGAAGTTTCAATAACTGTATAGGTATCAATCAACAAATTATAAATATCTACACAGCCTGTTACATTGGTTATAAATGTTGTTGCTTGCGTTTCATTTGTCGTTGTTGCAATGTCCCCTACATAGAATTTTCCTGTTACCGTTGACTGTATTTGTCCACTTGTGTTTTTTAATCTTAAATATTTACCAGAAGAATTCTTTATTTTAAATTGTACATCTTTCATAGCTGCATTTGTATTCAAATCTACTTTTTTTATTTGTAAATTTCCTGTTTGTTTCTCATTTTCCCTTGTTTGCGAAACTACTTTTCCACCCTTGTTCAAGTTTACTGTTTTATCTGCCACTTTTTTGGTATAGCCATAATTAGGGTTTTTTTCTTCTTTTATTTTATAACTTCCTTTTGGTAAATTTTTAATGATAATTTCTCCATTAGAATTGGTAGTAAAATCTTCATCATATGCTGGTGAATTACATGTTACATTAAATTTTACGTTTGGTAATTTTTCATTACTTTCTTTATCGATTTTATAAATTTTTAACCATACTCTTATATCTGTCCATGTAATATCATGAGATTGTGTTCTTGGCAAATCGTCTTCTCCATATTCCTCAACAGGATCTCTTAATCTAACATTTTGACAATTATCCCAACCAGTAGGTGTATAATAAGCATAATAACTAATTGCCCATTTATATCTATCTATTACACTGGCATCAACAGATAATTTAACACTACCAATTCCATTTGTACATTTATTTTTAGGAATCTTAAGATAAAAGGTTCTACTTCCTCCTTTTAAAGTAACTTCTTCTGTTCCACTTGCATTACAAATTGTAAAGTTTGTAATACTATTACCATTACCATCTTTAACTGTACAAGTATATTGTCCGTTATCGGCTGTAGATTTATATTTTAATGGTCCATATAGATAATAATTATCATCTAATTCTTTCAAATTTACAGCTGTATTTTCTTTTTGTAGTGTAAAATCTCCTTTACTGACAGGCGGTTCTATATATCGTTTACCCCAACCAGGAACTTCTTCAAGTTTCCAAAAGTAATAATTGGCATCTCCATAATGTATAACACCATTTTCATCTTTTGTTTTCACAGCACTATTGGCAGGAGGTAAGGTACCACCTGTACAAAAAGCCATTGGAGTATGATTACTATCACAAAAACGTATTTCTGTTTCTGTTTGTTCAGCATGAAGTACTAAAACTTGATTGGTATCATATGCTATAGATGTATGAGAAAGTAAAGTAGTTATCATTGTCATTATAATAAAAGTAACTATAAAAGTCATTTTATGAATATTCTTAATAGTTATCTTTCCTTTTTTCCATAAGTAAATTGCTAAGATACTAAGAATAACTATCATAAAAATTGTTATCATAATAAATACCATTGCACCTGTACTAACTGAAATAATAATTTCGGCAGAATCGCTATTATTTTCTAAATTGTTGTCTTGGTTCCCAATTAGTTCTACTTTATTGGTATAAGTTCCTGTAGAATCAGCTGTCATTTGTTTGGTAGCAGTTAATGTAAGCTCCATACTTTCTCCTGCTTTTATATCCATATTAGCCAAACTGGTATTGACTAATTGCCCATTTGCATTTTTGCTCCAACTACTATTTTGAATGGATGAAAAATCAAATCCTGTTGGCAAATAATCTACAATTTTATTAATACTTCCTGTTATTTCTCCTATGTTGGTTACAACAATTTTGTATTGTATGGTAACTGTTGCTCCTTCTATTTGCTTTGCTTTTATTTCTGTTTTTACTAATTTTTTATTATCATATTGGTATTGCTTACTACCACTTGCTGTTTTTACTGTAACTTTGTTAATATATTTATCAATTTTAAAATCACTTATTGTATTTTCAATTAAACCAATATCTATATTTGTAATAGACTGGTTTAAATTAATAACATCTGTAACACCTACTTCGACTTGCTCACCTAATAAAGTAATTGTTTTTTGAATAGCATCTGAATTTTCGAAACTATTTACTCCTAACTTTTGGTATTCTGTTAATTGATAATGATTGGTATCATATCTAAATACAATTAAATAATTTCCTTTTTCTAAATTAGAAAATTGATAATTTCCATTTTGATTGGTTTTAGTTGTATGTTTAATTGCATTAGAGTTTTCCATATCAATTAACATCACAGTCATATTACTAAATATCTTTTCTTGTGAAGATCTTTTTCCATCATGATTCTCATCTATCCAAGCAATTCCTTGTATGTTGTATTTACCACTTGGCTGATTTGGATCATTTGGATGATCAGGGTAACTTGGGTTATCTGGATTATCTGGTTCGTCTGGTTCATTTGGCTCATTTGGATTATTTGGTTCATTTGGTTCTTCTTCATCATAGTTAATAGGAAGTATGGTATGTGATATAATATTGGTTGTTTTTAAGTCTATACTGTCTCCTGATATAGTAGCACTGTTTTCTATTTTTGTTTCTTGATAAACTAATCCTGCTTTTGTTTCTATTTTCAATGTAGTCGTTTCCCCACGTGGTATTAAAATATGTTCTCTAATATTAGGCATTTTATTTCCATTTTCATCTGTATTTTTACTAGAAATATCTTTTGTTACTTCTTTCTTTTTTAAGGTTTTTATACCTTCTGATACTTCTACTTCCCAGTTATCATAGGAAACTGATATAGGCTCTAATTCTTCTGGTAGAAAGTCAGATACTTTTATTGATACATATTCTGGAAAATTTTCTTCCAAAACGTTATTTCCACCAATATTTTGAATGGTTATTTCATATTCAATTTTTTCATCATATTTAACTTTTTCTCCTTCATTTGGGGAGGTCATAGAAACCTTGACATTTTGATAGGCTAACTCAATCCTGTTTTCATTGGATTGATAACTCTTATCATTGCATTTTGCTTCTGCATAAGTTTTTAATTCTACTGTTGATTGCTCTCGTTTCTTTTGAATTTTAGTATCATCAAATTTTCCTTGAAATACATAACAAGAATTTGTTTTTAAGTTAGCTGTAACAATATTGTCTTGAGAAAATTGTAAATCTAATTCTCTTATTTGTTCTCCTTCATAGTTATCATAATTTGTATAAACTATTTGTGCCTCATTTCCATCAAATTTATATTCATCAATGTTATGGTCAAGATAAGTTACAGATTCTATATTAAATGCTTCTAGAAAATGTAAATCCACTGGTACTTCTTGATTCGTATCTGATTTTAAGTTTAAATAATAACTCCAGCCTCCATAGTCAAGTGTTACTCCCATAAATAACTGTACTTGCGCTGGTTCTACTTGGTTCGTTATCGTATAAGTTTTTGCTAATTCTTCTGCTACCAATACATTTATAATGGAATCGATTGATTTTGTTTCTTCTCCTTCTAATAAATCATCTACTTTTACTTCATAAAATGTGTCAATGGATTCACCTGCTTTTATCGTTCCTATATTGATTTGCTTTTGTCTTAAATCTTTTTGAAAATGATATTTGTATTTTCCTAAATAACGATTATACTCTGCTTCTAATTCACCATAAGTTACACCTTCTGGTATGTTTGCCACTACCTTTACGTCATTCATATCTTGGCTAGATGTATTTTGTATTTTTATGTTATATTTGATGTATTCTCCTTCATATACAGTATCTCCTTGTTTTAAAGTAGTATTTCCCTTTATTGGTGCTACTTGCAATTTTAAATCTTCAGCATGAATACTAGTTGCAACAGTAAAATCTTGGTTAATTGTTTCAACAGGAAAAAATTGAATCGTTTCTTGTAAATTATCTTCGATTTCTTCTTGATTGTGTTCGATATAGTCTTCTATTTCAATAGCAAGTTGCTTATTGCCTGTTTCTATTGTTCCATCTACAGTATATTCATTCGTAAAGAATACCTTTATTGTGTCTGCTTTACTTTCTACCTCTTTATTTAAAATAACATTTGCCATTATTTTTATTTGTGTTATTAAATCTAAGCTATTTTCATCATATTGTGTTTGTTCACCTACAAGATTAACCATCATTACTAAATTTCCATTTTCATTTCTATCCATAAAGGTAGCTTGTAATTCTAAGCCATTTGCATAATAAATCGAACTTTCTTCTAAAACAACTTTTTCTACCTCACTTGGAAACTCTATTTGTAAACTTGGATTCTTAAATAAATTATTTTCCATGGTATTGGCCTTTAATTGAATGTCAAATGTAAGTTCATTTTGATAATGATTACTCCATTTGTTATTATCTATATTAACATCAATTGTTGTGTTTGCTTCTTTTAATTCATTTATTACTTCCCAAGTATCAGTCATATCCTCCATTTGTATGGTAGTTTTTATCCCAATATTTTCAAATTTCGTCCAAGTATTTTTTATTTCTTTTGTATGTTTTAAATTTAGGATTCCTTCTTTTAGAATGGAACTTGTTTTTATGAAAATAGTTTCTGGTTGTTTTTCATAAGTAATGGTAATCATTCCATTTTCTTGTACCTCTGTATTTTCGTCAATTGTTGCTAAAATGTTTTCTTCTTTATCTAAAATTTCTAACTTTCCTTCTTTACCCAAAAGTTCCTCTAATTCTGCTTTTTTTATTTGAGTAGCTTGATAAATTAAGTTTTGATGATTGCCTAAATCTGTAACAACTTTTTCTTCTTCTTTTTTAGAATCTATTTTTACAAAAGTATTATTTTCTAACATTTGTATGGTTTCTTGTGCCTCTTTTTTGCTAATCATAATTTGTTCTTTTTGTTCAAATTGCGTATGATAATCGGTTCCATTTATTTGATTCGATTTTAGATAACCATTATAAATATCTTGTGTTTGAGTTATTACAGATGTTAATTGTCCCATATTTTCTGCAACTTGATTATGATAGTTTTCTTCACTACTAATTTGTCTATTTACATCATCTTGTAAAATTGCATTTGCTACTACCTTTAATTCTAATTCTCTTTCCTTTTTTCCTTCTGTATAAGTATCATAATTTGCAATGACAAAATATTCTTCATTCACCTTTTGTGAATTCGATTGTACAAGTAAGGTACCAGTTGTTTGGTCATATTGGCTGACTATCTGCTCATCCAAATCAATTGTTAGAAGTTTTACATCACTTGGATAGTTTCCATCTATTTGACCAAAATAAATGGTTGTTCCTTTCTGTCCAATTGGTATGGATTCTTCTCCATACTTAATATTTGTGTTAATTTGGTATTGAACTAATGTGCCTTTTTCTTCTAACAAATGATAATTTATGTATTTATCTAATTTACTGTTTACTAAAATTTTGGTATCATCTATTCCATAACTTTTAAATGGCAAAAATCTTCCCAAAAACAATAAACATAAAATTATTCCTAATACTATATACAGTTTAATTGCTACTTTTCCTTTGTTCATTAAAACCTCCTAATTGTGCATTTTTACTTTTACATCTTTCTATGTTTTCTCCTATTAATAGTACACTCAAGTTTACAAAAAATCAATTCCTTTCCCTTCCATTTTTTCCTTACAATCCTTACTTTTTTACGGATACCATCCTTACCCGTTTTATATCCTTTTCTTTAAATTTATCTTACAAATTTGTAACATTTCTAAATTTGTATTTTAGCATATGTCATTTGCGTAATGTTTATCGACTCTTTTAGAAATAATTACAAACAAATTTAAAAAATCATCAAAAAAATTGCCAAAAGGGATTTTCCCTTCTAGCAATTTTCTTTTTAAGTATTTTTATTTTTTATAGTATTCTTTTTTTAATGATAATAACTCCTACACCTAATGTTATTAATGCTGTTGCTCCTATGATAATTGGCATTACATAGTTTTGATTTTCTCCTGTTGCTGGTGTAACAATTGTTGTTTCTGCCATACTATCATCTACTTCTGTTGAACCTGTTCCTGGTACATAGTTACCTGGTATAGCTTGTGGTTTAGATCCTCCTGGTCTGTTTATTTTAATGTTTTCTGTTTCATTATCTAATGAAATTTCATCTGTTGATGTTAATATTCTAGATACATGTAACATAACTGGCTCTGATTTTCCAGGTTCTATTTTCTTGTTTGCTAATGTGTTTGTTAGAAGTATAATCTTTTCATTTATGGTTGATTCGGATTCTTCACTGTCTTCATATACTTCTTTTATTACTAAACCGCCTTGTTCATAGGTTGAAAGTTCTTCTTTTTGGATAACTTTCCAATCAGGATTTTTCTCACTGTCAAATGACCAATCTTTATCTAAGTAGTCAATGATTGTAGTTGGCGTTATAGTTATAACTGGTCCTACTATTTCACCATAATGATAGTATTCTTCTGATAAGTAATCTAATTCACTTTGATTGATTGCTTTTATTTCATATCCTACTTCTAAAGTTGTTCCTTGGATTAATTCATTGTCAAGTTCTAGTCTGATAAATCCATTATTTGGTTGTATTAATGGATCTGGTTTCATATAAGTAACATTCTTTTGGTCTCCTGTTACATTACCATTTTCATCAATTTCTAAGTTTGCAATTACTTGTCCATTGGTTAGAGTTGCTTTTAATGTTTTAATTCGTTTTACAATGTCTAATCTTTGTTTTGCTCTTTCTATAATTCCAAAGTCAACATTTTTAATTCTATAAGAATAGCGATCTCCTACAGATGCTGTTGTAGTGGTATCATATTCTACTCCAATGTGCATATTAGGTGTACTAGAATTCATTTTTTGTTTGGTAGTTTGAGTATTATATTTAATTTCTGTCATTTCACTATCGATTTCTTTTCTTGTTTCATAATTATCCATAGCATCATTATATCTTATGTCTGCATTTTCTTTATACCATTCTTGGTTATTTTGTCTTTCTTTATTTGGATAAATAGTTCCTTTATAGTTTTGTACAGTATAAGTTTGGTCTCCCCATGTATAGGTTAATACATATTTTTCACTTGGTATATATCCAACAATGAAGAAGTCTCCTTTATTAAGATCTTGCCCATCTTCTGTTACAAATTTGTATTGATTCTTGTTGGCGTCATTGTATAATTCTGGTTCTAGTATATGTACTTCTTTATCATCTTCTTCTACTGTTTCTATATATCCATATTTTCCTGGTGCATTTACCGTTTTGGTTCTATATACTACAATACCATTGTCTGAAATGTCTGTAAGGGTAACTGCTACATCACCAATTCCTTCTTCTCCTTCTTCATATTTCCCTGTACCTTGACGAATTTTTCCTGTTTGTATTTCTGGTGATATTCCTTGATTGTCTAAGAATACTTTTCCTGCCATTTCTCTTGCATCAGTTGGTTCTAATTTTAATGCTGGTGCTATACTGGTGTCATCTTCTCTGACATTTTCTCCTATTTCGTAGTTTCCTGGTATAGAATTCATGTCAATTCCAGCATAACTCTTTCCGTCTTTTAAGACTGAATAAGAATTAACTTCTACTATATTATCTAAGTTTGTTTGATCATTTAAAATTTTAATAACCGCTTCTCGATTCAAAGCAAATTCTACATAAACAGATTCTCGATTGTCTTTTGATTCTGGTACAATACTTGTTTCATTGTAAATAATTGCTTTCTTATAGTCTTGTGAGGTAAATTCTTCATCTTGCTCATATCTAATATCATTTACAACACTACCATTTTCATTTAATTTTGTTCCTACATGTAATAATTCATAATTACTATCATAATAATCTACTAAACTATTAACTCTAGTTGTTAAATTTTGAGGTGTTTTATTTAGCATAACAATTTGATAAGTTAAATATACTTTTAGTTCTTTACTCTTGTCTTTTTCATTTATGTAATTATAATCTGCCTCATAAATTGGTCTTTTATAAGCTAATGCTTTGTATTTATTTGACCATCTAACAGCTACATTAAATAGTCCACCTTCACTGTCGTATTCTGTTGGATGTGAAAGTCTTTGTGAGTATAAATAAGTATGTCCACAACCATTTACCTCTAGTCTTACATTATGTAAGTCTTTTTCAATTCCTATATCTGGTTGTTCTCTTTCTGTTAATCCTAAGTTAATATATTGTATTTCTCGAAGATCATTTACGAAATGTTCCTTAATAACATAATTTTTAGATGTGTCTGTATCTTTGGCATCTGTATTAGCTGTTATCATAAATTGTTGATTATTTTTATATTGAATTGCTCGACCTTCATCTATTTCTTCATAGTCAAATTTTTGTTGTTCGTTTCCGTCTTTGTCTTTTGCAACAGCTGTCAGTTTACCTGCACCTTCGATACTAGCAAATTTATCATTAAATTCTTGTCTTGCATCTTGACCTTCTGCTGCTTTTGAACCATTGTCTTTGGTAACATTTCTTGGTACATTGGTATAGATTAATCCATCGTATTCAAATTCCATGTAATAATCTCCCAATTTTTCAATTAGTACGTCTTCAATTAGATATTCACCATTTCCATCATTACCATTTCCTTTATATCTATTTAACTGACTAGTTACTGTTTCCATTTCTTTTCCATAATTACTTGAGTCTTCTTTTTCATTTTTTACAATTTTTCCTGTTGTTTTGTCTATTAATCTTACTGTAATTCCGTTAAATAGAATATCATTTTGATCTAATACACTGCCATCTAATCCTTTTTCTTCTTGATCTTTAAAGATATTATTAGCTTTTGCATCTTTTCCATATCTTTTATCAATCCATACATATCCTGATAATCTTATATAGACTTGTGGATTGGCAATTTTCCACTCTTCTAATTCCATTGGTGTTCTACTTTTATCAATTATTAATTCCTTTTGAGTCGTTTCTGTGTCAACAACATATCCATAATTTGGATTGTCTTTTTCATAAGCTATATAGGTTCCTACTGCTAAATCTTTAAGATTAATTCTTCCTTTATTGGCTCCTCTTGCTCCTGTTTTAAAAGCACTTTTATGAGCTTCATTTACATAGATTATTTTTCCATTGCTATCTTTTGCTAAATATTTTCCAGTTTCTTTATGTTGGATATAAAAGCTTACACCTGGTAATAAAATTGTTTGATCTTTTTTATTTACTTTTAATATTTTTAATTTTCCTTTTGTCTTGATGCCATAATCAATTGTTGTTGAAATATCCATTGGTTCTTCCCCTGATTCTCGAATAATTAAGTTTTGGTAATAACCATTTGGAGATTTCAAAAACCATATTTTAGCTGTTTTTATCATAGTTGTAGAATAACCTGTTAAGCTAGAAAGTTTTTCTGTTTCTAAATCCATTTTTAAATAAATGTAAAAATCTTTACCAGATTGAATTTCGCTTGCTTCATTGTAAAAATATTCTTCTCTTCCATTGTAACTACTAAAGAAATGAATAGTCATATCTCCTGTTCCTTGTGCTGTTACCTTTGTTAAAGGTGTTCCAAATGTCCAATTAAATGGTCCTATTTTTATATAGTCCTTATTATCTTTATTAGCAGAAACGACTTTAATTTTATTTTTATCTGTGTGATCTTCCATTGCTTGAGCTGTTTCTTGAAGATTAATAATACTATTAGCATAAGCATCTGATTCTGCATCTAATGGACTATAACCTCCTCGTTTATCAGATGTAAAATTTAAACTTAATCCTGCATGATATTGTCCAACATTACTCATCCATGTATGCATATTATTCCATATAGAATTTGCTACTGGTCCTAGCGCTTTTAATCCTGAGCCATTATCTTTTGAAAGAATATAAGCTAATTTAGCATTATACCAACTTGTTTGTTTACCACCTAAATGGTCAACTGAATCATTTCCTTTTATATTAACTTGTGAAATAATTTGATAATCTTGATAATCTCCTTTATGTAAGTGTTGATTATGTTGTACACAAAACATATTTGGATCTTGTTCATAAGTGCTATAATCTATACTGACTGTTTCTCCTACTGAATAAGCAGTTGCCGTTGTATGAAAGCCAATTAAGGCTATTATTCCAACTATTATACTAATTATTATTTTTTTAATTGTTTTCATCATTCTACCTCCTCTCCTTCTTTTTATTGTTCTTCTTGTTTATTTTTCTTTTTTATTACAACAACTGCTACTATTGCAAGGATTGCTACTATTATAATTGTTATGGTTGCATAAACAACTCCACCTGTTCGGATACTAATTAATACTTCTGCTGATCCTAAGTCATTTTCTCCTTTTGCTCGATTTCCTGGTGTAGAATTGCTATCTGCTATTCCTAATTCGTTATAATCTTCTGCTATTTCTGCAGTATTTGGTATTAATCCTGTACTATTTTCTGTCATTGCTTTTGTTAAAGTCAAGGTAACTGTTTTGGTTTCCCCTGCTCTTATTTTTTCATTTGCTAAACTGGTTGTATATAAGGTATTTCCTACTTGGTACCAATCTTTATTTAGTTCAGAACTAAATTTTAGGTCAGAAGTTGCATAATCTGCTATCTTTTTGGCATATCCTGGTACTTCTCCATTGTTGGTTACTTGTATTTCGTATTCTATTAAAACAGTTGAACCATTAATCTTTTTAGCATCTAATTCTACTTTTGCCATGGTTTCGTTACCATATTCTTTAACGGTACTTCCTTTTGCATCTTGAATTAAGATTTTATTAACATATTTGTCCAATTTTAAGTCAAATTTTTCTAATTTTATCAATCCTATATTGATATTTGAAATGTTATAATCTTGTATTTTTAAGATATCGGTAGATGCTACTTTTTCTCTTTGGTCATCCATTAGTAATTCACTTAAAATGGCATTTGAATTTTCTGATTCAGATACTTTATCTGCTTTATATTTTGTTAGTGCATATTGTGAATCATCATAGTCAAATATAACGATATATTCACCATTTCCTATTTTATCTAATACATAAATTCCATTTTCATTTGTAGTTGCTTCTAAAATATTACCATTTTCTTCTCTTACTAAACTATTGGTTTGTGTATTTAATAATCTAACTTTGATATTTTTTAATAATTTTTCTCCTTGGTCTTTTTGTCCATTTGCATTTTCATCAAACCAAGCAACACCTGTAATCATTCTATTTCCTCTTGCAACGGTGTTGTCTCCAATGTCATTTTCTCCTTCATTTCCTGTATGATTTTCATTATCATTATCACCTGGATTTTCACCTGGTTCTTCTTCTGAACTATTTTCGTTGGCTTGGATAATATGATTAATTTCAGATGTGGTCGCTACTGTTTCTCCATATATTTCTGCACGAGCAACATTGGTAATTGCTTCTGCTTTATCTCTTGCTTCTGAATAATCTACTACTGCTTCTACTTTAATGGTTGATGTTTCATTTCCATTAATCGTAATTGGCAATATTAGGTTACTTCCTCTATATCCTTCTATTTCCTTTCCATCTTGTGTGATTTTTTGAATGGTTAATTGTTTTGGGAAGGAATCTTTTATTTCTACCCCTCTTGTTTCTGCTTGTGTCTTATTTTCAACTTCAATTGTATATTCTATAATATCTCCTGTTTTTACACTTTGATCTTGTGTATTAGTTGTCATAGAAATTCCTACATTTGTATTTTTAATCTCTTCTTCCCAATGGTTAGATTGATATTGCTCTTGTCCATTTTTAGCTGTAACAGCAAAATCAACTTTATCAACATTATCTTGTGTTCCAGTAATTAACATTCCATAACTTAAAACTTTATTTTCTCCTGCTTCTAATGCTCCTATATTAACTTCTTCTGCATATTCTAATATTTCAGATTTTACTTTGTTTGTATCTGTTGTTTCTTTTTTTTGTGTATTTTCAGTTGGTTCTACTGGAGTTGCTGTAGAAGAAACATCTATATGGTCACCTTGTTCTTTTTTCATTCCAGTATATAAGGTTAATATTTCTACTTGTAGGTTTGCTGAAGGGTTTGCTTGTACTTTTACATTATTTATTTTTTGATTTGAAATATTTTCTACAATAGCAAAATATTCTACTACTCCTCTTGTATATAATTGTGTATTTCTGTCTGTAATACGTTTTACGGTTACTCGCAAGTTTCCTTTAGCTGTTACATTTTTTAATTCTTCTGATTGTTTGGTAACATCTCCATATTTTATTTGTGCTGTATTACTTAAAGTGGTTCCTTCTGCTACTTGGTTATTGACTCTAACTTCGTAATTACCATAAATTACTTCCCCTACTTTTAGTGTTTCTATATTAGCTTCATAAGTTTTGTTGTCTAATTCTTCATAATAAGATGCTCCTGTGTATTCATAGTCATCTTCTGGTTTTACCATTGTGGTTCCTTCTGGTACTTTTGCGGTTACTTGAATATCGTTAACATCTTCTGTTCCAGTATTAGCAATTTCTATTGTATAACAAATAACTTCACCATTTCTAACTGGTCCATTTATTTCTTTTCCTCCTGCTTTTGCTGTTAATTTTGTTTCTACAATTGGTCCTACTCCTGTTTGCATTTCTATGCTTGTAGATGCTAATTCATTTTCTACTTTCGTATGACTATTGGCATATTTTACTTGATAGTCTGTTTTGGCTGTTTGGTTATATTCTAGGTTAGCTGGTATTTTGTAAGCATATTGTCCTTGGATACTAGCTCCTGTTTCTAATTCGTCAACAGTAATTAAGTATTTGCTTACTTTACTAGGATTGGTTATCGATTCTGACCATCCATTTTCTTGGTTTTCTAATTCTTCTGTTGCGTTTTTATTTTCTGAATAATAAACTTTTGCTGTTTGTACGCCTTGTATGTTAATTTCTTTTGAAATTTCAATTTCCATGTTGTTTTCTTGGTCATTGGTTGGGAAATTTCCTAAAATTCTTGCATTTTCAATTGTTTCTTCTTGGTTGTTAATAACTTCAATTTGTGCTTCTAGTTGTTTTTCTTCTGAACCTCTTTGTACAAATACTGGTTTGTTTGATTCTTGTCCTAGTGTTTCAACTCCTAAGTCTTGAATGCTATAAATAGTTGTAATATCAGTTGGAGCTACAATTTTTATTGGTGTCGTAGTTTCTTTTTCTTCTCCATTTTGATAAATCATTTTTATGGTTTCATCACTTGTTGGTGCTTTACGATTTACATCAACTGTTGCTTGAATAATAATGGTTGCACCTTGTATGGTTTCTTCTTTATATTCTGTTTGTGCTCCTTCTAAAAGTAGATATAAGGTTCTTCCATTTGCTGTATAATCTTTGATTTTTAATTCATTTTCATATAATAAATCGACACTATTTATTTGAATATTTTCTACTTGTTCTGGTAATTTAATTTCTATTGTTGGGTTATTATATAAGTTATATTGTTCACTATTTGATGTTAATACTGCTTTTATTTCAACATTGTTGCTAACGATGGTTGATAAGCTTTCTTTATTTACTTCGATTGTTGCATTGCTTGTTGCTTCTTGTAATTGAATGGTTGTTTCTACTTGCTTTCCATTAGCTGTTATGGTATTTTTTAGTTCATTTGCTACTTTTATTTTTTCAACATCTTCTTTTGACTCAATCACTTTTATATGATTGAATTGTAAAGTTCCTTCTGCTACTGGTTTGGTTGTTTCTATGTTGAATTCTCTAACATTTTTTCCTTCGTAATTGATAATGATATTTCCTTGTTCATCTGCTTTTGTTTCATTTGTAATGGTTTCTATTACTTCGCTTTCTTGATTGTATAGAACAATTTTTCCGTCTTGTCCCAATATTTTGTCAAATTCTTCTTTTTTCAATGCTGTTTTGTGATAGATTACATTTGCTGTTTCTTGTTCTCCATTTATGGTGTATTGGCTAGTTTCTTCTGTTAGTCTAATTTCTTGCAAAACTTTAGCAAAGTTTACTTTTAATTGGGTAGCACTTTGGAAAGAACGATTGATACCAGCATTTAGTTTTCCTTTATAAATGGTTTCTTCTTTATTTCCAGCATTTACTGAAATAGTAGTATCTAATTCTTCTTCTCCTATTGTAATTTCGTTATTTACTTCTATTTCTTTGCCACTATATAATGTGATTTTTTGGTTAGCTTTTATGTTTTTATGGCTAATTTCTACTTCTTTGTCATAAACACATGTTAAGACAATATTTTCTTCTCCTTGTGTTTTCCACATTGCCTTTCCATCTTTGTTTGTTTCATTTTTTAGAATTAGTTTTAGATTGTTTTCATCTTGTTTGGTTTCAAAAGATGTCATATTGTTTAAATATTCTATGTTTGTTACTTCTGCTTGTTTTTCATCAAATGATGGTATTTCTACATTAGCTTCAATCTCTTGGATTGGGTAATTGTTTTCTTTTAGTCCCATATGATAAGAAATTTGTAGGATTCTTTTTTCTTCCCCATCTATTTTTACAATTTTATTGGTAAGTATTTGTATTTCGTTTTGTACGTCTTGTTCGGTATTATTTTCTACTTGTTTAAAGGTTACTTCTCTATTACCTTGTATGGTAATGTCTTTTTGTTTACTATCTCGATAAATACCCTTTATGGCTATTTTACTTTCCATGTTTAATAAACCTATTATGAAATCTTCTTCTTTTTTAGGTTCTATTTTTACTTTTATTTCTTCTGCTGTTCCTACATTGATTTGATTTAGATAAATCGTATCATTTTCAATTTTACTAACATAGGTACTGTCTGATTCTTTTAAAGTGAAGTTACTATTTTCTAATGCTATTTCTCCATTAAAGTATCCTTCTTTTTTTACATTGACACGTAAATATAAGAAGGTTTCTTCTGCTTTTGTATCTTGTTCTAAAGTGGTTACCTCATTTCCTCCTTCATCTTTAAAATATGCTTGGAATTCTACATTTTTGTGATTGGTTGCTACACCATCTGCTGCATAGGTTATTAAACTATGACCTACAAAAATAAAATTCGTCATCGTCATGGTTAGAATCATGACTAAAATAACACTAATTTTAAAAGTCTTATTTTTCATAATTTCCTCCTTGTCTTTAGGTATTTTTTACCCAATTCTTTTAATTATATATTATAGCTTTTCTTTGAAATAAATCAATATTTCTTTTTTGTCTTTCGCTGTTTTTTCTTGATTTCTCCCTTACGGAGGTTATAAATTATGTATCAATATTATTTTTTTGTTACATTTTTTGTTCTTTATACATAATCACTTACTATTATACATCATTTTTACTAATTTTTCAATGGTTCCGTAGCAAAAATTGTATTTTATTGTAATTCTATAATAATGGTCAGTAAATTGTAACCTCTTATTGTTACAGTTCACTGAAAATAAGTTAGATGATTCAAAGACTACAATAGCAATATTTATTCGGATTTTCGGTTACCCTACATGACGCTAAAAAATATTAAAAATACAGCTGAACGATACCCGAAAACAGGACCCTTTCAGCTGTATTTTAAATATTTCTAAAGCTATTTCGGTCACATTCAAATCCGAATTATATTGCTATTGTAGTCTTTTGTAAGTTTGAATGGTACCTAGTGAACTGTAACCAACCTATTATGTTTATTTATTTTTAGTTATTGACATATGTAATTTCCTATAATATAAGTTAAAAAGATAAGTAAGAATTATATAAATAAACCAAAGAAGGGATTAAAAATGAAGAAACAAAAAACAAAAGGAATCACGCTAATTGCATTAGTTATAACAATTATCGTATTATTGATTTTAGCAGGAGTAAGTATTGCTAGCTTAAATAAAGAAAATGAAATATTATCAAAAGCAAAGCATTCAAAAGAAACTACTATCCGAGCAGAACTAAAAGAAAAATTAATATTATCAATGCAAGAATTACAAATAGAGAAAAAAGCAAAAGCACTATTAGATGATGTGACACAACAATGGCTCGATCAAACCATAAAAAATTGTGAATGTACATTAATAGAAGATTCATCTATAAATGGTAAAAAAGTAAAAATGAAAAAAGATGGTGTTGTTGCAACTTTTATAATTGATAGAAAATTAAATATAACAGAATTAGAATATGATGGAAATATAGAATTTTCATATAAAATACTTCAAAAAAATGGAATAAATGCAAATTTATTAATAACTATAAGAGATAAAGAAAATGGAATAAAAAAAGTCGAATTGCCGGATAGAGAAGCTATGATATATAATGGAAAAAAAGAAGAAATAGAAATAAATTATGTTGTACAACTAGGAGTCGAATATAAAATAAAGATAACTTCTGAAAATGGAGAAGAGAGAAAAGAAATCATATTAGTAATGCCTGAAATAGAAGTAACAGAACCAATAATTGCTACAACTACAACAGGAACAACATCTATACCAGATTTTTCGCAAATAATGGGTACACCATTATATATAAATTTTAATGCAACTCTAGGAGAAACAGAATGTAAAATAGAAAATAAAGAAGATAAAAAATCAATTCCATATGAGATTACTCAAAATGGAGTATATACATTTATAGTAATCGGTATGATAAATGGTCAAACAATAACAAAAGAAGTAAATGTAAATGTTAATAAATTCAAAATACAAGGTGGATATGTACAATATGATGCTGGAGATTGGACAGAATCAGAAATAGAAGAATTAAAAGAAAAATCACAATATGAAGGTTATGGATTTACCTTTAGTGGATTTACTTTTAAAGGCAATAGTCAACGTACTTCAGAAATCGAAACTGGAACTATTCTAACTAGTAGGAATGACTCATTAGATGATAAGTCTAAATCATTTAGTGGTTGGAAAATCCTGTCTGTCAGGTTTAAAAATGATGAAGATGGCAATGAGATAAAGAATTCAGATGGTTCAAGTAGAATATATGTAGATAGCTTGGCACATGCTGGTTACCCAGAGTATTATCTTCATTGGGATGGTGATAACTCTTTTACAGATGAATTTGTTCTTTCTGGAGGAACTAGAATGTTAGAATATCAAAATGGTAAGCAAGGAAGAAACTTAGAAATGTATCAAGATTCATATTTTTCTTCTCGTCACGCTATAAAAAACATTCATTTTTTTGGAATAGAAGATGCTAAAAACCCTGATGGCTCTGTAAAGATTCCAATGCAGATAGATCTATCTGCTCCCTCCATATTTTGGCTTGCTACTGCATATTATAATGGATATTTTGGTTTAAACGCATGGCATCCAAATAATCCAACTAGCTGGTATGGTGAAGGAGCTTCAAGAGCATTTGGGGTAAAACCTATTGTAAGTTTAACAGAAAATGTCTACATTTACTCAGGTAATGGAACAAAAGAAGATCCATATATCCTTCAAGTAGAATAGATATAACTAAAAATAGATATCTAAAATTATAACCTTCATACCATTATTATCATTAATTAAATTATTAGTAGCTAAGTAATTAAAATAACTACTATGTTTTTTAATCCTTTTTCTATAGTAAAAAGGATTTTTTAATTGGAAATACTTATATCTAATGAAGAATCTATAAAAATTTTAGTAAAGTTTTTGGATGTTTTCACATATAATAAGTGGAGAGAGGTGATTGATTTGAATAATATGAATTTTGATGAAAATACAATTAACAAATTAAAAGATATGATGAATCAAGGAGAATTAAATGATGTAATTTCTCAAATTCCCCCTGAAATGATACAAAATTTTTCTGCCATGATGTCCCAAAATAAACCAAATAATTCCCAAAGTAATTCTTCTCATACATCTAATTTTACAAATAATCAAACTTCTTCTAATCCTAATAATAATTTCGATTTTAGTCAAATTGATATGAATACTATTTTAAAAATGAAGTCTGTTATGGAAAAATTGAATAACTCAAATGATCCTAGATCCAATCTATTATATTCTTTAAAACCTTACTTAAGAGAAGAAAAAAAGGGAAAATTAGATCAATATGCTAATTTATTAAATGTTGCTAAGATTGCTGATATTTTTAAAGATGATAACAAGGAGAATCCTCACAATGGCTAGTTTTTATAATAATTATTATCGATATTATAGACCTTATTTTCCTCCTATTGATAAACAAATTTTAGCAGAGGATAAGCCTTCTTTTAAAAAAACACACACTACAGTTTCTTGTGAAGAAAATGAAAAAAAAGTCGTACAGGAAATTCCTAAAATTTCTTCTGATTCCTCCCATGAAGAAGAAAGATCATCTAGATATTATTCTTTTGGCCCAATTAATTTCAAAAATCCTCTTTTTAATGATATTGAGGAACCAATTTTTGAAATATTAGGCATTAAATTATATCTAGATGATATTATTATTCTTGGTTTATTATTCTTTTTGTATCAAGAAGGCGTGCAAGATCAGATGCTTTATATGGCACTAGTTTTATTGCTATTGAGCTAATCTTTATTATTCTATGATAATTTTGTCTTCTACAATACTAACATAGGCCTGTTTATGCATAGGTTCTTCGTCACGGTCAATTTCTTTTACGACATTTGCTATTCTAATTTGTACAGTATCTACTAAGCCTGCTGCAATAATGGCTTGTTTGTTTCCTTTTGCTCCAGCATGTGCTAATCCTCGTAATGCTCCTAGTACAATAATGTTATCAGATGCTATTACTTCTGCTCCAGAATTGACATCTCCTATAATTACTAAGCTTCCTTCTGATTCTACTTTTTGCCCAGAACGTAATGATCCTCTATGAAATTTTGTTTCTGATATGGCTATTTCTTTTTCAAATGTTTTTTTTATGCTATGTAAGCCTAACCCTTTTGGCATATCAAAATCGATTTCTACATCTATTTTGCTTTTGATGAGTTCTTGTATTTCATCGATTTCTTTGTTTTTTAGGATTTTTCCTGTTACGATAATAGGCGTTGTTTCGTCTTGATATAGTTTTTTTAGTTCGGTTAGTTTTTTGGTTAAAGCTATCATAATTTCTGCTTGCTCTGCTTCTTCATTTAATTTTATTATAATTTCATTTTTCTTTAAATTAATACTAACACAATTCTTCATTTTTACGTCCTTTCTTTTTACTTTAATTGATACTTATACTGTCAACCAAGAGATTTATTTTAAAAAGGAAGACAGCTAGGCTATATATTTAAGTAATTTTTTAATTCATGATTTCAATATATGGTGTGGCACTCATATCTTCTTCTACGTTTTGTGTATTCATACCAAAATATTCTGCCATAATATCTCTTACTACTTCTGCCGTATAATTTCCATGACCACCATTTTCTACCATTACAACAATTGCAATCTCTGGATTTTCAAAAGGAGCAAATCCAACAAACCACGCATGAACTTGATTATTAGGAGCTTCCGCTGACCCTGTTTTACCACCTACACTGATGTCAAAATCCTTAAATCTAACATAAGCTGTTCCTCCTGTATCACTTGTAACAGATTGCATTCCTTGCAAGACAGCATTCAAATAGCTTTGATTAATTTCTATATCTTCTATATTTTCTTCTTCTAATTCTAGTTTTCGATTAATAAATTGATTGATTTCTTCTCTTGATGTTTCAGATCCATCTGCATTTCTAATAGTTTTAACAATACTAACATCTACTTTATGACCGCCATTTGCTAGCATACTAATATATCTTGCCATTTGCAAAGGGCTAAATTCATTGTCACTTTGTCCAATGGCTGCTTGCAAAGTATTTCCAGGTCCCCATGCTTCATTTGGATGTAAATTTGCCCAAGTTTCTTTACTGGCTAATGCCCCTGCTGTTTCACTTTGTAATTCAATTCCTGTTTTAGAACCAAGTCCAAAATATCTTGCATATTTTACTAAATTGTCAATTCCCATTCTGTCAGAAGTTTCATAAAAGAAATAGTTACAAGACTTTTCAATTGCTCCTGATACATTTAAATAGCCATGTCCTCTATGATAGTCTGTGTATACCCAACATCTAGGTTGATAATCACGATATTTTGTATAAACACCTGTATCATTAATGGTTGTTTTTAAGTTAATAACGCCTGATTCTAAGCCAGCTATGGCTGTTACCATTTTAAAAGTAGAACCTGGTGAATAAGAGTTTTGAGTGGCTTTATTAACAAGTGGCTTTGATTCATTATCTCTGTATTTTTCCCAGTTTTCATTACTAATTCCTCCTACGAAATCAGCTGGGGTATAGTCTGGATAACTTGCCATTGCTAAAACTTCACCTGAATTTACATTCATAACAACCACCGCTCCTGCTCTTGCATCATAGACTTTACCAAATCCTCCTGTTGCTATTTTTTGGATATTGGCTGCCAAAGCATCTTCTGTTATTTTTTGAAGGTTTGCATCTATTGTTAGCACAATATCAGATCCAGCAATTGCTTCTTTTGCAATATATTCGGCTGTTGTTGTTCCATCTACTGCCATGTCAATTTGTTTGGTTCCATTTTTTCCTTTTAGGTATTCTTCAAATACATATTCAATTCCTGTTTTTCCAATAATATCATTTTGACTATAGGTTGCTTTTCTTTTTTCATATTCATTGGCATCAATTCTTGAAGCATAACCTAATATATGTGAAGCTAAATTGCCAGAAGTGTATTCTCTTGCTGGTTTTACTACAATGTTAATACCTGCAAACTTTTCAGAGCTTTCACTAAATTCTGCTACCGCTTCTCTTGGTACACTTTCCGAAATCGTAACAGCTTTTGTACTACTGTAACCTTTTTGGGAAATTAAATAACGAATGGCTATAATTTTTCTAACTTCTTCTATATTATTGTATTGAATTTTATATCTATCTTTATATTTGTAAAATGCCTGTTCTGCTGTAAAATCTTCTTCTATATTATTGGCTTTTTTCCACTTTATTAAATTTTCATTTTCAATAGTATATTCAAATGGATCAATTTTAATGGGAAAAGAATCTGTATAGACACATTCATATTTTTCTAATACTTGTATCATATTCAATATGGATTCATTTAAAGTATTTGTATCTACCTTACTTTTGTACATTTCTAATGAAAACTCCATTTTAGATGTAACTAATGGTGTTCCTGTTTTATCTAAAATGGCACCTCTTGATGCTTCTAAGGTACTTTCTCTTGTTAAACGTGTGTTAGATTGTTCTTTGTATTCTGCCCCATGTACAATTTGAAGACTGAATAATTTGGCAATTAATATAATTCCAACTATATAGATGAATACTGTTAAAATATTAAATCGTAAATTGACATTGACTTTTTTCTTTTTTTTATATTGTTTGACCAAATTATCACCTTCTTTCTATTGGATTTTTTAGTTTAAAAATACCTTGTTAAAATTTTATTTCCTTTAAATTCATTTTCTATATAATAACCCCATTTTTGTATCAATGGATAAAAAATGATGGTTAGAATTAAGTTGAAAATCATTTCCACTATTAAGATTTTTACAAAATTTAAGATTTCTATTTGAATGGATACAAATATATAATTTAATAAATAAGATAAAATTTCAAAAACAGCTGTTGCTACTACAACCATAACCATTAATGTCATTCTACTATCTTTGGAAAAATTCTTATCAAATAAAGCTGATAAAAATCCTATTAATCCAAGTCCTACACTATAAATTCCTATTTTTGTTCCGATGATAAAATCTAATAATAATCCTACTATTAATCCATAAATTGTTCCCATTGTTCTAGTTGAAAATAAGCCTATAAATAAAATAAATATGACAAACACATTTGGCTTAATTCCTGCTATGTTAAACCAACTGAAAAAATTTGCTTGTAAGATATAAATGAAAATAGCCAATATAATTAAAATGATATTAATAATTGTTTTTTTCAATTGGTTTCTTCCCCCTTTATGATTACTTTATTTTTATTGATTGGTTATGACTAATACTGTATCTAATTTGTCAAAGTCAACTGCTGTATCGACAATCGCATAACGGTCTGTCATATTTTGTGTATTGGTTACTTTTTTGACAGTTCCTATATGAATTCCTTTTGGATAAATTCCTCCTAATCCTGAAGTTTCTATACTATCTCCTTGAATAATATTGGCTTGTGTTGGAATATACATAGCTTTTAGAGCTGATTTGTCATCTAGGGTTCCTTTACATACAATACTATCTTTTGTTGTACTCATTGAACAACTAACTGAACTTGCTGTATCAATTATGGTTTGCACTTTAGCAGTTGTGTCTGTGACCGATATAACATGTCCAACTAACCCTTTGTCTCCAATAACTGTCATGTTTTCTTTTACACCATCTTTTTGTCCTAAGTTGATAATAATTGTTTTGGAATAATTGCTAATGTCCTTGTTAATAACATAACCTGGTATAGTTTTATATTCTCCATATTTTTCCGTTAAATTAACATATTCTTTTAAGGTTTCATTTTGGGTTTTGATATTTTCTAATTCCCTTAACGATTGCTCTAACTCACTGTTTTTTTCTTTTAATTTTTTATTCTCTTCTTTTAAATTATTAATATCTGTAAAAAATGTGTTATTTCCACCAATCTTATTTTTTAAATATGTCAATCCATTTTGAATTGGCATAACCAAATTACTTGCTACATTTTCAAAAAAAGTATTATCTGATTCTCCGTTTGAAAAGATAACAATTAAAATTAAAATTACAATTGTTATAATAATACCAACCATTCCAGCCTTTTTGTTTCTTTGCATTTTTTACTCCTTATTCTTGTTACTTTTTGAAATTTTTTTACTGTCAACCTAAGAATTTATTTTCTTCTTCTATTGTTAATTAATACTGCTTTTAATCGTTCCAAATCTTCTAATGTTTTACCAGTTCCTCTAACTACACAATCTAATGGCTGTTCTGCTATATAAACTGGCATCCCTGTTTCTAAACTTAATAACTTATCCAAATTTTGAATTAATGCTCCACCACCTGCTAGTACAATTCCTTTTTCCATTATGTCAGAGGCTAATTCTGGTGGTGTTTTTTCAAGTGTTACTTTTACAATTTCTACAATTTTTCCAATTGATTCTTGAATGGCTTCTTGAATTTGTGTAGAAGTTACAGTTATATTTTTTGGTAAGCCATTTGTTAAATCTCTTCCTCTTATTTCCATTGGCGTATCTGTCATAAGTGGCATAGCACATCCAATTTTCATTTTGATTTGCTCGGCTGTTGTTTCTCCAATTGCTAAATTCATTTCTCGTTTAATATAGTTTACAATATCTTCGTCTAATTCGTCTCCTGCGACACGTAAAGAATGACTAACAACAACTCCTCCTAAAGAGATAACCGCTACTTCTGTGGTTCCTCCTCCTATGTCTACTATGATATTTCCAGTTGGTTCTCCTACTTCTAAAGATGCTCCAATTGCTGCTGCCATTGGTTCTTCAATTAAATAAACTTCTTTTGCTCCTGCTTGAATAACAGATTCTTCTACAGCTCTTTCTTCTACTTCGGTAATGCCTGATGGCACACCAACTACTACTCTTGGTCTTCCTACATTGTATCTTCTTCCTACTTTTTCGATGATATTTTTAAGCATCAGTTGAGTGGCTGTAAAGTCTGCAATGACACCATCTTTTAAAGGTCTTACTGCTTTTATTTGCTCTGGTGTTCGACCTAACATGTCTTTTGCTTCTCCTCCTGTTGCTTTAATTGCTCCTGTTCTTCTATCAATTGCTACTACAGATGGTTCTTTTAATACAATCCCTTTTCCTTTTAATGTTACCAAAATATTAGCTGTTCCTAAGTCAATTCCAATATCTTTTGACCCAAATGTAAAAAGTTTCATTTTTCTTCCCTTCCTTTTCTTGTTATCTTTTAGTCTTTTGTACTTTGAACCATATCTGAGAAAATACTAGTATAAGTTTTATTTCCAATTACCAAATGATCTAATAATTGAATTCCTAAAAGAGTGGTCGCTTCATATAAATCATTGGTAAAAATAATATCTTGTTCACTTGGTTTGGCATCCCCACTTGGATGGTTATGCACTAAGATAATTTTAGGAGCCTTCATTTTGATTGGCACTTCTAATACGTCTTTAATGGTAAGGTTAGCAAAATTGATACCTCCCATTACAATATCTTTTATTTTTATGATTTCATTTCTATTATTTAATATTACCACTTTGGCTATTTCTTTGGTTTCAAATCTTAATTCTTCCATCATAATTTTGGCTAAATCAAATGGTTCTTTTATCGTTATTTTTTTGACATGAATTGGCATTGACATTCGATTTGCCAGTTCTCCTACTGCTTTTAATTGTATGGCTTTTACTTTCCCAATTCCGTTAATTTGCATTAATTCTTCGATACTGATCTTTCGCAGAAAGTTGATTCCTTCTGATTGTGTATCTTCTAAGTTTAATATTTTTTGTGCTACTTGTACAGATGTTTCTTGTTTGCTCCCTGTTTTGATGATAATGGCCAATAGTTCTGCATTAGATAATGCTTTTTCTCCATACCATTCTAATTTTTCATAGGGTCTTTCTAATTCTGGTAATTCTTTTATAGTAATTGGCAAATATATCGTCCTTTCTTTGTTCTTAAATTGCCCCTTTTATACTTTTTTGTATATGAATATGGCTAATACCATTCCTATGATACTAGATATACTAATTTTAAACATTAATGCAAAAGTAATTTTTATGACACTTAAGTCTAGTACAACTGGATTTTCTAATCCAAAACTTTGACTATAGGATAACCACCATAGCCAGTTTACTTTTGATGCTAATTCTCCTAATAGTCCCCCTACTACTAGTCCAGATAATATAAATATGATTAATATCCATATATTTTTTTCTTTGGTTGCCATTTTGCTACCTCCATTTATTCTATTTTTCTTACGGCTATTGCATTTTTATTTTACTTTTGGTATTATATCTTGTATTAACATTTTTTTCAAGTGAATTGCTAGATTTTTTTAGATTTTATACTTTTACTAAACTGTCATCTAAAGAATTATAATTTTTATTACCAAAAATTGTGACTTTTCATATTATAGTATACGTAGTATAATATAATTAATAGAGATTAAGGAGGAAGTTTCTTTATGAAAATTGAAAAACTTACAGAAAATAAAATTCGTGTTATCATCCCTTCTGAAGAATTGGGAGAAAACCACTTAACTGTACATAGCCTTATGACAAGGGCAATTGAAACACAAGAAATTTTTTCAGAAATACTAAAAAAAGCTGAAAAGGAGGTTGATTTTTCTACAGAAGGTTGCAAATTATTAATTGAAGCTTTTTCTTCTTTAGAAGATGTTTTTGTCTTTACTATAACAAGATATTTACCTGATACTGATACGAAAAAGAAAAAATTAATTGCCAAAAGAAAATCTTTTCATAAAATTTCTGATTTAACAATTTGTCAATTTGAAAATTTCGATATCTTTTGTGAATTCTGTAAAAGTGTTAAAAATTTACATAAAAACATTTTTGCAAAATTAGCCAAAAATATCTCTCTTTATACTTGGAAAGATTCTTATTATTTAGTTTTAAGAAATATTAATACTAAATCTGAAGATTTTAATTTATTTTATTCTACTTTATCTGAATTTGGAAAACTTCTTTCTTATTCGGATCATTTTGAAAGTAAACTTTTAGAACATGGAAAAGTTATTATAAAGAAAAATGCAATCGATGTTGGCATTCGTTTCTTTGCAACTTAATAGTTAATTAAAAAAATAAAAGTAACATAATTAATCTTGGAATTTTTTAAATATCTATAGATTGTACTTTTATCTGCTCTACCAAAAACCTCGAAAGTTTTATCCTTTCGAGGTTTTGTTATTTCTTAGTTTTCATTAGCCTTTCATAAATAATAAGATTTCTTATTTTATTGATAAGTTTAAACTTCGGTTTTCACAAATTTCCTTCTATTCATCTGATAATGTGTATTTATTATTAAATATAGATGTTGGTATACAAACTATCGGTCGAACATTTTCTGAATCAGAGTTAACATGACTTGCACTTGCTAAATAACTATGAGTATTAATATAATTCACATATATTAGACTTATATCTGAAAAATCAGTACCAGGTGAAGCAATCTACCATTCAGCATTATTGTTTTTACTATAAATTCCATAATTATCTTCAAATTGAATAGGAATTGATGCGTTATAATCTACATACCCATATTCTGTTACTTCTATTGGAATTGTATTGGTTTTGTTTGCTCGATTATTATAAGATGCTGCAAACAATTCTATTGTTGGACTTCCGAATGGCAAATATAGCATCGCTATTTTTATAATCTTTCCACATTCCATCATCTGATGTATCAGTTAACCATGCTGTTGCTCTTAAATTAGCATTTGTGTTAGTTGTTGTAAAAAAACTTCCTGCTTTCAGCAATTCAGAATTTAATCTTTGTCCAATGATACTTACATCTGCTCCAGTTACATAATTTTCATAATAATTACTAGGTTGATATCTTCCCACACCTTTATCAACAATTAGATAAGTGTTTTTACTATCTTGATAAAATAATCTCCATACATTTGTACTCATTTGTGAAGTCTGAACAGTATAATTTGTTACTTTCCATCCATATTTATCTGTATTTTTAGCTGTCCCTATTGTTAAGGTTTCTGGATTAAAGATTCCATCTTTGAATTCTCCATTCCATATTTGCGATACTTGTATTTTATATCCACCATATTCTTCTTTTGCTATTAATTCTAAATCATCCAAATTGTCTGGTAATTCTTGGGGTACATCATTAAAATATTCTTCTAATACTTTTATTAATTGTTCGTCTGTTATATTTCCACTTTCATTTTCTGTTTGTATTTCTAATATATCTAATCTTGCCTTTTCTATTATTTCTGCTCTTTTTGTTTCTTCTCCTGCTTGACTTGCTTGATTTAAAATTCCATTTTCTCCTATTAAACTAGCTATTGATATCCCTGCTAAAATTAATAATACAATAATCGTAATGACTAAAGCAATTAAAGTAATACCTTTTTGATACATTTTTTTGATACATTTTTTTGATTCTAATTTTTCCATTTTCATTCTACAATCTCTCCTTATCTTTTGTTATTATTTT
>JAAWGB010000057.1 GCA_022795075.1 Clostridia bacterium | reverse complement strand
GTAAATTATATAATTTACATCTCTATAAAATAAAGCATCATTTATTGCTTGTTCATCATTTTTAATGTCTTTTACATTACTATTTTCTTTTAGATACTCCATTAAATTTTTAGTTATGCCTTCTTCTTTATCTGAATTAATAATAAGAATATCTGGTTTGGTTGCTACAAAGTTGGTTGCTTGCTCACTTGTTTGCATATTAAATATGGCAAATAAAACTAAAATTACGGTATACAAAATAATTGTTATTTTATATTGATTGAGTACTTTTATAAATGCTTTAAATACTGTCATATTTCTGCCTCCTTAAACTGATATAAGAAATTAACATCATGCTAATAGAAAATATACAAAGACTAATGATATTAAAATAATATCGATTTAATGTATCATAGTAATACAAGGAATAAAATCCATCTGTTATCATATTGGCAGGATTTAATAAATTCACAATTGGTAAATTTTTATCAACTATATATTTCATCGTAATTCCCATCATTCCAGATAAAAAACATCCCAACATGGTAACTGATATAATGATACCTGTTTTTAAATTTTCATTAGCTTTTAGTACAGTTCCTATGGCTAATCCCATTGTTAAACCTGCTAAACTTCCTATTATACCCAATAATAAGATTAGAGGTAAATTGGTTCCATAATCTACTTTTAAGACAAATATGGTATAAAGAAATAATAACGTTACACCTATCATTTGTACAATAAAAGCTGCTAAAGCACTACTTAATACGACTTTTCCTTTTTTAGTTGGTGCCACTGCTATTCTTTTTCCATTGTTACTCATGTTTGCTAAATTTTGATTAATAGCAAACATTCCTAAAGTAGCACCATATAAACATGCCATAGCAATTAAGGTATAAAATTCTATCATTGTATAGCTTAAATTCTGATTGGAACTATCTTTTAATGTAACTTCTTGGTTTTGTGTCTTATCTACTATTTTCTGATAAATTTCTTGATAGTCTAGATTATAATTTCCTGTTATCATTTCTTTTTTGATTTCATCTTCTGCTAAATTTTTTATTATTTCACTATTTTGTATAATCTCTTCTGTTACATATTTGAATATGGTTTCATTAATTCCATTGGATTGAATAATTATTTTGGGTTCTTCTTCCTCCCATGTCATATATCCTACTATTTCCCCATTTTGTAATAGTTGGTTTGCCTTTTCTTCGTTTGTGTATTGGGTGTTAAACAATCTATCTTCATTTTGCTTGTCACTTAATGTTTCAAAAGCTTGTTGTAAGATTTCATTATGTTGAAAAGTTTCATTTTCAACAATCGCAATATTTATGATTTCTAGTTTTTCACTATTTTCAATATTCGAAAATGCCATATTGAAAAATGTTCCGAAGTATAATAGGAAAGGCATATGTCCAAAATATTAATATTTTGTTTCGAAAAAGCGTTTTTAGGGCATATTTAAAATTGTGTAGAAACATTTTAATCACGAAGCTCCTTTCCTGTTAATTCTAAGAATACATCATTTAGTGTTGGTCTTTGTGAATAAATTTTGTCATAAGATATTTTTTCTTTTTTGAAAAAATCCATCAATTCTACTAAATTATTTTTTCCTTTTCGATAAGTAACCACTAATGTATGGCCATGATAAGTTACTTCTTCTACTTGTTCCATTTTTTGAATGGTTTCTAAGTATTGATTTTCTAAGCAATTGATTTCAACTGTGACTTTTTCTTCTATTTTGGCTAATTCTTTTAGTTCGTCTGCAGTTCCTGTTGCTAAAACTTTTCCTTTATCTAAGATGATAATTCTATCACAAATAATTTCGACTTCTTCCATATAGTGTGTTGTATAAACAATGGTTGCTCCTTTTTCTCTTAATTTTTGAATGCCATCTAATATGTTATTTCTACTTTGTGGGTCAACTGCAACAGTTGGCTCATCTAAAAATATTAATTTGGGTTTGTGAGCAATTCCACAGGCTATATTTAGTCTTCTAAGAAGCCCTCCTGATAATTGTTTGGGATAAAATTTTCTAAATTCTTCTATTCCTACTAATTCGATTGCTTCTTCTACATATTGTTTTCTTGTTTTTTTGTCTTTGATATATAACCCACAAAAATAATCAATATTCTCTTGTACCGTTAGTTCTTCTAATACCGCTACTTCTTGAAATACAACTCCTATTTGTGCTTTGCTATCATAGGCATCTGGTTTCATTTCTTTGCCAAATATCTTGATTTCTCCTTCACTAAAATTTAGTAGTGATAAGATACAATTGATGGTTGTTGATTTTCCGCTTCCATTTGGTCCGCAATAATCCTAATATTTCTCCTTCTTTTACTTCTAATGATAAATGGTCAATTGCTTTTAATCCTTTATACTCTTTTGTTAAATTTTTAATTTCAATTACATTATTCATTTTTCATGTTATCTCCTTTTACTATTTTTTTGTTTTCTATACTGCATTTGAACTCTAACTTGATAAAATTCAAATTTACTTTTTATAACCTTTTAGCATTTCTAAGACAGTATTTCCTAGCAGTTCTTCTATTTCTTTTTCTGAGAATTCTACTGTCTTGGTTGCAACTAAACAGGCGATTCCATGTGTAAATATCCAGACTTTTACATGAAATTTCTTTTGTTCTTCATAAGATAAGCCTGTAAGAATTTGTCCTGCTTTTATGACATCATCTCCTACTTCGTCTGCCATTACAAATTTTTCTACATTTAGATTAGTTTTTTGCATAAATATTATTTTGAAAAATTCTGGATAGTCTTTTGCAAATTGAATATAAGATATTCCCATTTTTTTGTAGGCTTTTTCTTCTTTTGCTCCACTTAACATATATTCTTGATATTTGTTATATATCTTTTCGTACACAGCTTTTTTTAGTTCTTCCATGTCTGCAAAATGTCTAAAAATTGGATGTACAGAAGCATTTAATTGGGTTGCAATTTTTCTTGCATTTAGCCCTTCAAATCCTTCTTTTTTTACAATTTCATAGGCTATACTTAATACATCCTCTTTTTGAAATATCATTCTAGGTGGCATCTTTTTCATCTCCTTTTAATAACGCTTGTTACCTAACATTTGTAATTATATCACTTATTTTTTCTTATGTCTATGCTTTTTTGATAATTTAGTATTCTTAATGAAACATAATTATTAAGGTTTAACATTTTTGAGTTTATATAAGTATTCAGTTATGAAATACAATTGTTAAAAAATAGATAACTTTTTGAACATAATAATATACTAATAATAAAAGAAAGTACCTTTAACTTCTGTACTTTCTTTTATAAATTTTAATCTAATTTAATTAATTCATATTCTTTATTTCCAATTCCCAATTTTGCTGCTACATCAATCGTATGTGTACCATTTCTTGAATTCACTCTTTCTAAAAACTGTTCTTTTCCTTCATCATTTGAGGCTTTTACTAAATCAATACAAGCTTGATCAATTGCTACTGGATCAAGAGATGCTACTATTCCAATATCTTTTATACAGGGATCTTCTGCTACTGCACAGCAATCGCAATCTACTGACATATTACACATAATATTAATAAATGCCATATTCCCTTTAAAAAATTCTACTACTGATAATGCTGCCTCTGCCATTGCCTCTAAAAAGTCATCTTGTTTGGCTACTTTATCCCAACATTTAGTTTGATCTTTTTCTTGCCCAGCTGTGTGTATCCACACTTTTCCTACTGTTGAACTACATCCAATAGATAACTGCTTTAAGGCTCCACCATAACCTCCCATAGGATGTCCTTTAAAATGTGATAATACTAACATGGAATCATAATTTTTTATGTTTTTTCCTACATAATTTTCTTTAATTACGTTTCCTTTTGGTATTTCAAGTACAATATCATCACCTTCTGCATCCATAATATCTACATCAAAATATTTACTCCAACCATGATTTTCCATTAATTTTTTGTGTTTTTCGGTACTATTTCTTTCTCCTTCATAAGCTGTATTACATTCTACAATGGTTCCTTTTACTTTTTCGACAATTGGTTTCATAAATTCAGGCTTTAAATAATTTTGGTTTCCTTCTTCTCCTGAATGTACTTTAACTGCTACCTTTCCTGTTAATTCTTTTTGTAAGGTTTCATATAGTTTGACTACATTTTGGGGTGTTATTTCTTTGCTAAAATATACTTTTGATTGTTCCATAAAAAATCCTCCTTTTAATTGGTCATTAAAAATCTTTTTCTATTTTATATCATTTAAAGTATACTCCAAGTCAATCTTTTTTATCGTTTTTTCTTTTTTGAATATAAAAAAATCTTTTAATCTATTTCATATTCACTTTCTTTGAGCATTTCTAGAAATTTATTAAAATACTCTTTTACACAACTTGAAATTTCTACATAAATCTTATTATTTTCTGGAAAAGTATGAATCGCAAAATGACTTTCTGCTAAAAGCCACAAACCTGTATAGCCTTGTCTTTCAAAAAAATGCTCTACTTTATTAACAATGGTAAAACCACTTTGTTTTAGCATTTTCTCAAAATCTTTAACCAGTTTTTCTTCTTTTTGATACGGTATCCAGGTATGATAATTATACATCACTGCCTTCATTTTCTTCGTCTCCTTTACCATTTTTGCACTTCTTCATTATAATAAGTAATTAAGCTTGGTTTAAAAATATCATTTACTTCTATTGTTTCGAAATCAATCTGCTCATCTTTTCCAAAATAAAATAAAGCTGAAATATTTTCATTGGTTAAATACTTAGTTGTAACCGATAAATCTTGTCTTTCATTTTTTCCATTAAAAGCTAAATTAAAACCCCATTCTCCAAATGTTGGTATTTGCAAATGATAGGGTATAACGGTATGAAACTGTGTTTGAATTGTTTTGTTGATACACCAGTAGGATTTTTTAGCATAATAAGGGCTAGTTGATTGACACACCATAACACCATTTGGAGTCATATTAGATTCAATATACTGATAAAATATGTTTGTATATAACTTATTTAAGGATTCATTATTAGGATCTGGAAAATCAATTATAATCACATCAAATTTTTCCTCGTTTTCTTGTACAAATAAATAAGCATCTTGGTTAATTATGGTTACTTTCTCATTTTTCAAAGCATTTTCATTTAATTTAGCGATTTGTGTATCATTGGTACATAAATCTGTCATTTCTTTATCAATATCAACTAATACGATTTTTTCTACCTCATCATATTTTAGTAATTCTCTTGTTGCTAAACCATCTCCTCCCCCTAATACTAAAACTTTTTTTGGTTGGTTGGGAATAGCATACATCATTGGTATATGTACCAATGCTTCGTGATATCGATATTCATCTGTACTACTAAATTGCAAATTGCCATCTAAAAATAATCTCACATCATCTTTGTGTTTTGTCATAACTATTTTTTGGTAACTGGTTTGTTGGGATAAAATAATATCATCTCGATACAAACCTTCTTCTACCTTTTTAGCTATATTATCTCCCATTACTAAAAAAACAAACAAAATAATAAAACATACAATTGCTATCCATTTTACGCTTTTATCATTTTCTACTTCTTTTTTATAGCGAAAAATAATTAGTATAGCTGCTAGTAAGTTTATGGTTCCTACCAAAAAGGTAGTTGTAATAAATCCTAATTTAGGAAATAATATTAGTGGAAAAATGATAGAACCAATTAATCCTCCTATGTAATCAAATGTAAAAATATTGGCTAAATTTTTCCTTACATTACTTTGGTTATTTTCAATAATTCTTGTTAAAATAGGAATTTCTAATCCCACTAAAATTCCTATTAATAAAATTAATACATACATGATGAAATCATAAATACCTGTATAAATATTGGCTAAAAATAGAATGAAACTAGAAAATCCACCTAATATTCCTACACTTATTTCTATGAAAACAAATTTATCGAATAATTTTTCTTTCATAAATTTGGATAGATAGGAGCCCACTCCCATAGCACTCATATAAAGTCCTATTGTGATGGAAAATTGTGTGATACTATCTCCTTGTAAATAGGAACTAATACTACTAATCATTAATTCATAAATAATGGAACATATGGATATTAGCAAGGTGGTAACTAGTAATAATTTAGCATCAAATTGTATTTTTGTTTTTTCTTCTTCCATTTTATAACACACCACTCATAATAATTCCAATTGCTATAAACATTCCTCCAACCATAATTCCTGTTGCTTTATTGTTATTATCAATTTCTTCTGTTAAAGAAAAACTTTTTTTAAACATTTTTTCTGTTGCTTTATAGCCTATGTAGCAAAATAAAATTCCAATTGCCACATAAATTATAATCTCAATTAATTTTGATAAAATCTCCATATTACTATCATTCCTTCCTTAATAGACAAATCAGTATAAATAATTTACATTTTTATCAATTATTCAGGCCTTTCTTCCTCTTTCTTATATAATTACAGTTCGTATAATAATACCAATGGCAATAAATATTCCTGCTATTACAAAACCTGCTGCTACATTTTTTTCTTTTAGTTCTTTATTAAAATCATAATGTACAGTTAAATCAAATAGATACATACTAACTAACATTAAAATTACTCCTATTCCTGCATATATAATTGTATTGATAATTTCTGTCCAATTTATATTCATTTTCAATCACATCCTTTCTAAAAAGTACCAATCTAGTTGGAAAAAGAATCAAATTTTCCTTTTTTTATTTTCCTGAACTTGTTCCTCCTCCTGTTAAAGACCTACTATTAATACTTTTTTGTCTAGCAGAAGCTGCATAATTACTATAGGTTGTACTTTTTCTTGTACTGCCAAAAGTATTATAATAATGATGATAATGTCTTCTATGATAAGTTGTTCCTGAACTTGTTACATATTCTTTGTCTGATACTTGTATGTAAATTTTTCCATTTTCTTGATAAATATAGGCATATTCTTTATTCGTTTGCAAACCTATTCCGTCTTCATCTGTATTGGGATTGGTATCAATTGTTTGTGTAATTGCTTCTGGTACACCATCAATTATATCTTTTACGGTTAAATCTATACTAGAATAAGAAGATTCATATACTTTTGCTTTTTTTTGATTAGTATTGTTAGTAATAGACGTTATATAGGTATATTTTCCTGTTTCATTTTTCAAATATTGTTCAATTGATTGCTTGCTAAATACGCCCAAACCTAGAATTGTTTTGATTACTAAGAAAAAAATCAATCCCCAAAAAATAACTAATATAGCTCTCACACCTACATTTTTATATTTCATTTCTTTCATCGGATCTTGAAATTTTTCTATTTCTTCTGTGATTCTAATATCTTTATTTTCTATATAATATCCTCTACTATATTCGATTTCATCTTCCCATACTTCCACTGATATAAGTTCTGTTTCATCTTTTGTCATGTATTCATAGTATTCACAAGTTTCATATTTATCGACATCTACACTTCCAAAGTAATCGTTAACAATTGCTCTTCCTTTTTCGTATAGCTGATAAACTTTGTCTCCTAACATAAATTCTAGATTGCTAATATTAATTCTTCCTTGATATCTCTCATATATGGAATACTCTAATTCTTTGTTTTCGTCTTCTTCAACGATTAGCCATTTTACTACATGATTTTGATTAACTACTTCATATTCTTGCCAAATCCAAGCATCTTCTTTAAATTCTATCATGTTTTTTATAATATATTTTTCACCATTAACCAAAATTACTTGCCCTTTTTTTAGTTTCATTTTTCCCCCATATTTTTATTGTCTTTTTTATTTTTTGCATCTTCCATATTTTTACGTTTTTCTTTTCTTTTTTGTCTTTTATTCTCCATTCTACTTTTATAAACATACATTACTATAATTATTAAAATTAGAATCATTAGTGTAATTTTACTTTTTAAAATATTGGTTATCACACCAAATTGGTTGATTTTTAATTGATATTTTCCTTCTATTTGTTCATAGGTTATTTTTTCTTTGTCTTCTGAGTTGTTGTTATCTCCTTTTGTTTTATATTTTCTTACTCCATTTTCTATTGTTATATCAATTATTCTATGTGTTACATTGGTTTGACCTTGCATAAATGATATGATATCATTTGCTTTAATTTCTTCTTCTGGCACTTCTTTTACAATTATGGCATCTCCTTTTTTAATGGTTGGTTCCATACTTCCTGATACAATTACAAAACTTTTGTAGCCAAAAAAATCTGGTGTTTGGTTTGGATGGATAAATGATTTTATGATTAAAGTAAAATTAACTATAATAATTGGAATTAAAATGATATATAAAATAGCACTTACTACTCTTCCTATTGTATGTATTCTTTGGTTTTCTTTTTGAATTTTATCTATTTTGTACATTCTTTCTCCTTTTCTTTTGATATTTTTCTTGCTCATTTTATCACAATTTAGTCGTTTCTTCAATCATTTTTTTATTTAACTTAGCATAAATATTCTTTTTTATCCATTCTTCTGTTGAAACTTCATCAATTTTTTCAAGTGGTACCCATTTTACACCATTATTTTCATCTTCTTTTTTATGTAGTATTTCCTTTTCATCTACTTCTAATAGATATGTAAGATTTAGGTGAATATGAGAAGATACATATTTTCCTTTTTTTACATGTCCATCCACTGTTAAAGTTTCTAATGAAAAAATATCTTGTTTGAGCGGTTTTACATTTTTTACGCCTGTTTCTTCTTTTAATTCTTTGATGGCTACTTTTAATAAGTTAGCTTCTCCATCACTATGCCCACCTGTCCATGTCCATGCTTGATAAATGTTATGATATACCATTAGTACTTTCGTTCTTTGTTGGTTAACTGCCCAACTTGATGCTGTAAAATGTGCAAATTCATTTTCTCTAATTAATAAGTTATCAAATGTATCCATGTATTTTAAAATGGTTTTCTTATCTTTTTGTTCTTGTTCATTATATGGTTGATACTCTTCTATTTTCTTTTTTAAATCTTCTTGATTCATTTTATTTTTTCCTTTTCTTAATTTTTATATTTTTTAATTATACCAATAATTGTCAAAAAAAGAAAGAAATTTTAAAATAATTTGGTTTATTTTAAAATCTCTTTTTAATCTTTTCATTTATCATACTTCTGAAAAATAATATATATTCTATCATTTTTCAAAATCTGTTGAACTATAAAATAATAATATCTTCTATGTAGGATTCAAACTATATTTTAATGATTTTCTCCCATGGTAAATTTTCTTTACCAAAATGCCCATAATTGGTTGTTTGTGAATAAATTGGTTGATTTAAATTTAAGTATTTTATAATACCTGCTGGTGTTAAATCAAATTTTTCTTTTATTAAATTTACCAATTCTTCTTCGGTTTTATTTCCTGTTCCAAAAGTATTGACACATATAGATAATGGTTCTTCCATTCCAATCGCATAAGATACTTGTATTTCACATTTTTTAGCATAGCCATTGGCTACAATATTTTTAGCAATGTGTCTGATCATATAGGCCCCACTACGATCCACTTTACTAGGATCTTTTCCTGAAAAAGCTCCTCCTCCATGACAAGCATATCCTCCATAAGTATCTACAATAATTTTTCTTCCTGTTAGTCCTGTATCTCCTAATGGTCCTCCTATTACAAATCTTCCTGTTGGATTAATATAAAAATTTGTTTTTTCATCTATCATGTTTTTTGGCACAACTTGTTTTATCACTTTTTCAATGATATCTTTTTTTAGTTGTTCTTGCTCTATTTTAATTTCATGTTGGGTAGAAATTAAAATGGTTTGCATTCTTTTTGGTTTGTCATTTTCATATTCTACTGTTACTTGTGTTTTTCCATCTGGTCTTAAATATGGTATTATTTTTTCTTTTCTAACTTCTGTTAATCTTTTGGCTAATTTATGTGCCATGCTAATAGCATATGGCATATAATTTTCGGTTTCATCTGAAGCATAACCAAACATAATTCCTTGGTCTCCTGCTCCTCCTACATCTACTCCCATGGCTATATCTTGGCTTTGCTGGGTAAGATTTATGTCTATTTGACATGTTTTCGGGTCTATATCAATATTAGCATCTCCATAGCCAATGTTTCCAATAGTTTGTCTGACTATTTTTTCATAATCAACTTCACCATGAAAGGTAATTTGCCCAGCTAATGTTATTTTATTTTTAGAGGCAAAAGTTTCTACTGCTACTCTTGCATTTGGGTCTTGTTTGATACATTCATCTAATATACTGTCTGAAATGGTATCACATAATTTATCTGGATGTCCTTCTGTTACACTTTCTGAAGTAAAATAATATTGTTTCATTTTCTTTCTCCTTTTGATATTTTTTTATTTTTTGTACCTTTAATTATGCCATTGTTTGCAAAAATTGTCAACATTGGTTGGAATTCTTTAATCCTTAAAAGTTTCAGTTCACTACTATCACCATTTAAACTTATAAAAGACAACAATAACAATATTGATTCGGATTTTCGGTTACCCTACATGACGCTAAGAAATATTAAAAATACAGGTGAACTATACTTAGGAAACAGGACCCTTTTGAGCTGTATTTTAAATATTTCTAAAGCTAT
>JAAWGB010000056.1 GCA_022795075.1 Clostridia bacterium | reverse complement strand
AGCTCGCAATCCTATATGCGACTCGTTTTCGCCTGGCATCTGAGGAATGTAAAATTCCAAAGAAGACATCAATATTCTTGTATTCCTAATTAGAATACACATAATATATATCACGAATTATGTTGAAAGTCAAGAAAATTATGTAAATTTTGTCAAATATCATTGAAAATATAGGGATTTTATGTTACAATTATAGTGTAACATTAGCTACTTAAAAATTTAATGTTGGAGGTACATGTTATGAAACAACAACGGAAAGATTTACAGCCATTTGATATGGCACGCCTCGAGGAAATTCGCAAGTTAAGAAGCGAAATGTATTGTGGAGGCGACAACAGACTTTTTTGGGATGAACTGGAAGCGATTATTACAAGCGAAGGTTATACCCAAAGCGATGAATGGGAACGGATGGACAACGATGAAGTTGTACTCGGCGAGGTGTGGAGTCAGCCAATTGGAGAGTTTTACTACAATAATACTGTGCATAGGTTTGCATATTTGTATGTAGAATCTCAAGGTTTGGCAATTGGAGAGCATGGACATTCAGAGCCAGTTCACAATGGTGAACAGTACAGGCAGATTAAAGAATGGTATGTCTTTCCCGATGGCAGAATGGAATTGTGCAGAAAATACCTCACGCACAAACTGGTGAACAACTTTGGCAAGCCTATCTATGTCCTTTCAATCAAAATCGGTAGTAATGGAACCACTTAATCCAGCATATTGGAAAAAACAATCCAATTCAAAACTGCATTCTAAGACAGATTTGTCAAAGAATGCAGTTTTGGTATTATGGAATAAATTTTTAATTATTCTATTAACAATATATAAGTTCTTTAAAAATAATTTTTTCAATTGAATGCTTATAATTATTCATAAGTCCAGTCCATTTTAAAGGGTCAGTATTTTTCAAGTTTTCATCAATAGGATTTTTTTCTAGCATTTGTGCCATAAGTATTTCAAATCTTCTTTTAGCTTGTTTATCAGTTTCAACAATATGTTTTCTTAAAGTCTTGTTCATGAACATTATTATAAATTCTGCTTTCTTATGATTTTTTAAATATTCCAGTCTTAAATGCCCATACTTCCCAATAATATAATCATTTTCGTAATTTTCCTTTTCCAAATATAAGTCAGGAACGAAAAAATCTCCTTCTTTGTGATAAGTTATCTCTACCATAATAAAATCCTCCTAAAATTTAATTTCACTACTTTTAGAACTATAATTTTATATCTGTTTAGCTGTCGATAAATACAAATTTTCGTAAAGTGTACTTAATTTAATCTTACAGGGTTAGGACTTCCGTCAAGACGAAGTCCTGTGCTACGAAGAAAATTCAAGGAGGTGTTTTTATTGGAGCAAGAATTAGCATATTCTTTTCACTTGGGTAGTGATAAAAACAAAAGTAAATTAGCAAGAAAAGTTGCAAAAGAAAATGTATCTGGTACTACTTCTCTATCTAATAATGCAATTCAAAATGCAAAAGATTTATCAGATGTTAATAAGCATAACTTGCGAGATTATGATAATCAAACAGAACTGATTAGAACTATATATGGGACAAGTGATATTGTAAATGATGTTAAACAAGTATATTTAGATGAGTTTGAGCAAGCAAGACTAGAATATAACAACAAACAAACTCGTGAAGATAGAAAAATCGAAGATTATTTCAAAAAAGTATGTGAATCTCAAAATGATATTGCTTGTGAAATAATCATAGAACTTGGAGATATGGACTTTTGGAACAATAAAGACGAAAGATATAGATTTAAAATGGTAGATGTATATAATGAGCAAGTAAAAGACTTAATAAAAATTGTACCAGATTTTAAAATAGCAAATGCAACTATACATTTTGACGAGACATCTCCCCATATGCACATTGTTGGTGTTCCAGTAACTACAAATTGTACTAGAGGAATGAAAAAACAAGTAGGAAAAAGTAAGTTATTTACAAAAGCAATACTTACTGAAATACAAGATAAAATGCGAAATGCTTGTATTAAGTCATATAACAAGTTTTATGAAGTCAATACTAGACTAAAACAAAAGCAAAAAGGCAGAAATCAAGACATCAATGTTAATGAAATGGGCAATTATAGAGAAATTAAGAAACAACTAAAACAGAAAGAACAAAAACTTGAAAAAGCTAATACTCAAACTAGAGAGATTGATAATACAAGTGAAGATATAAACGAAATATTAAACAATCTAAAACCTACTTTGATGAATAAAAATAATATGGTTATTTCAAGCGAGGATGTCCAGAGACTTAAAAATTATACAAAAGATGTAAAAGATATAACCCAGACAGTAAGAAGTGTAAATGACTTAAATATGGCAATTAAAGATTTTGAACATTCTGCATTTGAAATAGAAAAAGAAAATCGTTCACTTAAATATGAAATAGAACTAAAAGATAATGAAATTAGCAGTCTAAAAAAGGAACTATCTACTAAAGACAAGGTTATAGGCAGATTACAAGCTGAAAAAGAAAAACTAAAACAGGAATTACAGAAATTTAAAGGCTTTTGGCACAGTATTATGAGCCATTTTCACAAAAGAATTTGCTACGATAAAGATGATAACTATAAAATTGTTAGTGCTGACCTATATAAAAATGGCATATTTGATAACAACGATAATGAAATTGCTAATAATTTTGCTAGAAAAGTAACTATACCCGATGAAAACAAGCAACCAAAGTATAAAAAGAAAAATAATGATACCAGATTTTAAAAGGAGGAAAAAAGTTATGAATAAAGAATTACCAAAAACAAAAATTGATGAAAGAACAGGAATTGAATATCATTTAGAGGGAGATTACTATATACCAAACCTAGTAATGCCTAAACAAGAAAAACTTATTTTAAATAAATATGGAAGAATGAGATTAAATTATTTGAAAGAACACAAAAAAGCTGAATATACCATAATGCTTATGAATGGAACATTAAATGCACACTTAAAAGAAATACAAGAAACAGCAGATAATAGAGTACAGAAGATTATTAGTGAGTTAAAAGAGAAAAGCAATTTGACAGAAGATATGAAAAACACGGATATGCTTTATTGGGTGGGTACTATGAACTCTATTAAGGCACAGGCTGAAGAAATTATTTTTAGTGAATTGATTTATATATAAAAAGTTGTTAAAAGCGAATGAACTAAAAATCATTCGCTTTTAACATATTATTTAAACGATATTGTATATTATAGAATATCAAGTTCCATAAAGACCAATTTTTCTTGTATCTTATCTTGAATGCTTTCATTATATGTAGAAAAAGAATTTTGGAATGTTTTTGCATCAAATGGAGGTCTTTCTCTAAAACCAAGTGAAACATATAAATTTCTAGCTGATGTACTATCTTTCCAAGTATCTAATATTATTTTCTTGTATCCTTTTATTTTAGCATATCTAAGAATTTCTTTTATAATAATTTTCGCTAGTCCTTGCCCACGATAATTATCATCTGTATACATTCTAGCTAATTCTGCTGTAGATTCATTTACTGGTTTTAATGCACCACAAGCAATAACATTATTTTCAGAATACATTAATAGTATTTTTTCTAATTTTTCCAAACCATCTAAAGCACTCATTTTTAGAGAAGTTCTTTCTGGAAAAATATCATTTTGAAAATCATCTAATTTTTCACATAAATGTTTAAAATCAATATTATTAAAATCAACTTCTTTTATTTCATAATTCATATTTCATTCCTCCATATATTACTTTAAATTTATTAATTTTTATAAATAATACCATAGATTTATACTTTTATCAACAAACAAAAAAATAAATTTATACACAGTTGTAAAATGGCATTTGACAAAATAAAAAAATGTCTGTATAATAAATATAGAAAATGAGAGCCACAAAGTGGTTACCACAAAAAGTAAAAAAAGTAAGTCATTGCTCGGGTAAAGCAGAATGACTTATTTTTTATTGCCTATGTAGTAAAAAACAGATGATGATTAACAAGGCAACATTTATGATAGTTACTCCTACTAATCCATAGAAAAGTAGGTAAGTGATTTCTAATAAAGCTATTTCTACCATATTAACCACCCCCATATATCAGTCTCACAACATAAGTCGTGGAGTAATATGTATACATCAAAGAGCTAAAGGTGGCAACGCACTCTGCTTATTCTCATTTTCTGTTTATAACTATACAACATTATTTAATAAAATACAAGCGAATAAAACAAATTTTTGTAAATAATATTTTTTTCCTACTATTGCATTTTATAAAAATTATGATATACTTTAGTAAATTGATTGATATTTGTATCAATCGTTAAAAGAGAAGAAAGTTGTAGATAACTACGACGTCCGCTCCAATTTATAACAACTTACGAACTATAAAGAGTTTCGTAAGTTGTTTCATTTTTAGAAAAGATGAATTGAACTTAATATAAAATACACAAAATGTTTTCTTTTCAGAAAGGAGGGCATTTTTTATGTTTGAGTTTGAAATAATACAAGAATTAAAGCCAAATGATGAAATACTAGAAATTATTAAAAGCTATGCCTATTTCTTTCATTTATTTACACCTCCTAAATAAAAAACTTCTTTTAAGTCCAATATATTTAACCCTTGAATTTTATAACATAAAACACCTTTATTTTCTAAATTTTAAATATTAACATCTCCTATAGAAAATAAATTGTTTGGTAAATTATCTTTAAAATAATTATCTATTTCTTTACATTTCATACACATTTTTAAAGAACATTTATTACTTTATATCAAAGGAACATGGGACTTTAATGATTTAAAGAAAGTTATAACCATTGATTCATTAAATGAATATGTAAATGGTGTCCATTATCCAAAGTATTTATCATTAAAAACAGAAAAACTAACTAAAGAGTTGGTAAAAAATTTCTTTTTATAAATTATTGCCACATTTTTGTATAAGTTGCTGGGTAATACTTAAAAAGCAAATTGTTTTTCTTGATTATTATAAATTTCTTTTATTTTTGTCATTAGAACTTGTGTCTAACAGGGCTCATGAAGACTTCCTACAACCATTATCTTCATAAAAATTCTCTTACCATTTAATTTGTATAATACAAATTAAATGGTAAAAAATTGAGAGGGGTTAAGAGGTAAAGTAAAAGATTTACCATTTAAGTAATTTAAAATATTATTATCTTCTTTAAAATTAAATTTTAAAGAAGAACTGCAAAGCATTTGATATTTTTTGCCGAATTTTTTATTGATTTCATTTATACCATATTTTCCGATCACCAATAATGGGAAATCCTAAGTGAGCTAGATGTGCTCTAATTTGATGTGTTTTACCAGTTTCAATTTCTACATCTAATAAACTAGTATGATTAGAATATTTTTGTATAATATGATAAGTTGTTATAATTTTTTGATAGCCTTTTTTAAAAGAGTCAGAAATATATACATGAGATTTTTTAGTGTCTTTAAATAAGTAAGCTATACATCTTTTATAGCTATCTTTTGGAATACCATATACCAAAGCAAGATAATGTTTTTCAATTTCATGTTGTTTGAATTTATCAAGAAGAATGAATAGTGTTTCTTGATTTTTGGCAAATAGAACTAGCCCAGTTGTATTCCTATCAATCCTATGACAAGGCATAGGAAGAAAAGCACTAGTTTCATAATTTTTATGAACATAAGTAGTTAAACTATTTTTCCCAGTTACTTCTATTTCATAAGGCTTATTAATAATTAGAATGTTTTCATCTTCAAAAAAAATGTTTAAATGAAAAATTGATTCTAACAGATTATCTGCAATATAGACTAGAATTTCATCTTTTTCATAAACCATAATATTTTCAGAAACTCTCTTACCATTAATTTTGATATCTTTTTTTCGCAAAGTTTTATAAAAAAGGTTAGAAGAGAGCTTAGGAATGTTTTCTAATAAAAATTGATTTAATTTTTTTCCATTATATTTTGAGTTTACAATTAATTTTTTCATGTTTTTATTATAGCTTTTTTACAACAAAAAAGCAAGAAAAAGTCACAATTTAAAGATATGATAATTTAAAATTTTCTCATCAAAAATAGGATATAACAATATAAATATAATTTTGAATGTGACCGAAATAGCTATAGAAATGCTTAAAATAAACCTATGAAGGGTCCTGTTTTCGGGTAGTATTCATAGGTTTGTTTTTAGCATTTGTTAGCGTTATGTAGGGAAACCGAAAAATTATATTTATATTGTTATATCCTATTTTTGATGAGGAAAATTGCTTAAATTATAAAAATCGTACTAAATAGTAATAACAACGAATATAATAGATATGTGAACTTTGTGTGAAAAAAGAAAAAAAGGTATTGACAAGTAAGCAAAAAGGGTATAAAGTATTAGCAGTCGATTAGCAAGAGTGCTAAATTAAATTTGAGGAGGGAATAAAAATGATTAAACCGTTAGGAAACAGAGTATTAATAAAAATGAAAGAAGGCGAAGAAACAACTAAAAGTGGAATTATATTAGCTGGAAATGCACAAGAAAAACCACAAATAGCAGAAGTAATTGAAGTAGGACCTGGGGAAAAAATAGAAGGAAAAATAGAACCAGTTAATGTAAAAAAAGGTGACAATGTAATTGTAAGCAAATATTCTGGAACAGAAGTAAAATATGAAGGAACAGAATATATCATTGTAAAACAAGAGGACATTTTAGCAATTGTTGAATAATTAAAAAGGAATTTAAGGAATATCCCTTAATCTATTGAATTTATAGTGAGAAAGGAAGGAAATCAAATGGCAAAAGTTATTAAATTTGGAGAAGAAGCAAGAAAATCTTTAGTAGAAGGAGTTAACAAATTAGCAGATACTGTAAAAGTAACATTAGGTCCAAAAGGAAGAAATGTAGTTTTAGATAAAAGTTTTGGAGCTCCACTTATTACAAACGATGGTGTTACCATTGCAAAAGAAATTGAATTAGAAGATAAATATGAAAACATGGGAGCACGTTTAGTAAAAGAAGTATCTACCAAAACAAATGATGTAGCAGGAGATGGAACAACTACAGCTACTGTTTTAGCACAAAGCATGATTAAAGAAGGTGTAAAAAATGTAGCAGCTGGAGCAGATCCAATGGCAATAAAAAGAGGAATTGATAAAGCAGTAGATACAGCAGTAGAAGGTTTAAAAGAAATCAGTTCAAATATTAATGGAAAAGAAGATATCGCAAGAGTAGCAAGTATTTCAGCTAATAATGAAGAAATTGGAAATCTAATTGCAGATGCTATGGAAAAAGTATCAAAAGATGGAGTTATTACTATTGAAGAGTCAAAAACTTCTAATACAGAATTAAATGTTGTAGAAGGAATGCAATTTGATAAAGGATATTTATCACCATATATGGCAACTGATACCGAAAAAATGGAAGCAATTTTAGATAATCCATATATTTTATTAACAGATAAAAAAATTAGTAACATTCAAGAAGTATTACCATTGTTAGAAGCAATTATGCAAGAGTCAGGAAAATTATTAATTGTATGTGATGATATAGAAGGAGAAGCATTATCTACATTAATTCTAAATAAATTAAGAGGAGTTTTAAATGTAGTAGCAGTAAAAGCACCAGGATTTGGTGATAAAAGAAAAGCAATGCTTGAAGATATTGCTATTTTAACAGGAGCAGAAGTAATTACATCAGATTTAGGGTTAGAATTAAAAGATACAACAGTAAGTCAGTTAGGTAGAGCAAAACAAGTAAAAGTACAAAAAGAAAATACAATTATTGTAGATGGCAATGGAGATAAACAACAAATTGCTGATAGAGTTGGCCAAATAAAAGCACAAATACTAGATACTAAAAGTGAATATGACAAGGAACAATTACAAGAAAGATTAGCCAAGATAGCTGGTGGTGTAGCTGTAATTGGTGTAGGAGCAGCTACTGAAGTAGAAATGAAAGATAAAAAACTAAGAATTGAAGATGCTTTATCTGCAACAAAAGCAGCAGTAGAAGAAGGAATTGTTTCAGGTGGTGGAACAGCTTTAATGAATGTAATTCCAAAAGTAGAAAAATTGCTTGAATCTTTAGAAGGAGGAGAAGCATTAGGTGCTAGAATCGTATTAAAATCTTTAGAAGAGCCAGTTAAACAAATTGCAATAAATGCAGGTTTAGAACCAGCTGTTATTGCAGATGCTGTAAAAAAATCTGAATTAGGTATTGGATTTGATGCAGCAAAAGAACAATATGTAGATATGAAAAAAGCAGGAATTGTAGATCCAACGAAAGTTACAAGAAGTGCTTTGCAAAATGCAGCTTCTATAGCTTCTATGGTTCTTACAACAGAGAGTATTGTAACAGATGCTCCAGAGCCAAAAGGATGCAATTGTGGTGGTCATGATGCAGGAATGCCAGCAGGAATGGATGGTATGTACTAAAAAACAACAAGATAATAGAAATATTAAATTTATACATTAAAATCAAAAGGCAATAAATGATAAAATAAAAAAAGATTAATCTGTCAAGATATTTATAATAGTAAATGTAAAAAAGTATTTTAGGCACCTCTCAAAAAAGAATTTTTGAGATTCTCCTAAAATACTTTCTAACATTTACTAATTATAAAATACTTTCCATCATAATCTTTTTTTATTTTATCATTTATTGCCTTTTGTATTTGAAATGAAAAATCAACAATTTTGGTATAAATTAGGAGACAAGTATTGCATTATGTAAAATAAAGTGATAAAATATCAACTATCTAGAATAAAGGAGTGAAAATTGATTATGTTAGGAAAAAGCAAAAAGTTGATGGGTATATGTTGTATAAGTGTTACAACTTTATTAATGATATATGCAAGTATGGTTATAATCAATTTTTTTACTGAAAATGAAGTAATAACAAAACAAACCATTGTAGGAATCAATCCAGTTGTCTTAACACAATCTGGAATGGCTTATCAAGAACCTTTAACAATTTTACTAGAACAACAAGAAAAGAAAAATATAGTAGAAGATAAGCAAGTAGAAGAAATTAAAGAAAATAAAGAAGAAAGTAAAATAAAAGAAACACCAAAACAGTTTAATCAACAAGAAGATATTAAAGAAGAAACTACAATAGATACAATAGTAGAAAATAGAATTAAAACAGTAGTAGAAGAGTTAGCAAAAACAAAAGAAGAAAAAGAAGAAGTTTTAACACAATATAAGGGATTTGAAACAATTGGAAAGATAGAAATTCCACAAACAGGAGTAGACACGCCTATTTTAAATCAAGTAACTGTAAAAGGTATGGAAAATGCACCATGTTTATTATATGCAACAGGGGAGTTAAATCAAAATGGAAACAATTTAATAGTAGGACATAATTATAGAAATGGGACAATTTTTTCAGACAATAAAAACTTGAAATTAGGAGATAAAATTTATATAACAACATTAGATGGACAAAAAATAGAATATACGATTTATCAAAAATTTGTGACAACAGCAGAAGATGTAAGTTATATTAAAAGAGATACTAATCATAAACCAGAAATAACTTTATCATGTTGTACCGATGATGATGAACTAAGAATTATTATTTTAGCAAAAATAGAAGATTAATGAAAACCATTATATTGATTATAATAATAATTTAGGCATCTAGCCATATAAGAGGCTTCCACATTATAATATTCAGCTAATTCAGTAGCAGTGGTTAAGCCTTTTTTCATGAGTTCTTTTATTTCATCATAAGGAAAAAATTCTTCCCATGCTTTTTTGTCTGCTTTATGTTCCATTTTTTCAATCAACTCATATGGACTGTTCGTACGATAGTATGCACCTGCCATGTAATGTCCTAATTCTTGCATTAGAACTGTGTTTTCATCGATTTGACTTTTTACTTGTTTATCATCAACAACAATTGCTGTTAAATCATTGCAATGAGCAATGGCACCTTTTGTAAAAAGCAATGGATGATTTATATAATGAATGTTTTCTTTTTCCATTTTATTATATAAATTAGAGTTTTCCATATTTAATCCTTTTTATCATCTTCTAATTCTTGTTCGGCAAGTAATCCTTCCATAATATTTTTTAAAGTTTCTTGATTTTCTTTATTAAGTCCTTTTAGTCCACTAGCAAAAGCGATATCAATATTATCTAGATTTATTGTTTTCGAATTTTTTACATCTGATTTACCTAATATATAATCTACAGACACATCAAATAATTCTGATAATTTTAATAAAGTATCAGTATTAGGATCTCTTTCACCTTTTTCATAAAAGCCAACAATTCTTTCAGATTTACCAATATATTTGGCTACATCAGATTGTAACAAATGTTTTTCCAATCGTAGTTGTTTTATTCTATTCATAATAAATCTCCCTTTAACTTTATAATCTGATTATATAACAATTTGTTCGATTAGTAAAGATAATTTTATAAAAGTGACAAAATAATTTACTACGGATACAAGAGATTAAAAATATGAAAAATTTAAAAATAATTAAAATAAAAGATTATAAATAACCCTCCCAGATCCATGAACACTGGGCCCTTGAACCTGAACTGCTCCGCGACTATGCCTTCCACTACAAGACAGGCGAAGTGATACCCGATTCGCT
>JAAWGB010000055.1 GCA_022795075.1 Clostridia bacterium | reverse complement strand
TTATTTTTCTACAATTATTAGAAATAAAATTATTTTCAATTTTTCAAAAAAACTCTTGACAAGCCAAACAATATTTTGTATATTATATACGAACATTGATTTGTAAAACAATAATTTGTTGGGAGGTATGAATTATGAATATTTTAAACATTTCTTTAAATAATGGAGAAGCTGCTATCACTGCACCTTGGAGTTGTTATACCGGTACTATTTCTATTCTTGGAACTATCCGTGAATTTCGTTTGTATTACAAACATGTAAAGGCTTCTACTGTTAACTTTATCAACCATATTATCGAAGTAATACTCCCTAATAAATTTAAAAAAGCTAAAACAAATGACTTATTAAAAATTGTAGTTGCTAAATTATATGATAAAATTGCAGAACAAGAAATTGAAAGAGCAATGGAAAAAACAAGATTACTATTGGGTTTTGCTCCTGAAGATTTTGCTATAAAAAGATTTAAAAATGGGCAAATTTCTAAATGCTATACGAATGAAAAGAAAATTGTAATTAGTCCTGATATTGTAAAATATGATAGAAAAACGATTGAATGCATTATTTTACATGAGTTTTGCCATTTAAAATATAAAACTCATAGTAAAGGATTTTGGCAAATGATGAAAACTTATATGCCTAATTATGAAAAATACGAAATATACTAGAAAAGGGAGATTATCCCTTTTCTAGTATAGTAATTTGTTCTTTAACATCTTCTAAAGTTGTAAATTGAATACCATGTATACCACAATTATCTGCTGCTTTCACATTCTCTAATCTATCATCAATAAAAATAGTTTCTTCTGGTATCAACTGATATTTAGATAATAATGTTTCATAGTTCTTTTTATTTGGTTTCGTAGAGCCTACCTCAAAAGAATAAACTCCTCCTATAATATCATTAAAAAAGTCAAATTGCTTATTGTAGTTATAGCTATCAATACTTAAATCTGATAAGAGATAAATATGATATCCTCTACTTTTTAATTCTTTCAAATAATGAACTGTATCTTTCTTTTCAAATAAAATATATTGATAATCTATTTTATTGAAAATATTTTCAATCTCACTAGCATATTGAGGATTTCTTTTGATTAAATTTTCTTTAGTTCGTCTATCATCATACTTTGAGGAATTATATTCACTCCATTCGGAACTCCAAAAAATCATTGTCGTAAAAAAAGATACTTCTTCTTCACTGTAACCTATATGCTCTAAATATTTTTCGGGTTTGAAATCAATTAATACTCCACCTAAATCAAATACTATGTTTTTTATCATTCATATTTCTCCTTATTCTCTAAAATTTTTTCAATCAAACCGCAAGACTCTTTTCCTTCATAGCAAGCATATTGTGTTAATTCATAATCTTTTTGTTTTTAGTTTATAACACTATAATGAACTTGTACTATAGCTTCCTTTTCTCTTACAATTTTTTCAAGTCTTAATCTGTTTTCAAAATAATTACCTTTAAAAAGTGGTATTCCCTTACTTAACACAAACGGATTATAATTTAAAATAATATTATCTACTATTCCTTTTTCCATAAAAGCATTATTTATAGTTGCACCACCAGAAATAAACAATTTTTCATATTTTAAACTTTCACATACTTTTAAACAATTCTCTATTGAATTGCAATATGTAACATTTGAAAATTCATTTTGTTTACTACTTGTTTCACTTAAAATAATTATATTTATGTTTTTTAAGTCATTTATATAGTCATCTCCCCATGACAATATGTTTTCCCAAGTTTTTCTGCCCCATATTAGTACATCATATTCTTTTAAAAATTATAACATTATCTCCCAACCTCTATAAGATAAGAAATCTTCATTTCCATCTTCAGTAGCAATTAGTCCATTAATAGAACACGCCATTTCAACTGTTATTTTTTTCATAAATCTCTCCTATATTTCATACTTTTTTAATTGTTCTATATATATTTCAATACTATTATCATTTATATCTTCTGGTTTTATATTACAATACTCCATTATTTGTTTTTCTATTCCTAAAGAACATTCTATTAAATGGTTTGCTTTTTCTTCATTAGACCATACAGATAATGGCTTGTCTTTATATCTAACTTTTGCATCTTCTAACCTTTCTTTTATTCCTACGACTCCATTTGGTGCTACTCTCTGGTCGCAATATGCACAAATTTTTCTTTCATAAGAATTTGATTTTAAAGTTTCTTCATTCTTTCTTGACCTTTTTCCATCTAATATAATAATCTCTTTTTCAGTTAAACCCTCTTGTTTTCCAATTTCTAAATTAATTTGGTGGTCATTAGTTCCGTATTTATCAAAATATTTTTTTCTTACTTTTATAAATTCTTCATCTTTTGAAAAATCTTCTGGTATTTTTACCATATTCCCCATGTCATGCAATAGACTTACTCTAATAATTGATTCTTTATCTATTGTTTGTCCGTTCCAATTATCTATTATCAAATTACTACATGCAGCAACTCTTAACATGTGCATTTGTAGGTTCTCTGGTAAATGATATTTATTATAAATATCTATAATATTCATTTTTCTATGATTTCCTTTCATTATTTTACTAATTTATGTTGTTCTATTGACCATGCAGGTGTACAAGACATAGATATTTTGCAGTATTCAGTATCATAATAATATTTTTCATTAGGCTCTATTAAAATAGAATCTCCTTCTGAAAATTCAATTTTTTCATTTTCAAAATTTAGTGTTCCTCTTCCTTCAATAACATATATTAGTTCTTTACTTATAAGGTTTACACCATACCCCTCATCTGGATATCTTCCTCTAATTGTTGCTATACCTAAATCTATATCTTTATCCATAAATGAATATTCTAAAGTTTTACACTTCTCACTATTTTTGCCCTTTAAAGCATTATTATATTTTATTACTTTCATTTTTATCGACTCCTTTTTATTTTAAATAATCACTAACAATCTATAATTCTAAAATCATATCATCTTCTGCTGATATTACCTCTATACTGTACTTTCGGCTTAATTCATCAGCAATACAAACAGGATTACTATTTAAGATATTACAATTAAAATGAGTTAAAATTACTTTATTAGGTTTTATCACTTTTATAAATTCTTCCACATTTACTATATCCAAATGTTTAGGTTTTGGTTTATCTTGTATATGATATGGTACATTTACTATTAAAATATCACATCCAATATATGAATTTAAAAGTTCTGGAAAATATGCTGTATCAGTTACTAATCCTATAGTATAATTTTTAGTTTTTATCTTAAATCCATAATTTTCAACACCATGTTTATGTTCTATTGATGATGTAATTTCTATGTTTTTTATTGTATAGTTACTATTCGGTTTTATAATCTCTAAATGCTCTGGAAACTCTTTTACGTATGGAAATAATACTCTTTCTTCTATTGCTTGATTTGGTAATAATAGACTTCCTTGTTTTTCTTCTCCTCCATTTGTCATAAGCTCCACAAATATATTCAAATCATTTGAATGGTCTATATGTATATGAGATAAGATTATTCCATCAATTTTATTTTCATAAGTATTTATATATTTATAAAATGTGTTTGGTCCTGGATCTATAATTATGTTTGTATTATCTACACTAAAATATAATCCACCTGATGACCTAATTTTCTTAAAAAATATATCTTTATTTCCTGTTGTTCCAAAAAAATGTATAAAATCTTTTGGCATCATTTTTCTCCTTACAAATTTCTATTTTACTTATTTATATCATAAAATCAGTATAAAAACAATTATTTCCAGAAATTAATATAAAAGAGATTGCCACTTTTTATATAACAATCTCTTGGCATATTATCTACTTAAGTTTCTGTCCTTTTTCTTCATTTTTGAAATATCTTCTTGTCCATTTTTCATTTGTATTTCAATTTTTATAACTTCTTTAACTTTTGGTATATCTTCTAAAATATAATTTGCTGTTTTTAGATTTTTTCTGTACTTATTTAGTATTGTAGTGCATTCATTTCGTTTTTCTTTGTATTCCTTTATTAATTTATCATCCGTACAATTTCTTAGTTTATTTCTGTATTTTTGTCTTAAACTAGTAACATCTTCAATATCTTTTTCAGTTTGTGAAATATAGCTTTTTACATCTTCTGTTGTTTTTAATTTTTCGCTTATAATAAGTCTAATCTCATTAGAATATCGTTCCATTTTTCTTACTTCTTGTTTCATTTCTGGAGATAGTGGCTGATAGTTTTCTCGTTTTGGTAGTAATCCTAATAAGTGAAATAGCAGTAGAAATAGCACATCAATTCCACTCATTTTGCTAATATCTTTGAATTTACCTTTATATTTATAAACTTTGCATTTTTGCTTTTTCTTTTTAGGGTGTATAAATTCTATATATCTATTTTGATAATGATATGGATTGTGTTCAACTTTATTTGCAATATTCTTTGGCAAATATTGTTCTCCTAAATGATACATTCTTACTGCTTGTTTATCATTTATTGAACGAATCGTTGGATATTTTCTACTGTACTCATCATTGATTATATAACCATTTTTAAGCATTATCTTTTTAAACTGCCCATAATTGATACACATTTTCATTGCTTCATCAATAGCTTGTCTTATTACATTATACTTTGTTGGCTCTCCTCGTTTTTCTGCAAAATATATACTTCTTGGTGTTTTCCCTGTTGGCTTTTCAATAACTGTTAGTCCATATTCTTTGCATAGATCATCTGATAACTCTCTGAAATGATAATATGCTCCTTTGTTACAATCAAACTTCTTGCCTGTAAACATATTAACGGAATTTACCACAAAATGATTATGGTATGTGCCTGTATTAAAATGTGTTGCAACTACTACTTGATATTCACTCCACATTTTTTCTGCAAGTTCTACTCCAATTTTGTGTGCTAATTCTGGCGATACTTCTCCTGTTTTAAAACTTTGATATGCATGATATGCAACATTTCCTGTACATTTATCAAATCTATTTTGAACTAGCGTCATTTCTTCATAAGCTGTTTCTGCTTTACAATTTACACCAGTTACATACATAGTTTTTTCGTCTTTATCTATTGTTTTCTCATCATTTTCTGCATATTTTAATACTTGTTTTAAATCTAAAAACGTTGTCTTTTCTGGATTTTTTGCATAGCTTATTACACGAGATATACTATCTTTAATTGCCCATATTTTCGTTGTCGCCACTGTCATCATCTCCGTTTTTTATAATTATAAATATCAAGAAAATCACTTTGCATTTTTGTTATTTTATCTTTTATTTCTTCATCACTCATATAAGGAAATTCATTTTTTAATTCAACAATTCCATTGTAAACTTTACGAAGTTCTTCATCTGGTATTGAATAAATTTCTTTCTGTAATCCAGATTTTCTTAAATAAGATGATAAATTTAAGTTACTCTTTTTAGCATTTCTTTGTAATTTTTTCTTCTCATTTTCACTCACTCTAACATTTATTCCTATTGTTCTATTTCTCATAATTTTTCACTTCCTTTTTGATAAATTTTCGCTCCATTTTTTATAAAATCTTTCTTAAAAATTATTGATTTTTTATTCAATTTTACACTCAATTTCTTTTATTTTTTGTTTCATAAGATAAGGGGTTATAGGGGGAGTTTTTCCCCTTTCAGCGTAAGCTGTCGGTTTTGTGGCAATACAAAACCTATGCTCGCTACACTTATAGACATTAAATATGGCAATACATTTGTCTGTTTTCTCCTGCCAGTAATTTCTTATACATATATTAGTTCATTTAATATATTTTCTTCTGCTATATTTTTAAAATTATTCATCATACTAACCCAATAAAGTTGGTCAGTATTTTTCATTTCTTCTGTTAGATTGTTTTGTTCTTTTAATTGCTTTATAATTAAATCAAGTCTTTCTTGTGCTGTTTCTTGAATCTCTTTTAAATGTTTATTCAAAGTTCCATTTATAAACATTATTGTATATTCTGATTTCTTGTTTTCTTTTAAAAATTTTAATCTCATTCTTCCATATTTGTTTAGTATAATTGTTTCTTTTTCTAATACTAAATTAGGCGTATAATAATCTCCAACTTTTGTGTATTCAATTCCATATTTATTTTCCATTTTCAATTCCTCCATTTATAAATTTTTAACTAACTTTTTCTCTTTCTTTTACTCTAATTTCTCCAACAATTCTATTTGCTTTTTTCTGTGGATACTTTTTATCATCAGTTATTAGTTCAACTAATTTAAAAAGTTTTTCTCCATTATCATTTGTTTCATCTATTGTAAGATATTTTTTCTGATAGCCTTTCTTTGGTTCATCTAATCTCGCTACTTCATAATATGAAACATCGTAATACTCATTAAGCCTATCAATATATTCTTGTAGTTCTTGTTTGTCCATCATCACTGTTGTTCTAACTTCTTTATCTTTTTCATCTGCAATAGTCATATCAAACATTCCATTTTGCATTAACTTGTATATCTGGTTAATAAATGTTTTTCTTAGCTTTAAATTAACTAGATTATAATTACCTTTACTATCTTTTTCAACTGTAATACTTTCTAAAAATTTTGAAATAAATTCTTGTTTTTCTTCTTTATTTTTGTTTTTCCATTCTGCCATTAGCATATCGTAAAATTTATTAGAACGAATTAGCTTTTCTTTTTCTACATCTCTATCTGCCATTAAATGCTGTGGGCTAAAACTCTGTTTATTTAGGTCTATTGTTTCAATTCGCTTTTGTTCTAATAATTCTAATTTTTCATCTATTACTTTATATTCCTTTGAAAATTCTTCTACATCAACAATTTCTTTTAAATAGGCTTCCTTTATTCTATTTTTTTGGTTTCTTAATGTGTTTATTTCTTTATCAAGTTTATCTGTATTTTTTTCTTTTTTATCTGCTAAAACAGGATAGAAGTATTTTTTAACTGTCATATCATATTCTATTAAATCCATTATCATTGGCATAACTTGTTCTTCTATTAAATCTTCACGAAGATAAATTTTACAGTCTGAACAATGATAATACATATACTTTTTCTTTTTTCCACCAGTTCCTTTACTTCCCATTATCTTGCCACATTTAGGACACTTCATTTTTTGCATAAAGATATATACTCTATCTCTACAATATGCTCTTTGATTTTTCTCTTTCTGTAGCTGTATATCTTCAAACATTGCTCTTGTTATAATAGGTTCAACAACATTAGGATATATTACTGGCTCTTTTCCTTGTTCTTTTGCTACTCTTTTAAATCTTTCATAATCTCCCACATAGATTTTGTTATTGAGTATTTTTTCTATGGTAGAATCATCCCATTTTTTAGGCTCTAAGACCTTTTCTTCGTTTAGAATATTTGCTATTGTTTGATAACTTTTACCTTGTAAATACAGATTAAATATTCTAATAACAACATCTTTTGTAGTTTCATCTATTACCATTTTCTTTGTTGTATCCCTTTTATAACCTAATGGGCAAGTTCCGTGGAATATGACCTGACTTTATTGCACCTGTTAAACCGAATTTTGTTCTTTCTGATACTATTTCAATTTCTAACTGTGATAAAACTGTCAACATTCTTACAAAAAATCTTCCATTAGCTGAAGATGTATTTACATCATCCCTATCGCAAACAAGATAACAATGATGTTCTTCTAATTCTGAAATTAGAACTTCTAAATCTCTTACAGACCTTGTAACTCTATCTAGTTTATAGGCTACAATATAATTGATTTTACCTGCGCTCATATCTTCTAGCATTTGCTGAAATGCTGGTCTACCTGACATATTCTTTGCACTAATTCCTGCATCTTTATAAACTTTATAGATTTTATAATCTTTATACTTACAAAGCTGTTTTAACTTTTCCTCCTGTTCTCCTAAACTAAATCCTTCTCTTACTTGATCTTCTGTACTAACACGAATATAAATTCCTGCTACTTTCCTTTCTTCATTCATTTTTACATATCCTCCTTCCAAATTTTATGAATAGAAAGGCAACAAAAAAGTGCCACATAGCATAGTTTTAGCTATTAGCACTTTTAGAGTTTTTATATTTATTATTACTATCTCTTTAATTTCCTTTTTAATAACACAAATAAACCAATATAGTATAATTTTTAAAAAACTCTAAAATGCTTTGCCGTTCTATGTTATGTATTTCCGCTGATATGTTCTTGTAATTTGGATAACGGATATTTTGTACTTAAATCATTTACATAGAAATAATCTTGTTCATTAAAGAATAGGTACAAGCTATCTTTAATAATTACTCTATGGGGCTCTACATACGCTAAATTGGTATGCTCAATTATTCTTAAACAACCATTTATTATTTGTGGCTGTTCCTTTCCTTTAAATTTTAAACGGCACGCCCATTCGATTTTAGAGAGTAATTCTTTACTCATATTGATTTCTTGTTTAATTATATGTAACATAATATCACAAAAACCTCCTTCTTTCAAGACTTTTGGTCAAAAAAAGACCGCTTCATTTTTTGAAACGGTTTAAAGTTTTTGTGTTGTCAAATTCTTATAATCTTGAAATTAAGTTATATCAAGTATTATAGAGAGTTCGACAAAAACTCGTCTTGGTGGGCAGGGAAGGATTCGAACCTTCGTACTCAAATGAGAACAGATTTACAGTCTGCCGCCTTTAGCCACTCGGCCACCTACCCAAATATAAAATTAATATGGTGCTCCATCTAGGATTCGAACCTAGGACCCACCGGTTATGAGCCGGTTGCTCTGACCAACTGAGCTAATGGAGCATGCTCCTAGTGTGTAGCACAACTTAAAGTATAAACTATTTTAAAATAAAAGTCAAGTTTTTTTCAAAAAAATCTATCAATTTTTATTACAGTCCACAAAAGCTATTATTTTAAGTCTATTTAGCCATTAAATCAATAAAAATAGGAACATTTTTTATAAAGTTACAATTTTTTTTGTAAAGTCTAAATTATTCCAAGAATCTTCTGCATAACCAATTGTATAAACATTGGTAGCCCAAATATCTTTTTCTAGCATAGCTTGTAGACTTTTATTAGAATTATTATCAGTAAAGCGTTTAACCGATGTAATAATTTCAAGTTTAGGATTAGCATTAGCAATTTCAGAAATAAGGAATTTTCCCTTTTTATTTAATCCTAAAACTCTAATATAAGGTTCTACTTTTTTGGACATAACCATATCTTTTTTGGTAATACCTAATAAAGCATATAGTAAAATTCGTTGTAAGCGAGTAGTTGTGTATCGTTTTGATTTAATGATATTCATAAATTCAGAAAAAGTATTACAAGAATTGGCAGCATTTTTGATAGCAAATTCTAAGCCTTCACATACATCTGGTAAATTAGAAATTTCAGAAGTATTCATTTTTCTTAAGGCATAAATAATTTCTTTTTCAAATACAGATATATCTGAAACGATATGACCTGCTTTGATGTTTTGCATTAAAATAGAATAACTAGATGAAGGCATAAGACTAGGTAAGGCAGTAAATCCACCATTTTTAGTCAAATTACGAATGGCAGTACTACTGGCTGTATTTTCGGTGTAATCTAAATCATGATAACCAACTTCATGTCTTGGTAAACTGTATGGCTCAAGATTACTTTTTAATTTTTTAATAGCTTTTAAATATTCAATTCCTAAAATGTTATTAGGAGAAGAAAGAACATTTGCAAATTTACGAATATTATTTAAATACATCATTAAAGCATTTTCTCTTGCTTTTGGATAAGAAATACCTTTTGCCAATTCATGTGATAAAAGTGTTTTGTATTGTTTGGGTTCATGAAGTAAAACATCTGCACATTTATCTAAAATTTCAATATCGGCGATTTCAGCTCCAAATGAAAGATAATCAACAACTTTTAAAGAATCAAGAATTTTTATGGCACCTTCTGCAAAATTTTCTGCACTTGAAATAGCATATAATACAGGTAATTCTATAACTAAGTCAACGCCACTACGAATAGCTGCTTCGGCTCTTGACCATTTGTCAATTAAAGCGGTATTTCCACGCTGAGTAAAGTTCCCACTCATAATGGCAACTACATAATTGGAACCAGTTTCTTGTTTTGATTTTTCCAAATGGTATAAGTGACCATTGTGAAAAGGGTTGTATTCTGCAACAATACCTAAAACTTTATTCATATTAATACCTTCTTGATTTCAAATTTTTATTTATGCTATAATAGTATCATAAAAGTTTGAAAAACACAAATAGGAAGGATAATTTTATGGAAAAAGTTGTTATTTATACAGATGGTGCTTGTTCGGGAAATCCAGGTCCAGGTGGTTGGGGTTCTATTTTGATGTATAAAGAAAATAAAAAAGAAATTTTTGGTGCCAAAAAAGATACAACCAATAATATTATGGAACTTACTGCTGTTATTGAAGGACTAAAACTTTTGAAATATCCTTGTGAGGTTGATTTATATAGTGATAGTGCTTATGTAGTAAATAGTTTTGAACAAGGTTGGATTGATAATTGGGTTAAAAATAATTGGAAAACAGCTAGTAAGGCTCCAGTTAAGAATCAAGAACTTTGGCAAGAATTATATAATTTAACTAAAATACACAAAGTTCAGTTTCATAAAGTAAAAGGACATAGTGATAATGAATGGAATAATCGATGTGATGAATTGGCAAGAAATGCAATTGATACAATTATTTAGCAATGTTAGTGGTTGATGGATAGATGCTTTTTAGCTTATCATTTTACCACCATAAAAATCTATAAAA
>JAAWGB010000054.1 GCA_022795075.1 Clostridia bacterium | reverse complement strand
TGCTCTAATTTAAAACCCTCTTTTGGATATGGATTAAAACTTTTACTCAAATCTCTAACTATCATTTCATTCACCTTACTTAGAATTTCATTTGACATTAATTAAAAATAAGTCTTCTCAATGCAGTTAATGACTACATTGTTTTAACATTTGACACCATTAACATTTCAATGTATAATTAAATAGAAATTATATATTTATATATGTATTTTTTGTTGAGTTATCTATTTTTTCCAAACTTGTTAGATAACTCATTTATTATGTTTATATTTTCTTTTCTTAACTCATTTATAATTATATTTCTTCGTTTTCTTTTAGATTCTTCTGATATTCCACTTCTATCAATTTGTTCTAAGTCAAGCAATTTTGCTATTGTGTATTGTGCTACTAACTTGCAATGTACTTTTTGTAATTCTAAATCGCTTATATCTTCTCTGTTTTTTTGATTCTCTTCTTTTATTTTGTTATTTTCTTTTTCTAGATTATTGTTTTTTATTATTAGTTCTAATTTTTTAAACATCTCTTTTCACTCCCTTCTTTTTATGTTTATTAACTTCTTTCGACATTGTTTTTGATTTTATTTTGTTATACTTCTTTTAAGTCTGAACGCCATAAAAGGTGGTGATATTATGTCAAAAGAAGAAATTGCTTTACAAATTACTCTAAAAGTTGTAGATAACATTAAACATACTTCTATAGAGCAATGCAAAACTCTACCTTATGAAATCTATAATTCTATTTATAATAATTTAGATTGTTACAAACCTTCTGATAGCAATTTAGATAGTATCTCTATCGATAATGATTTAGAGATTATTTAACAATACCTATATTTATAAATTGTATTAGCTATCTCGCACATAGCTTTTACATTACATACTATTCGTTCAGACTCATTATCTTTTATGCTTCCTTGATTTATTTGTTTTTCTAATAAATCATTCATTCTATTAAGTCTTTTTAACTCATCTTTTAAATAATCTTTAACTTCCATTTATTTTCCTCCTTTCCTAATTTAATGTAGTAGCTGTCATAAAACCATATACTATAAAGCCTGTCCACATTCCGACTACAAATTGTGTATAACATTATTTTTGCTATTATTTTTTTTATCTGTTTTCTTTTCATTTGTTTTCCTCCTTTTCTTTTACCACTGCCTTTACTTCTATATTTGGTGCATATATTTCTGCTAATATCTCTGCATATGTTTGATAAAATATTTGTGCATGCTCTAAAGTAAATTTTGTTTTATCTTTTCTTTCCAAAATCACCACCTCTTCTTAACTTTATTCAGATAGTTTGTACTTGTTGTTATTTTTTTGTTTATCATGTTAAACTTAATTAATAAAAAAAATATTAGATACTTTTTCTTCTAATGCTTCTGCAATCTTTTCTAATGTGATGTTTGTTGTAACTTCTCTCTTTTTCGTTTCTAATTCTGAAATTATTGTTCTTGAAATCCCAGATTTTTCTGACAATTCTTCTTGAGATATTCCTTTAGTTTCTCTTACTTCTTTTAATCTATTTTTCATTGTTTCACCTCACTTTTGTTTAACTTGTTGAACGAATTATATATCTATTATTTTTATTTGTCAAGTATATTGAACAAAAAAATAAAAATTTTTTTGACTTTTTGTTTAATATGTTGTACAATATAAATATATCAACATTTAGGAGGATAAAAATGTTTTTAGGAGAAGTTATAAAAAAGTATAGAAATGAACACAATTTATCTTTAAGGGCTTTTGCTAGTAAGTGTGGTTTAAGTTATACTTATATTTCTATGCTAGAAAAAAACATAGATTATAGAACAGGTAAACCAATTGCACCTACTTTAGATAGTGTTAAATATATTTCAAGTGCAATGAATATACCTATTGATGATTTATTAAAAATGTTGGATGATAAACAAGAATTTAGACTAAATGAAGATATTTCTGAGAGTGACTTAAATAATAAAATTCCAATTTTAGGTACAGTAAAAGCTGGATATGACTGGTTAGCTGAAGAAAATGTAATAGGATATATAACAGATGAAGATACAGTAAAAAATTATAAAAAAAATATAAATGAATATTTTGCATTACAAGTAACTGGTGATAGTATGTTGCCACTTCTTACAAAAGGTGATTTAGTTATAGTTCATAGTCAAGATGATGTAGAAAGTGGACAAACTGCTGTTGTGTTAATAAATGGTGAAGAAGCAACAGTTAAAAAAATTATTAAAACTAATGAAGGAATAGAATTACACGCAATGAATCCATATTACCCAATTAAAAAATTCACATTTGAAGACATGAAAAACATACCAGTTAAAATAATAGGAAGAGTAAAAGAAGCTAAGATTAAGGGGGCTTTTGAATAATGGATAAAACTAAAAAAGCAGAAGAAGTTGGTTTGTATGTTAGAGTTAGCACAGATGAACAAGCAATTAATGGAGATAGTTTAAGAACACAAAGGGAAGAATTAACAAAATATGCTTTGTCAAACGGATTTCATATATATGGCATTTACGAAGATGATGGTTTTTCTGCTACTAACTTAAAAAGACCTGCTTTGCAAAGACTTTTAAAAGATGTAGAACAAGGTAAAATAAACAGGATATTAATTACAAAACTTGATAGACTTTCTCGTGGTGTAAGAAATTATTATAAAATATTAGATACATTAGATGAATATGGTGTATTTTGGCAAACTGTTTTTGAAAAATATGACAGTTCTACAGCAAATGGTAGACTACATATTAACATTATGCTTTCAGTAGCAGAAAATGAGTCTGCTCAAACTTCCGAAAGAATCAGAAGTGTATTCAAAACAAAAACTGAGAGCAAAGAATTAATTAGTGGAAAAATTCCAATTGGTTTAAAAAAAGATAATAAAAAATTAATTATTGATGAAAACAAAAAACAGATTATTTTAGATGCGTTTCAATTTTATAAAGAAACAACAAGCGCTTATCAAACATTTCAAAAATTAGACTTAAAATATCCCGAATTACAACTAAATTATATGAGAGCATATAGAATTTTAACAAACAAATTATATATTGGAATAAAAGAAACTAGATATGGCGATATTGAAGATTTTTGTCCCTCTATTATAGATAAAACTACATTTGAAAATACCCAAAGATTACTAAAGAAAAATGCTAGAAAGAAAAGCAATAATAATTCAGGTGGTTATATTTTTCAAGGACTGTTAAAATGTTCAGAGTGTGGTTATACATTAGGTGGCAAATTCTATTCTAAAAACTTAGAAAGTTCAAAATATTATTACATTTGCAAGAGACATCATTTAGCACAAAAATGCTCTTGTAAAACTAACTTTAATGAAATAAAAATAGAACAAAAACTTTTAAAAGAAGTTGTTACTCAACTAAATAAATATATAGCTGATTATGACTATAAAGAACAATATTTAAAAGAATCGGATATGTCTAAAGAAATTTCTTCTTTAGAAAATAAACTTACTAAATTAAAAGATTTATATATTAGAGATTTAATAAGAATTGAAGATTATGAAAAAGATTATAAACATTATGTATTACAATTAGAAGAGTTGGCTAAAAAACAAAAAAATATAGAAACTAATATTCCAAATGATAATTTAAGAACTTTAAAATCAATTTTAAAAAATAATTTCCTTTTAGAATATAATAAATATAATAGGCTACAAAAAAGAAGATTATGGTTATCTATAATTGATTATATAATCCTTGATAAAGACTATAATATGGAAATATTTTTTATTTAAAATATATTTGGTACTTTTTTATATTATCAGAAGACAATCGTGACGTAATTTATGGAGTTGTAAAAAATTGTTTTAAAGAACCTGTTAAAGATGCTGTTGTTAAATTAGTGGAAGTTGTTTGCGAACATGGTAAAGAAGAAAGAAGACCAATCGGTCATACTTTTACCGATAAAGAAGGAGAATTCGTTTTTGGACCTCTTTGCCCTGGAAAAGAATATGCTCTTCAAATTTGGGTAAATGATACTAAAAAAATTAAAATTTGTGCAAAATGTCATCATGAAGGTAAATGCCTAAAAGGTGATAAATGTGACAAATGCGATTGTTTCATCAATGATTGTGACAAATGTGATAAATGTGAAGAAATAGAAAAATAATCAATATTAATAAAGTATCAACTGTGTATATCTAGTCATGACTCTGATTTCCATGACCACCTTCATATGGTCTTTTGAAAGCAAATCCCACTGGTATGGGTGCTCCAAAGATGTATCTTTGACTATTCCAACTTTGCATACATCTTTTTGTTGTCCATAAAATATTACTTCGACTAGAACCTCTAAATTCTCTTACTTTTAATGTCGAATTTGTATTATAAGGCATTGGTTCGCTTTCTCCTCTGTAATAGGTTTCCATTCTGTCAGTATCATTATTAAATATCAATATCTTTGCCACTGGTATTGTCCTCCTCTCTTCTTGCTTTCTATATTATATGTATTTTTCCTTTTTTGGTTACTTTTCAATTTTTACCTTCTTACTTATGTATTCAAAAATTAAAAAGCTATTTTTGCAAAATATAATAACAAAATAAAGTTCTTGAAATTTTTTATTCCATTTTAAAAGTACCAGTCTATAACTGATACTTAAAACTTAGGTTTATTTTACTTGCCTTGCTTTTACAACTACCCTGTATTTACTATCATCTGTACAAGTAATTAGCGTTATTTCTCTTCTTCCATTTGTTAACTGAGATGTACAGCTAACATCTGATGGATCTACTTCATATTTTGTATATACTTTATATGGAATTGTCTTTCCTGATGATAAATCTGTTATTTCTATTGTATCTCCTTCTATTAATGTTGGTACTTTACTAAAAAATCTATTATTTCTATAATTATGACCTACTATACAGAAATTCCCAACTTCATTTGGATCTGGCCCCCAAAATTTAGTAGGTGATATTTTTAATAAGTCTTCTGTTTCTTCTGAACTATCTGTCGGTCCATCAATAATTGGATAAGAAACACTTATTTTTGGTATATTGATCGTGGCAATTGTTGAATATTGATAGCCAGCTGCCGTTTTTTGTGTAGCTGTTTGTTGTTGTAGCTGTTGTAGATTTGTTTTTGGTTCTTCTTGTTGCTCCTCATCTAATACAACTACTAATACATTATTTTTAGCAATTGTTACATCTTCTTCTGGTATATCTAAATTTGCCATAATTTCTTGTGATACTTGCTCACTTTTATTTCTGTCATACTCAGCATAAATGTAAGCAGACACCAAAACAACAACCAAAAAAACAGACAAAAAGAACTCAAATTTATAGACTTTCTTTTTTTTCTTTAATTCTGGCGTAATATACAATTTTTTGGTAACCAAAATCTGATTCATTGTTCTCTCCCTATTTTATACTTCTTTTTTATTATATCATATAAATTTATAAATGAAAATACTTTTTTATTTTAAGTTTCTTTTTTTCATAATTAATTTTGTTAGGTTCGCATAGTCCTCTAATTTTAATTTTTCAGGTCTAATATTTATATCGATATTCAAATTTTTTAAAATTTCTATACCCTCATTTTTATTACTAAACATATTCGTATTTGCTAGCGCATTTAGCAATGTTTTTCGTCTTTGCATAAAAGCACATTTAATAATTTGAAACATCATTTCTTTCTTTTCTATTTCGACAGGAGGCTTTTTTCTAATGTTTAATTTGATAACCTTTGATGTTACTTCAGGCTCTGGTATAAAAGAATGATTGGGAACTTCTAAAACCCCTTCAGATTGTGCATAATAATAAACGCTATAAGTGATTGCTCCTGTTTCTCTTTGTCCTGGTATAGCCAATAATCGATTAGCAACTTCTTTTTGTATCATTACTGTTATACTTTCTAAAGGTAACTCATCTTCCAATAGTTTCATAATAATTGGTGTAGTTATATAATATGGTAAATTGGCTACTACTTTTACATTTTTTATTGGTGTCGTTTCTTTTTGAATGATACTTCGTAAATCAACTTTTAATACATCTTGATTTAATATTACAAAGTTTTCATTGTTTAAAAATCTACTTTCTAATAGATTAACCATCTTTTTATCTAATTCAATACAAATAACTTTTCCTGCTTTTTCTAATAAATATTTTGTTAGTGTTCCTAGGCCTGGACCAATTTCAATAACCAAATCTTCCTTTTGAATTTTACTACTTTCTATAATGGCTTGAACAACTTCTTCACAAATTAAAAAATTTTGTCCTAAACTTTTATTAGCTTTTATATGAAATTTGTTCATAATAAGTTTAGTTTCTTCTAAAAGAGTACTCATTTTCTTATTTCCTTCCAATGATTTTGAAAACAAAAGTAAAAAAATTTTGGTAATTTTCCAGCTTATACGTCCATACTGTCAACTTTAACTTATTATATAAAAGGAAGACAGTTCGTTCAAGCTAATTTCATAGAAATTCTAAATTTATTTTATGGCACCCTTTCACGCTCAAGGCGCGAACATTTTCCATAAAATAAATTAAAAATTTCTACTTCAATTACTTTCAATTCACTGTCTTCCTTTTATATAATAAGTTAAAGTTGACAGTATGGACGTATAAGCTGGAAAATTACCAAAATCTTTTTACTTTTCTGTCTCCAAAATCATTTTATTACATTTCTTGGATTTTTTCAACTTTTATTGCTTTTTAACTATTTTTAATATACAATATGGAAAACAAAAGAATTCTAATTAAAAGGAATGAAAGTAACTATGAAAAATCCAAAAAAGAAAACAAAAAAAACAAATAATCACAAAATCATTAAAATAAAAACTGGATTCGAATCCAAAAATCTAGTCCATACTACTAAATTAAAAATACTCATGATTGTAATTATTATAATTTTTATTCTCTTAATTAGTAGGATTGGATTTCTCCAATTTGCACAAGGAAACTTTTTAAAAGAAAAAGCTTACCAACAACAAACCATCAATCAAATCATAAGTCCAAAACGTGGCAATATTTATGACTCAACTGGAAAAGCCCTTGCGATTGGTGCACAAGTAGATACTATAACGATTAACCCTACTAAAATCAAAAAAAGCAATGAGGCTGATACAAAAGACTATAAAGAAAAAGTCGCAAAAGGTCTTAGTGAAATCTTTGAACTCAACTATGATGAAATATTTGAAAAGGTATCTAGCGATTCTCAAGTAGAAACCATCATAAAAAAAGTAGAACAAGAAAAAGTAGAACAACTAAAACAATGGATGGAAGAAAATAAAATTACAGTTGGGATTAATATAGATGAAGATACAAAAAGATATTATCCCTATAGCACAGTTGCTTCCCATGTAATTGGTTTTTGTGGAAGTGACAATCAAGGTTTAAGTGGTATTGAAGCAAAATGGGAATCTGCTTTAACTGGTACCCCTGGCAAAATTGTAAGTTCTAAAGGTAGTGATCAAAAAGAAATTCCTAATGCAGAAGAAACCTACATATCTGCTGAAAATGGAAGTGATTTAACACTTTCTATCGATTTAAATATACAATCCATTGTAGAAAAATATTTAAAACAAGCAGTAGATGAAAATGATTGCCATAGAGGTGGCAATGTAATTGCCATGAATCCAAAAACTGGTGATATTTTGGCTATGGCTTCTTATCCAGATTATGACTTAAATTCTCCTTATACACCTAATAGCACACTAGCCGAAAACTATGATTCTCTTTCAAATGAAGAAAAAAGTGAAGCTTTATTTACAATGTGGAGTAATAAATCAGTAGGAGCAACTTATGAACCAGGTTCTACTTTTAAAGTAATTACTTCTGCTGTAGCTTTAGAAGAAAATATTACTTCAACTGACAAAGCTGGTGATTTTTATTGTAAAGGTTACGAAGAAATCTCTGGTATTAAAATCAGTTGTTGGGCTAAAAATCCACATGGTGTACAAACTTTAAGAAAGTCACTATGTAATTCTTGTAATCCAGCCTTTATGCAATTAGGACAAAGAATTGGACCATCTACTTTATATAAATACTATGATGCTTTTGGATTGTTTAATTCTACAAATTCTAGTCTATATGGTGAACAATCTAGTTTGTTCCAAAATTTAGATAAAATTGGACCTGTAGAACTAGCTACTATGTCATTTGGACAAAGAATTAATGTTACTCCACTTCAAATGATTACAGCTATTTCTTGTGTTGCAAATGATGGTATATTAATGAAACCTCGTATTGTAAAAGAAATAAAAAATACAGATACTAATACTGTAACAGAAGTTCCTGTTACACAAATTAGGCAAGTTATCTCCAAACAAACTTCTGAACAAGTTAAATCTATGATGGAATCTGTCGTAACTGACGGTTCTGGTAGACATGCTGCTGTTTCCGGCTATTCTATTGGAGGTAAAACTGGTACTTCTGAACCTCCTGTTGGTAAAGAAGAAGAAGGATATGTTGCTTCTTATGTTGCAATTTCTCCGATTGAAGATACACAAATTGTATTACTTCTTACTTTATATGATCCAAAAGGTCCAAATGGTCATCAAGGTGGACAAGTTGCAGGTCCAGTAGTATCTCAAATGTTATCTGAAATTCTACCTTATTTAGGGGTTCCTGTTGACGAAAATGCCTCTAGTAATACCAATCCAAGTAATGCCATTGTTGTACCTGATGTTAGAAATAAAACAGTAGCTGAAGCTGAAAAAATCTTAAAAGCAAGTGGATTTCAGACCAAAGTTTATGTAGAAGGTGATCCAAATACTGTTTTAGTAGATGATCAAACTCCTAAACCAGGTAATTCACTACTTAAGAATAACTCTATTATTGTTTTATATGGACAAGGTAGTAGTATTTCAACTTCTGTCACTGTTCCAGATTTAAGAAATATGAATGCCTCTGAGGCTATTCATGCTTTAAAATCTAAAAACTTAAATATTACTATAGAAGGTTCTGGTATTGTTACTTCTCAAGATTATGCTAAAGATGAACCTGTACAAGAAGGTACTATTATAAAAGTAACATTAAAACAAACGTTAACACAAACCCAATAAAAATAGTATTAAAATTTATTTATCTAGATTGCAATATTTAAAAAAGCCTTTTTCAATTAATCTTCTAAACTTTCTATTCTAAAAAGTAAAACACGAATTTAAAAGTAATTAAATCATAATTGTTACAATCTACTACTAACTTTTATATGAAAATTACTTGAATAATTGTTTTACTTTTTAGAATAAACTAATGAATCATAATTAATTAGCCTTTTCTTATATATTGAACTTATTCCATTACTTCATTTTTCCAATAGTCTTCTAGTAAATTGTCCAATTTCTGAATTTTCTCATATTTTTTTAAAACTTGTGATATACTATTGGGTGATTCTCCACATAAATAAGTCATCCAAGCATCTTTTTTAGGAAATGTTTTTGTTATGGTAGAATTATATTTGGGTAGTTCTAATACATATAATTCAATTTTATTTTCTGTTTTTGATGCTATTGCAATTTTGTTAAAGTAATCTTTTGATTTTAAATAATTAAAATCTAATAAATTAATGGTGATTGTCTTTACAATCTTTCTGTTATCTTCATATTCTAATTGATTAGAATGAACTTGTGCATAATATAATAACATTTTGTTTTGAGCATAGTAACCATCTATAAATTGAATTCCTATATTAAGTTCATCTTGATTTCTCAGTTTTACTCTTACATCAGCAATTCCAAAATTTTCTTCTGATGGTAAATGATTGGATTTTATTTCTAAATATGGATTTAATTTTATTTCTTCAATGTCTATTTCTAAAAAAGTTTCTATAAAATCTTGTAAGATATCTAAATTCTGTTTTGAGTTTAAAATTTTTCGTAATACTCTATTACTTTTTGATACAAATTTTCTATTCATAAAATTTTTAGTGCACTAAAGTCTATCCCTCCTTATGTAGTTTATAAATTATATAATTTACTAAAGTATAAATTCTATTGTATCAATTTGTCAATATTTTTATTCTATTTTTTGTAGTTTTTCATCGCACTTTTCGACAAAGTTTTCTTTCCTATCATATAAAAAACAAATTAAAAATTTCTAAGCAATGGCAATTGCAAAAAAATTCTACAACTTTCCTACCCTATAAAAAAGTTGCCAAAAAGGTTCTCCCTTTTGGCAATTTATTCTAGTTAGAAGCTATATAATATCCTACCCCTCTTTTGGTAATTAATATTTTTGGAATAGATGTGTCTTTTTCTATTTTTTCTCTTATTCTTCTGACAGTAACATCTACGGTTCTTATATCTCCAAAATATTCATATCCCCATACTTTTTCTAATAGGGTTTCTCTTGTTACTACTTGTTCAGGTTGAGATGCTAAGAATTTTAGTACTTCAAATTCTCGTAAGGTTAAATCCATTATTTCTCCTCTAACTTTAACTTCGAATTTATCTAAATCTAATTCTAAATCTCCTACTACTATTTTGCTTTCTTTTTTCTTTTCTTCGTTTACTTGTTGGACTGTATTGTTACTAGATACTGCTTCTACTTTTCTTAAGTTTGCTTTTACTCTTGCAACTAATTCTCTTACACTAAATGGTTTGGTAATATAGTCATCTGCTCCTAGTTCTAATCCTAATATTTTGTCAATTTCTCCATCTTTTGCTGTTAGCATAAGGATAGGAACGTTTAAAGAATTTTTAATTCTTTTACATACTGATAAACCGTCTAATTTTGGAAGCATGATATCTAACAATATTAAATCTGGCTTTTGTTCTAATGCCATATTAACTGCGGTTACACCGTCAGATGCTTCAATTGTTTCATAACCTTCCTTTTGTAAGTTATAAACTAATATATCTCTAATTGGTGCTTCATCATCTACAATTAGAATGGTTTTTACTTCTTTTTCCATTTCTTCTCCCATCTTACAACAATTTCGCCGGCTATTTCGGCCGACTCCTGTAGCCTACCAACAAAAAAAGGCGGGCTGGCAGCTTTTTTTTCTGTGAATTCAGTAT
>JAAWGB010000053.1 GCA_022795075.1 Clostridia bacterium | reverse complement strand
ACATAACACGGATTTTATAGCTTATACAAGCCATTTTTTAGTCTTTAAACAATTCACTTGCTGACAACCTTAAAATGTTTTTTATATATTTTTTTGTTTCTTCCCTATTCTTTGTTTTATTTATACTTTTTCGCTTTTGTTTCTCTAAAATATATCTTTCATCACTTTTTATAACTTCTGTAATATATGCTTTTGATACATTCAAATCTTTTGCTATTTCAGTCGGCAAAAAACCCTTTTCATAATATAAAAAAATTATTTGTTGCTTTTTATTCATTATTTTTCCTTTACTTAATTTTTTACTAACAACTTTTTTTCATGACTGTATAATATAACACCAATAAATGTTATATTAATTAATCTCTAAATCTTTCATTGCTTTTTTAAATTCTTGTTTGTCCATTTTTGATAATGCTTTTACAGTATTACTTTTTTGTCTGTTTAATTCTTTAATATTTCTTATTATGTTACAAGTAAAGAATCCTATTGTAAATCCAAGAATAAATAATACAAAACCCATTTTGTAATAATCCTCCCTTCTTTTTCTCTTTAATAAATAAGAGTGCAATTACAAAATGCGATTGAGCATTTTTATTAAAATTTTTAATATTTTTTAAAAGAGTTTCAACTTATGCGTTGAAACTCTTTTATTTTATCTATTTCTTGTTAATGTCTTGAATATATTAAAAACTATTTCTTGATATAAATCTTCATCAAATTTCATACTTACTTTACAATGTCTTTTTATTAAATTTTGATATGTATCTATGATATTCATTACCTCTTCATCAGTTAATGTAAAATTATTAAATATTTCTTTTTTCATTTCCACTATTCTCCTTTTCTAAACTTTCTTTAATTTTCGCCAATGCAGAATCTTTATATTTTCTTATTGTTCTTCTATTCTTGCTTTCTTGTACTGCTATTTGAGAAATGTTTTTTTGCTCTTGAAATAAATAAAAAAGCACTTCCTTTTCTTCTTTTGGTAGTACTTTCACTAATTTATATAGATCTGGGTTTGACAATACTTTTTCAAATGCATCCTTTTTTACATTTTTTTGTTCCTTTATTTCTATTTCTTCAAAATAGTTTTCTTCATCAATTTTTATATTTTCGTTTAATATTATGTTTGGGTTATTAATTATCTCCTTATTTTTCCTTAAGTACATATTTTTTGCATTTATAACTATACATTCAAGATATTTCTTCTCGTACATATTTAAACTTTCTTTTGTATAATCTTTTTTCATATACAACCTCCAAAACTCAATTTGGCAAAAACCTATTGAGTTTTAGAGGTCAAAAAAGCATTAGACTTTTTAATTCCTCTGTATTCTATAAAAAAAGCTAACTATCATCATAAAATCTCATAAAAACACACCTCCCTTTTCCAATTAGTAACAAATATAATCATTATATAAATAATCCTTTCAAAAATACCTATTTGACCTCAAAAAACAAAATAGGCTTTTGCTAATTGGCATAATACAACATTTTGCAATAATTTCATGTCGCAATTAGCTGTCATAAAATGATACTTTTTACCTCTTCTTTTATTTTCTTGAGTTTTGGATTGAAAAATTTTTGTAAAAAAAGAAGAACTCTGTTGAGTTCTCCTAATCTTATATTTATATGACTTATTGTTCAATTTTTATCATAGTGTTTAAAAAACTTTCTATATATTGAAAAGCCTTTTCTTGATTTCCTTTTGTTAATTTCTTCATTATGCTTTTTATTTCTTTTATTTTTCCATCTATTTTTAAATCTTCTGTTTGTATTTCATCATTTAAAAGATAATCATAACTTAAATTTAATTCGTTTGCAATTATTACAAGTCTTTCAAAACTAATTCCATAAACTCCATTTTCAATATTAGACACATAAGATGCAGATGTTTGCAATTTATTTCCTAATTGTTCCTGTGTAATATTTAATGCATTTCTTTTTTTAGCAATTTTTTCTCCAATCTTTTTATAATCTACCATAACACATTATCTCCTTTTTTAGATAATATATTATGAATTTGTATTTTTTGGAATGTTGTAACGCAAACTTAATGTTTGTATCACTAACATTAAGTTTTAAAAAAAATTACCATTTAATTTCTATATCTTTGTTATCTTTTATGTATTTAACAATTTCCAAAAGTTCTTCTTTGTTTATTTCTTCTTTAAAATATAATCTTAAATATGGTTTTTGATTACCATGTAAAGTATTGTTTTTACTTATTGTATTGTTTTCATTTACTACATTATGTTTGTATAAAATCTCTATTACATAATATAAATAGCATTTGTTTTTTCTTGTTTGTGAAACATTAGCCACCTTATATATACTAATATTTCTTATTTCTTTATTTGAAATTTTTATACTTTCTTCTTCTATAATTGCATTTATAATCCCTACTTTATATCGTTTGGGTAACATTTCTTTATAACCAATTACAGATGTAGTATAAATTATTTCATTTTCTTTATATTTAAATCTTTGTTTTGAATTTATAGGAATTTTATATATCGTTTCTATATTTTCTTCTAATTCTTTTAAAACTATTTTCTTTTTAGTATAACTTCTATATATGTCATCTTCTTTTAATTCTTTGACTGCTATTTCTTTTAGTAATTCACTTATGTTCATTATTTTGTCTTTTCGTGGTTTATAACAAAAAATTATAGAATTTGTTAATATTTTTACAATATCATCTCTAATTATATATTGATTATTTGTATTTCCTAAATATGATATTTCCCATTTTCTATATAATTCTGTATTGTTTTCTAAATATGTATATATATAATCAAATAATAGTAGTAATTCGGTAGACATATCTTTAAATTCTATGTCTATGTTAAACTTTAAAAAATAAGTCGCATGAATTTTATCTTTTACTAAATCGTAATACAATTTAATTTTTTCATTACAATGGTTTTTTACACTCATTCTTCTTGTTGATCTTTTTTCTATATAATAACCTAATTTTTTCAATATAAGCAATATGTGTTCTAATATTATTTGCTCATATTTTTTTATGTTTTGTTCAATTATATTATAATTGTATTCTGGATCTGTACTTCTTTGTTTTTTATACAGAATCATATTATCTATTATTCCCTCTATCTTAAACAACATTTTTATAATTCTCCATTTTTGTATTTAATTATTTATATTGTTCCTTTTGACAAATTCAGCAATAAATTTAAAATTCCTAATTTTGCCATCTTCTCTTATAGGTAACTTTTTCTTTTGTTCTTTATTTTCATCATATAATTTCTGTATTGCATATCTAATGTTTCGTTCAATACATTCTTCTTTTGAATCATATTTTTGATTTATCATTTTATAAATTGTTCCAATTTTTATGTTATTATTAAATTGTTCTGCGTATATTATTATTGCTTCTTTTAAAAATATATAACTTTTTCCTACTGGATGTTTTAAGTTTATAAAGATCTCATCAACTACTTTTTCATATTTTCTCCTCATAATGCCCTTTAAGTTCTCTACCAACTTTTTAAATTGTAATTTTGATACAAATTCGCATTCAAAAAAACTATATATTTGTTCATCCACAAATATGCCTACCTTTGAATTTCCTACATATTTCATATTAGTTATTTCATTATATGATATTTCTTCTGTTATTTTTTCATCTAAATAGTTTATTACTATTTTTTCATTTTTAAATGTTAATTCTAAATTTTTCTTTACTTCATTTGTTTTTAATATTTCATTAATTTTAAATTTTTTCATTTGACTCCTTAATTTTCCAGTTTTCTTTTTGTAGTATATACAAGTTTTATCGTGTTGTCAACAGGTTTTATTTTTTCGTATAAATTGATAATATAATTCATATTATATATATAAAGGAGTTACTATGCAAATAGACAATGATATTATAAAAAACACTATAAGTTCCAACTTAAAACAATATCGTATAAAAGCTAATTATACACAAGATGAACTTGCTGAGAAAGCTAATATTTCATTAAACTTTTTGCAAGATATTGAATATGGTCGTTCAAATGTTAGTATGGTAACATTAGTAAACTTATGTAATGCTCTTAAAATTACTCCTAATGATTTTTTGAGAAATTTTCTCTCTAAAGATTTGGTAACAGATGAAAATCTTTCTCAACAAATAAAACTTTTATCAGAACACGAAAAGAATGCTATTTATACTTTAATACAGTATTTCAATAATAATTGTGAATAGGTAACTTTTAGAATATGTTATGTTGTTTTAAATTATTGTATAATTTGGGACAACATTTTTTTATTATATATTCTATAATACAAATTACTACTGCTATTATAAGCATTATAGCACATACTTGTAATTGAACTTGAACTGCTTGTTCATAAGTCATTCCTGAATCCATTAATTGAAGAATGGTCATTCCCACTTATACCCTCCTTTCTTTCTCTAATAAAATATTATGTATTTTATTTAATACTTGTTTGTTTATATTTACACAGAACAACCATAATAAGTAAATGCTATTTACTTTTTTATTTTATCATATTTTTTATTCTTTTTCAAGCGTTGATTTTTAGTGATTTTTCATTTTTTAAAATATCAAGTACTATTGGATTTAATTAGTAGATATAAATTGCTATACTTTAATAGAAAGGATTGAAAATTATGGCAGAAAAAAATCATATTAATTATATTAATAAACATATTGGATCTCAAATTTTAAAATATAGGACAAAAAATAGTATGACACAAGCTGAACTTGCTGAAAAAACTGATACAACAGCAAAATTTATTTCACAACTTGAAAACGGAAAAACTGGTATTAGAATCGATACTCTTATAAAATATATTAATGCATTAAATATATCCCCTAATGAATTGTTTGATGGTTTATTTAATAATTCTCATCGTTTAAATACTACTTTAAAAAATAAAATACACGAATTAAATGATAAACAAAAAGATCTAGTTATAGATTTTATTAATATGATAATTAAATACGATAACATCATCAATTAAGTTTTTCCTTTTTTTTCCTTTTTTTTCCTTTTTATATTGACTTAGCTTTTTTTAATGTGTTATAATATATTTATCTTATTTAAAGATGCTGTTCGATGCTAAAGTGCAAATTCAGGAGGAAATATTATGCGTAAATGTAAATTTTTATTGAGTTTTGTTCTTACCCTTTCACTTCTTTTCACAGCAACCGTTCCAGCTTTTGCTGCCGAAACATCTTCTGTTGAAACTAAGAGTGTAAGTTCTACGTATGCTCAGAATGGATTGTTATATCGGACAGGTGTAACAACCCCCACTGGTGGCGTCTACTATGCCGTAACACCTCGTCAGGGTGCAAAGTTGAATGTTTGGGTTAAACCTACAAATGGTGTTCGGGTTAGTGTTTGTCATGCAAATGACAAATATAATATCCTTTATACTAGGCATTTTTCTGGCGAAACAGATGCACAAGTTCTCAGCAACTGTGATGGTGGAACTTATTGGGTAAGCTTTTATAATGATGGAGGCAACGGAAGTGTTGATTTCTTGATTTATGAACGTTACTAATTAACATACTGATATTAGTATTGGCATCCAAAATAAGATAATAAAATAATAATGCACTAAAATAGCATCGGAAAAGGAAATCTCTAATGGGATTTCCTTTTTTTATTATCTATTTGCCTTCTTCATAAAATAAAAAATTACCATCTAGATTACTATTTTCAATTTCGTTTCCATTTCTACTAAATAAAAAGTCACCCTTTAACTCATTATAATCCTTCTTTAGATTAAAATATAACCCTAACATAACACAAAAACCGATTACAAAAATAATACTTATAATTAATAGCACTTTACTTAGTTTGTTCATATTTATTCCTCCTTTTAATGATATTCTAGCACATAATTTTCTATTGTTCAATAAAACTTAACAATTTTTAATTAATATTTTACCCATATTCACTTTTAAACATTAGTTCCGAATCTAAGTAATATTCAGTTATGCAATTGTATAGACAGGTAATTAAAAAATTAGTGCTATTTTTTATATTAAATTCTTCTTTTTCTCCTTGTTTATTTAATTTATCAATCATATACATAACAATTCCACTATTTAGTTTTTGCATTTTACTTCTCACTAATGCTTGTGGCAAAATAGCATTATTTATTTTAATCTGTTTTGAAAAATACATTATTTCAAGCAAATTTTCAATTATAGGTTTCATTCTGTATTCGTCAGTCGTCAATAAAAAATCTAATTCACATTTTTTCTTAATTTCCTCTAATGCCTCCATCTCCTCATTATACTGACTGACAGAATTATTATTATATTTATTATTATTAATATTATTATTATTTCTCTGTAAATTTTGCTGTTCTAAAACTGTATTTTTTACATCTTTAGAACTGTAAAATTTACAGTTCTGCTTTTGACATTCTTGTACTTCTTCAAGTTTATATACAAACATTATATTAGGTTTACCTAATCCTTGTCTTTTTTCGTATATTAAGTTAAACTCTTTTAATTCTTTTAAAATTTTTACTATCGTTTTTTCGCACAATCCCAGTTGTTGCTCTAATTCTTCTCTTTTATAGAGTACATATAAGTCCTTTTCTTCATTTATCCAAGTATTCATTTTTGATATTTTTAACCTATCTAATATCAACATATATGTAATTTTAGCCTCAAGTGATAATTTTCTATATTTTTCATTGAATAGAACCTTTGGCATCATATAAAAATTATATATTATTTCATCATCTATTTTATAAAAATTCATACTTTCTCCTTGAAAAAGGGCATTGCTGCCCTTAATTATTTTCTTGTTCTTGATTTTTATAATTCATATTTATTAAATATTTCTTTTGTTCTCTTTCAAAATCTTTTACAAACGAATTTACTGTCCTTTGAATATCCTTTAATCCTTGTTTTAAGGTATCATTGGCTTGATCTACTCCCCATATACAAATGTTGTTTATTTCATCATTATTTGTAGTTTCTAATCCAAAACGCTTTTGTATTGTATATACACTTGGCTCTACTATTAACCTTATTGAATCTATAAAGTCTACTGCACTACTATTTCCAGAAAAATCATTCATATTAAATATAATATGTCTTATTGTTTCGCCTATATTTTCTTCTTTTTTGAATTCTAATTTATATTTTTGGTCTAATTTTTTTTGCATATTGTTCATAATGTTTTCTAAAAATTCTTTATTGTAACTTTTTTCTTTTTTGTTTGAATCAGTTTGACTAACATCATATACATCAGCTAATATATATCCTGTTTCTTGATTATTTTTATCATATTTTATAATTTGTAATGGTTCTGCTTTTTCATCTACATTTTTTCCATATTGCTTCCATATCTCTTTTGGTAATACTTTTGAAACATCTTCCAATTGACTTTTCAATAATAAGCAATTTCCATAACTGATATTGGGTAATTTTGCCATTGTATCTAAAAAATCGGCTAATTTTCCATTTTCAAAGGTTTCTCGTACTAATGAATCTACCTTTTCTCCAGCCTCTTCCAAAGTTTTTAACATTCGTTTTCCTCCTCTTTTTCTGTATTCTTTGCTTTCATATTTTTTGGTGGTTGTATATTATTTTCTTTTATGTATTCTTCAATATTAGTATTTAAATTCTTTATTAGTTTTTCTTTTATTGCATTCGCTTTTTTATCTTCAAAAGTAACTTGGTTTACTAAATTATATAAATTGATTAGACTGTTTAAATCTTTGCTATTTTCATTTGTAGTAGTTTGTTTTTCCGTTTCTGCCTCTTTATATGTTCCCATATATATTTTTTCTCTTTTTTTCCATACATCTGCTTTTTCATTCATTTTGTCTTTTATTAATTGATTTTTTATATCTAATTTATCTTCTACTTTTTGAAGATTTTTCCTATTTTCTTCTAATTTTGCATCTATGATTTTAAGTGTTTTCAAATCGGAATTAGCTTGTATAATCATGTATAAGTATTTTATTATTCCTTTATGGTTTTCACTTTTTAATAAAATATTCTTTTTTTCCTCCTCTAAATTTTTTACATCACTTGTTAATATTGCTTTCTCTTCTTCAATTTTGTTTTTTTCTTTTTCCAATGTTATCATTTCCAAATTAATATTACTCATTTTTTCATCTAAAAAATTTAATTCTTTATCTAACTGTTTTCTCTTTTCCATTTTTCCTCCTTATTATTAAAGAGAAAGTTTGAACTTTCTCTTTATTTAAAACCCTGTTTTAGGTAATTTTGTTATTAATTGTTTTTCGTAAATTTCAGTAGTATGCTCATCATTATCTTTTAATTCTATTCCATGTTGACCTACAAGCATTGTCTTATTTGTAAACTTATCTCCATTTTTCACATCATCTTTTACTACTGCAAAAAGTTGTATATTATCCTCTGTTGTAAATCCTACATCTACACTTCCAAAATACATTTTTATTTCTGTTATATATTCCTCATCTTCAAACTCAATATTTGTAAAATCTATATAGTTATTTACTGTTGAATCTAATTCATCTTTTAATAGTGTATAATCTTTTTTATTTGTTTTATAATAAATGCTATATTTTAATGCTTGATTATAAGTCCCTGTTACAATTTTAGTTGGCTTTATATAATCAAATGGAATATAATCATGCCAAGTAAAATCATCTAATCTAACATTTCCTGTATTTTTAACAGTACAATCATATTTTATCTCTTGATTTCGTGTTGTTTGTTCAATACCTGTTTTTGTAGTTTCTAATGATGGCTCATCTGGCTTGTTTTTAATATTTAATTCTTTTATTTCTCCATGTTTTACAATTTCAACTTTACATTCTGTTGCGTCTAGTTGATACCATTCAGCAGAATTTTTTTCTCGTACAAATTTTATACCTTTTGTTAATTTACTTGTTAGAATTTCGCCATTTTCATCAGTTTTTAATGTTTCTATTAAATTTTTATTTTCGTCTAGGATCTCAAATTCTACATCTTTTAATGGTGTTCCCTCTTTATCTCCTGTAATTATATTATCTTTTTCAGCTACTTTTAGAATTTTTATTTGACCTTTTATTTTTTCATTTTCAAATTCAACTTCTTTTATTTTATTTTCTTCAAGTTTTATTTCTACAATCTCGTCATTTAAAACATATTTATCGTTTGTTTCAATTTCTTGTAAATATAATTTTTCATAATCTCTTACTGGATATTCTTTTGTAATAGCCTCACCATTAGAATTTGTAATTATTGTTTCTAAAACATTGTTATCTTTATCCATTACATTAAATTTCACAGATGCTATTTTGTACTCTTTATCTTCTGCATCTACTTTGATTATTTTTATTCTCCCTTTTTTTAGTTCATTGTTTATAGTAACATTGTTTGTAACATTCCAGTCAATTTTTATTTCGGTATCTTCTGCTAAATTATACCATTTATTCGTTTCTTTCTCTAAAAGTTTGTAGTCTCCTATTCTTAAATCCCTTATTTCTAACATACCATTGACATCAGTATTATATGTACCTATAATTTTATCAAACTCTGTTGAATATAAATCAAATTTTACATTTCCTAATCCTATTTTGTTATTGTCTTTATCTGTTTTATATACTGATAAATTACCCTTTTTGTGTTCATTCTCAATTATTATAGATTTTACTTCATCAAATTTTAAATCAACATCTGTTGGTTCTGTTTTTAAAATATATTTTTCATTTGTGGCTGTCTCTGTAGCAATAATTGTCCCTTTTCTTAATTTATTTACAACAATTTCTCCATTTTTATTTGTTTTGTATTCTCCAATATATGTACCATCACTATATTTTAAAGAAAACTCTACACCTTCTATTCCTTTTTTTGTATAATCATCTTGTTTTATTATTTTTAATGTTGACTTGTATATATCCATTTGAATATTACCATTTGCAGTTATTGTTGAATATGCTCTATATGTTAATGCATAATCTTGCACATTGCTATTGGGTGCTTTTCCATAAAATACTGGATAAGATTTTATTGTACCAGATATATTAACATTTCCATTTATTACACCATTTATTTTATTTTCAGGAACTACAATTTTAAATCTTTCATTTCCTCCAAATGTATTTTTTGCATTTCCTAATAAATCTGCTGTATATGTGCCTTCTGGCATTCCATTTAAACTCGTGATTGTATATTCTCCCATTTCTATATTAGATGATACACTACAAACTTGTGAATAATATCCACTTCTTGAATCTTCAACAACATCTCCAATTTTATTTATATTTACTTGGTTAACTGTATTTTGTGTTTGTGTTCCATTACGCCCCACATTTACAAGACTTTCAATGGCATTAACTATTTGATTTCCTCTATCATCTCCACCTTTGTAAAAAGACCTTACATCTCTATTATAAAGTATAGAATATACAGCGTGTTTAGTCGCAACAAAGGCATCTTGATCATTTAACCCCATATTGTTATATGGGAAACCATTTACTATTACACGATAAACTCTATTATCAGATAAGATATTATCAACTGATACTGCATAACTGCTTTCTTCTCCTACTCCATGCTTGTCGACATCTAAACAATATGCATAATGTAAATTGCCATTTTCTCTATAACCTACCATAGTGGTTATAATATATGACCACGCATTTTGCTTTCTATCAAAAAACATTAGATGATGACCACAATCTCCCAAATCTTCAATTGTGGCACTTGATATATCAACTGCACTTACTACATTTTGAAATGTTCCTAGTAACATCAAAATTAATAATACTAGTGCAACTAACTTTTTACTATATTTTTTTAACATTTTTCCTCCTAACAAAAATAAGAAACTATATTACAATAACATAGTTTCCCATTTTTTACTTATATTTTCCTTATGATTTTATCTACTTTTGTCCTGCTGTATTTTGACTTTCTAATTCATTTGCTCTTTTTACATTGCTCGAAACAATTATCCTGCTAGCAATAGTAAGTAGAACTAATATAATTAAGAAAGTAATACAAATTTTTCCAATAATAGATAATTCTTTTTTTGACTTGTTCATACTACTATTCCCCCTTTTTTCTTTATTGTACCTCGATATAAGTTTTTTTTCAAGCAAATTTTCAACATTCTTTTAATTTTTCAACATCTAGAAAAAAGGGAATAATATTACATTTCTTGCTCATCTTCCAAGTCTTTACTGCGTTTTCTTTTTTTTCTTTTTTTGGAAACTACATTTTTATTTTCTTTTTTTTTACTTGTAACATCCTCTTGATTTTCTGTTAAATTTTTATTTTGTTCTTCTTCATCTTCTTTTATTTCGCTATTTTCATTTTGTATTTCTTGATTTTCTTCTGTTTCAATACTTTCGTTTTGCGTTTCTTGATTTTCTTCTATTTCGTTATTTTCGCTTTGTATTTCTTGATTTTCTTCTATTTCGTTATTTTCGCTTTGTATTTCTTGATTTTCTTCTATTT
>JAAWGB010000052.1 GCA_022795075.1 Clostridia bacterium | reverse complement strand
GATACCCGAAAACAGGACCCTTTCATCTGTATTTTAAATATTTCTAAAGCTATTTTAGGTCACATTCAAATCCTCAAAAATATTGTTATTCTAGTCTTTGTAAGTTTGAATGGTGCTAGTAGTGAACTGTAACTAAAATTTTATGTATAATTTTTAAAAAGTATTGAAAAAAAAGTAATAGTTGCGATAAAGTAGATATTTAATATCAATATTACATAAAACAAAAGAAATGGAGGAGAAAAATGAAACAACAAATCTTAAATAAAAATATGATACACAAGGAATTACTCTTATAGCTTTAGTTATTACAATAATTGTATTATTAATTCTAGTGGGAATAGCAATAGCCACCTTAACAGGAGAAAATGGAATTTTAAATAAGGCTCAACAAGCAGGAGAAAAAACACAAAAAGCAGAAATAATAGAAAAAGCCAAACTAGATATTATAGAAATACAAACAGAAAACGAAAGTGGAGATATAACAAAAGTTCAATTAAAAAATGTTTTAGAAAAATATTTTAATGATGTACCCAATCCACTGCCAGAGGATGTAAGTAATTTAGAATTACAAACCAAAGATGAATATGGGGAATACAAAATAAAAGTAAGCGATATATGGAATGGAAAACTTACACAAATTGTTGTACCAGTTTTTAATCCAGATACCTTAGAAATAGGAAAAGACGCCAAAAATAAAGATAAATATGGATGTAAGGTAAGCAATTATACTGTTCAAACTTCGCAAATGACTACAAATGTATGGAGATTATTTTATCAAGATAGTAATTATACTTATTTAATAACAGATGAAGGTGTTGGTAATTATATGCCAAGTGATTATTACTCAAATTATACAGAAGTAGGAACAACAGGGAAAAGATTAAATCCAATGATTGGTTCATTACTAGAAAATATAAATGCAGAAAATGTAAAAACGGTTGCATGGTTAACTGATACATCAAATGAAGGTATGTAGACTATAAAAATAGTGATGCTGTATTTGCAATACGGAAGTCCAACCGTAGAACTATTTTTAGCTTCTTATAATAATCGAACAAATAAATCAAAAACAATGACATTAGGTGTAGGAGAATGTGGTTATACACATAATGTTATAGATAATAATAATTGGTTTAAAGTTGATGATAATTGTGGAATTTATAACAATGGGTATAATTATTGGCTTGCTTCACCTAATAACTTCAATTATGGAAGAGGAACATATGAGTTAGTACTATATACAAGTGGCCAATCTTTTGGTGATGGAGAGGTTAATCGTAGCTCTGAAAAAGTTCGCCCTATAGTTTGTATATCAACAGTTGTATTTGATAGTAAATATACATTAATTGATGAATAATATATTTATCTTTAAATAGTTAATATTCAAAATATGTAAAAGTAATTTTATAGCGTAACAAAAGAAACAATAGTATCTTTTTGTTAGGCTATATTTTTATGTTCACTGAAAATAAATTAGATAATTTCAAAGACAACAATATTATGTATATCCTTTTAAAGATATTGTAAAAATAGTAAAAGAATGCTATAAATAAATCGAAAGGAGCCACATAAGATGAGATTAAAAAAAGAACTAAACCATGGAATTACATTAATAGCATTAATTATCACCATAATTGTACTTTTAATTTTGGCAGGAATTGCAATAATCACTTTAACAGGAGAAAATGGAATCTTAAATCAATCAAGTAAGGCACAAGAAAAAACATTACAAGCTCAAATAAAAGAAGAAATAGAAATGACTATAATAGAAATTCAAACTGAAGAATTATCAAACAAGAAAACGGTAACATTAGAAACATTAGTAAATGGTCAATTAGCAAATAAGTTACCAAACATTATAGCTGAATTAGAAGATAATAAAATTATAGGAGAATACAAAGGTTATGAATACACAATTGATGATAAATTTAAAGTAACAATAGGAGAAATCATAAAAGGAGTTACTTTTCACTATACATTAGACCCAATTGGCTATACAAATGGAGATATTAAATTATATATCAATGCTACATCAACAAATGGAGAAATAACCAAAATAGAAACAACAAACAATTTAACAGTCAATCAAGATGGTTCTTATACAATTCAAAAGAATGGTAATTATGAATTCACAGTAACAGATAGTTTAGGAAATACTAAAACCAAAAATATTAAAATCAATCAAATAGATAAAGTAGAACCTAAAAATAGTTCTGTTAAATATGAAGAAATTACATTAGATAGCTTTACGATAAACATCCTAGCAGAAGATGGAGATGAAACTAAAGAAAGTGTAAAAAGTGGCATCGGAAAATATGAATTATATATAAAAAGTTCAACTGAATCAGAATATATAAAATATGAATTTGAAGATGAAAAATACATGGTTCAAGAATTAAAACCAAATACAAATTATAATTTTTATGTAATTGTATATGATAAAGCTGGGAATTACAAACAGTCCGAAAATATGACAATAACAACATTAAATGTTCCCTATCCACCAATTACAAAATTGAATTTTAATGAATCGAATGCTACACAAAAAACATTGGAATATCCTATACTAACCTTAGATGGAATGAAAAACTGTAGTTTAGAACCCAATATTGGAGAAAAAGTAACCCTAGAAATTACTAGTACTCCTCCTAAAGACACAATATATTATTATAGTTTAGATAGTGGAAGTACATGGAATCCATATACAAATGCTATTACAACAAATTATAATGGAGAAAATACCATTCAAGTAAAAAGTATTTATAAAGATAAAGTTGAATCTACTATCAAAATTGTAAAAAAATATATAAAAGATTTAAATGAATCTTGCACAGCTAGTGTAGCTTTAAAAAATGAAGGATTTGATGATAAATTTGATACTTATTGTGAAATGGCAGGATCGGTTGGAATAGAATTTAAAATTGATCCAGAATGTTGGGGGAAATATTTATCTGTTTATTGTTGTACACCACCTACTTATTATAAATATGGGGTTTTACAATTATTAGATATTAACAGAAATAAAATTCTAGATGGTTATTTGCAAGATATTACAGGAATAGAATATACACAATTAACAACAAGAAGTATATTTCTTCCAGGAGAAGTTGATGGAGCTTTTTGTAGTACAGGAACAAGTAGCTATTCTCCAAGATTTCATATATATGAAGTTTGGTGTAGTTCAGAAAATTTAAATGGTAAGCAATATTAAGATAAAATAAATAGAAAAATTGCCAAAAGAATGTTTTCCTTTGGCAATTTTTTGTTATAAAGAAAGATAAAAAAATATATAAACTTTTTAGTTAAAGTAATAGGTGAGTGAACCATAAGCTTCTTCTTTTTAAAAGTTGCAAAAAAAATAAACTTAGCATATAATTTACAAAAGAAAAATCAAAATTCTTGTAAGCAATAAAATAAGGAGGTAGTATGAAAAACTTAACCCTAAAAGAAATTATAGAAGTAACCAAAGGAGAACTCATACAAGGAAACTTAGAAACCATTTGCCAAAATTTCTCAAAAGACACTCGAACTATCCAAAAAGGGGACACTTACATTGCCATAAAAGGAGAAAAATTTGATGGAAATTTATTTTGGAAACAAGCATTAGAAAAAGGAGCAAACTGTATAATTGTATCAGAAATATCTTATCATCCAAAAGATTTAGAAAATTATCAAGATAGAGCTATTATAAAAGTAAAAGATACACTAAAAGCCTTATATGAAATTGCAAAATTAAAAAGAAGTTTTTATTCCATACCAGTTATAGCCATAACAGGAAGTGTAGGAAAAACAAGTACAAAAGACATGGTAGCAAATGTTGTGTCACAAAAATTTAAAACATTAAAAACCGTAGGAAATAATAATAATAATATTGGGCTACCATTTACCATATTAAAATTACAAGATGAAGAAGCTATGGTTTTGGAAATGGGAATGAATCACTTTGGAGAAATTAGTTTGTTAACCAATATTGCTAAACCAGATATTTGTATCATTACCAATATTGGAACCTCACACATCGGTAACTTAGGATCAAGACAAAACATACTAAAAGCGAAATTAGAAATATTAGAAGGGACTAAAAATCCAACTATTATCATAAACAATGATAATGATTTATTACATAAATGGCAAGAAGAAAACAAAGATAAAAGAAACATCATCACTTATGGTATAGGAGAAACCAGTGATATTCATGCAACCGATATTTTTCTAAAAGGTGAGGAAAGTGAATTTAACTGTCAACTAGAAAAAGATAACATAAAATTTGAAGTTCCAGTAGGGGGTAGGCACTTTATCTTAAATGCTTTATGTGCCATTAGTGTAGGAAAAACATTAGAAATTGAAAATGCCAAGATAAAAAAAGGAATAGAAGAATTTGAATTAACCAAAAAAAGAATGGATATAACTAATTTACAAAGTGGTGTAAAAATAATCAATGATGCTTATAATGCAAGTTTAGAATCGATGCAAGCAAGTCTAAAATACTTATCAGAATTTAAAAATCATCGAAAAATTGCTGTATTAGGAGATATGTTAGAATTAGGAGACTATTCACAAAAGCTACATGAGCAAGTAGGGGAAGCTGTTTATCAAAACGAAATTGATGTATTAATTACGAGTGGAAAAGAGGCAAAATATATTGTAAAAAAAGCAAAGGAATTAGGTATGTCAAAAAATAATATTTACTATCTTGAAACCAAGCAAGAAATTATGCAATTATTAAAGCAAATCATGAAAACAGGAGATATCATTTTATTAAAAGCATCAAATGGAATGAAATTTTTTGAAATAGCAGAAGAAATACAAAAGAATTTTTAAGAAAAAAATGACTTTATAAGTAAATGATTTTTCATACTGACAAAGAAAAATTGGAACTTATGAAATAACAAATTTATGATAAAAGGTGGGAAAATTATGTCAAAAATAAAATTAGGTGTTATATTTGGAGGAATGTCAACAGAAAATGAGGTATCTGTATCATCTGCCAACTCCATTTTAAAAAATTTGAATCAAGAAAAATATGACATATATCCAATTTATATTGGAAAAGATGGAATATGGTATCAATATAAGGAACAACAAGAAGACAGAAAATTTGGAGAACAAGTAACAAATCAAGAAAAAATAGAAAATGTAATGGAATATTTAAAAAAATTAGATATTTTGTTTCCAGTATTACATGGATTATATGGGGAAGATGGAACCATACAAGGTTTATTCAAACTATTAAACAAGCCATTTGTGGGTTGTGGGGTATTAGCCTCTAGCATTGGTATGGATAAAGCTTATACTAAAATTATATTTGACCGAGCAGGCTTAAAACAAGCAAAATATGAATACATTAGAAAATATAATGAACAATATATTTATGTAGACAAATCATTTAATGAAGAAATTTTAGCAATCAATGAAGTAGTCGAGAGAATAGCAAATAATTTGACATTTCCAATGTTTATTAAACCTGCCAATTCTGGATCAAGTGTAGGAATTAACAAAGCAAAAAATAAAGAAGAATTAAAAACTTCCATTGAATATGCAACAAAATTTGACGAAAAAATTCTAATCGAAGAAGGAATTTGTGGCAAAGAAGTAGAATGTGCGGTACTTGGTAATGAAGATGTAATCGCATCTTGCGTAGGGGAAATTAAGCCAGCAGAAGAATTTTATAGTTATGATGCAAAATATAAAAATGAAGAATCTAAAACCGATATTCCAGCTAATCTTCCAAAAGAGATAGAAAATGAGATTAGGAAACAAGCTATAAAAGCATTTAAATCAATTGATGGAAAAGGATTATCAAGAGTAGACTTTTTTGTTGAAAACGAAACCAATCAAATTTATATTAACGAAATTAACACTTTTCCAGGCTTCACCAATATTAGTATGTATCCAAAACTATTCCAAGCAAGTGGTATAAGTTATCAACAATTATTAGACCAAATCATAGAATTGAGTAAAACTTATTGAAAAAAATACAAAAATGACTAAGGAAGAAAACTTTCTTAGTCATTTTTTGTATTTTTTTGAAAGGTTTTAGAAGAAAAAATATTCAAACTATGGATTTTTTTTTGATATGTGATATAATAAGCTTACCTAATTTTGGGGAGGATGTTAAAAATGGTATTTAAAAATTATTATAAAATATTAGATTTAGAAACAAGCCATGTTTCGATTGATGAAATAAAAGTTGCTTATCGACTAGCTGCTAAAAAATATCATCCAGACTTAAATGTTGGAGACAAATTAGCAGAAGAAAGAATCAAAGATATTAATGAAGCTTATCGAACATTATCTGTTCCAGCATCCAAAAGAAAATATGATAGAATTTGGAATTCACGCTTTGGGAAAAATGAAAAAGCACTATCTGGAAAAGGAGAAAAAGGATCTATTCGCAAATTATTCTTAGGGAACTTAGAAGAACAAAAAGGACAAGCAAGCGATAAAAAAGCAGTTATCAAAGGCGAAAATATTGAAACAGAAATCAATATTAGCATCCAAGAAGCTTTTTATGGAAAAGAAAAGATGCTATCATTAAGAACGGTAGAAGGTAACATAAAAAAAATAGTAGTCACCATTCCCAAGGGAATTAGTAACCAAGAAAAAATTCGATTAATTGGGCAAGGAAAACTTGGTGAAAACGGTGGAAAAAATGGAGATTTACTAATTAAAATTAATATAGAAGATGGACAATTTTTTAAATTAAAAGGTTGTGACTTATATACTGATTTATTATTAACTCCATGGGAGGCAGCGTTAGGTGTTAAAACTAACATAAAATCACTAGATGAAGAAATTAAAATTTATATTCCACAAGGGGCTCAAAGTGGCGAAAGAATTAAAATTCCAGGTAAAGGTTACAAAAATTCAGATGGCACAAGAGGAGACTTAATAGCAGAAATTAAAGTAGTTGTGCCAAAACAGCTTACAAAAGAAGAAAAAGAGATGTTTGAAAAATTGAATCAAATATCGAACTTTCATCCAAGAAAAGAACAAATATTATAATTACGTTCATAGGCTACTTAAGATAAATCCGAAAAAGCTTTTTATTAAAAAATGTTCAAACAAGCTTAGGGCGAGCTAATTTGGGATTTAGTTTTAGTCGCGTGGATGGTAAACACTAATTATAAATATTTACATAAAAAAATATTGACAAAATGCTTGATTTTCGCTATAATTAATTATAGTGTTGTAACAAATGAAGAACTATGGATAAAAGAACATAGAAATGGGGGGTAAAAATGGAGACGTGGGAAGGAAGGAACTTTAGCATCACTGATCCACAAGGAGTAAAAACAGTAATTTATCAAGTAATGGAAACAGAAAAAGAATATCAAGAAGAAGGTCCAAAATATACTGTAGAAAGACTTGATCACACATCGGAAATTAGAGGAGAAAACGTAAAGAAAACGTTCTTTGTAGATAGACCATTACCAGAAGGAAATTCTTTGGTTATTTTATCATTTGGGCAAGACAAAGTAGTAGTCAATACAGGAATTTTAATCGATGATAAAGTAAAAATAACCAAAAAGCCTTTGCCAGTAAAGTTTGATACATTATATTCAGAAAAAGAATATGAATACAAAGAATTTCAATATACACCTAATTTAAAAAGACCGATATCTATAATTGACCCAGATACAGCAGAAGAGGTAAAGCCTACACTTTACTTTGATGAAAAAACAAATGAAGTAAAAGGAAAATGTAAGTTAAAACCATACAAATCTTATTTCGCATTTGAAATAAGAGAGGATTCTTAAGGAGGAATTTTTAAATGAAAAAATCAGGTAAAAGTATGAGAATAGTATATGGACCAGTTCATCCAGTTGTAGAAAAGCAAGAAATAATAAAAATACCATCTGAAAAAGCAGGAGAAAAAAGAATTGTAACTCATATTGATTTACAAAATGAACTAACAGAATTTCTTGAATTACAATCCAATAGATACACTTGTGAACTTGTAAAAGACGGTGTTAAAGATGGCAAATTTAAAATAAGAAGACTAACAAAAGATGGCAAAGAAATTGTAACAGACCAAGACAAAAAACAAACTGAGCAAGATACCGAAAGATAGGAATCATTAACACAAAAGAGTAGGTGATAATATGAACTACAAAATAGAAGGAGCAATTAGAAGAAACAGAAAAAACTTTATTATATTTGCTATACTATGGGTATTTATAGCCATAGTATTTGTTTCGCCATTTGCTTACAGTTCCCATATGGCAGGCTTAGAAGGTAAAATGAATTTAGAAGTATTTTTCCAAACCTTTGGAGAATCAATTGGACATCCATTTAGAACACTAGCCAATATATTCTCAGAAGGAGCAAGTGGAACCTATTTTTCAACCTTATTAGTAGCCACCATAATTTATTCTGTATTCTTCTTTATAGGCTTTGTAAGAAGTGCACCCAAAAATGAATACTCAGATATTGAGCACGGATCAAGTGATTGGAGCCAAAGAGGAGAACAATATCAAATATTAAATAGAAATAAAGGAATTATATTAGCAGAAGACAACTATTTACCAGTCGATAAACGAGGAAATGTCAATGTATTAGTCGTTGGACGGATCAGGTTCTGGTAAATCAGCATCTTATTCCATACCAAATGCTTACCAATGTTTAGGATCCTATATATTTACAGACCCAAAAGGAGAATTATATGATCGAACAGCAGGATATCTAAAATCACAAGGATATGACATTAAAGTATTAAACCTAGTAAGACCACAATATAGTGATGGATACAATCCATTAATGCACATTTCATCAGAATTAGATGTTGACGTAATTGCCAATACAGTAGTAAAAGGGCAAAAATCAGAAAGTGGATCCTCTGATCCATATTGGGATGACATGGCAGAAATGCTATTAAAAGCTTTAATTTATTACTTAATTGCAACAAGACCAGAAGCAGAACAAAACTTGGCAAGTTGTGCAGAATTAGTAAGAGCAGCCAATAACAAAGGTGGAAGTAACCTATTAACCGAATTAATCAGTCAATTACCATATGATCATCCAGCAAGAATGTATTATAAATCAATTGAAATCGCACCAGAAAAAACATATGGATCAATATTAAGTTCCTTGCAATCAAAACTAGGAAAATTTGATTCCAAAGAAATAGCAGAACTAACATCAACCGATACAATCGATTTTGAAGAAATTGGGAACAGAAAGACAGCAGTATATGTTATATCATCTGATACACATACAGCATACGACTTTTTATTAACTATATTCTTTGCTCAAATGATCCAACAACTATATGATCATGCAGATCAAAATGGTGGAGCCCTAAAAGAACAAACCTTCTTTATCTTAGATGAGTTTGCAAACATTGGAAAAATACCAGATTTCGATAAAAAAATATCAACCTCAAGAAGTAGGAAAATATCATTTAGTGTTATCTTACAAAATATTGACCAATTAGAAGCAGTTTATGAAAAATCTTATGAAACAATCATGGGAAACTGTGATACACACGTATTTTTAGGAAGTAACTCTTATAAAACCGTAGAATATTTTTCCAAGGCCTTAGGGGAAAAGACAATTGAAAGAGATAGTGTATCCATTAACCGTGACAGGCAAAACTGGAAAACAGGAAAATCTGTATCTGACCAAGTGATGGCAAGAGCTTTAATGACACCTGATGAACTTCGTAGAATGGATAATGATGACTGTATTATATATGAAAAAGGAATTAAACCAGTCAAAGCCAAAAAATTCTATTACTTTAAACATCCAATGGCAAGAAAAATGGCACCATTAGAAATAAGCCATAATGACATTGGACAAAAAGACAGAGGCGTATGGAGAAAATACAATCCATATAACCCATATGTAGAAGAAAAAGATCAAAAAGCAGTTGAAGATTTAAAAATAGAATCATTAGATGACCTATTTGATGACAAACCTGTAGATGAAAAACAAGAAATAAAAATAGAAAATACTAACAAACAAGAAGTAGTACCATCATCTAAAATAGATTTAAATGATTTCCAAGAAGACGCACCTATGTTACCACAAGAAGAGGAAACAGTGTGTGACTTACAAAAAGAAATAGAAGCCAAATTTGATGAATTATTTGGACCAATTAACGGATAAAAATAAAATAAAAATTGCCAAATATAGTATTTATTTGGCAATTTTGGTATTCTGATAAAAATGTTTGTAAAATAACAAAGATTTTAAAAGTAAATATTATAGAATAAAAAGAATTACTAGGAAATATTAGATTATGCTAATAACTACTAATCAAAAGGAGAGAAAAATGAAATTTGTACATATAGCAGATATACATTTCGATAGTCCATTTATTCGTTTATCAGATAAAGATATATTAGGGGACTTAAGACGTATGCAACAAAGAAAGGTATTCAAAAAAGTAATTGAATATATTAAACAAAATAATATACCCTATTTATTTATATCAGGTGACTTATATGAACACAAATATATTAAACAATCTACTATTGAATATATTAACAATTTATTAAAAGAAATACCTAATACGCAAATATTTATTAGTCCAGGAAACCATGATCCCTATACAAAGGACTCTTATTATAATAAATTTACCTGGAGCCCAAATGTCAAAATATTTCATGCTAAGATAGAAAAAATAGAAAATGAAGAAGTAAACATATATGGCTATGGATTTGATGACTTTTATTGTACAAGTTGTGGAATAGAAGAATTAGAAGTAGAAAAGAACGATAAAATTAATATATTAGTCATTCATGGTACATTAGATGGGGCATCTATTGAAGAAAAGCAATATAATTCAATAACCAAAAGAGTTTTACAAGAAAAGAATTTTGACTATGTAGCATTGGGTCATATTCATAAATTAGATAATCGTACATCTATTGTATATCCTCGGATCAACCATTTCCTTAGGGTTTGATGAACTAGGAGATCATGGCATGATAGTAGGAGAAATAACAAAAGAAGATTTGAAACTAGATTTTGTGCCACTAGATGAAGAAAAATTTAAAGAAATAGAGATAGATATAACCAATATTTTATCAAAAGAAGAACTAATCGAGAAGATGAATCAATTAGAAATTGCGAATCATGAATACATTAAAATAATTTTAGTTGGAAATAGAAATTTTGAAATTAACAAGTATGAACTATTAAAGTATATGGAAAATGAAAGAATTATAAAAATAAAGGATCAAACTAAAATTGCTTATGACTTATCTAAAATAGTAAATGAAAATACTTTAAAAGGGTTGTTTGCAAAAGAGATGCTTGAAATAATAGAACAGCCTGAAATAACAAAAGAAGAAAAAGAAATGATAGAAAAAGCAATTGAAATAGGATTAGAAGCATTGGAATAAATTAAAATTAATACTTTGCTACTGTCTACTTTTAAACTATTTTCTAAAAAGAAAGACAGTTCGTTCAAATAATTATCATAGAACTTCTAAATTTATTTTATGGCACCCTTTCAAAACAAGTTTGAACATTTTCCATAAAATAAATTAA
>JAAWGB010000051.1 GCA_022795075.1 Clostridia bacterium | reverse complement strand
TTGATAAAATTTGGATCAACAATGTTGTCTGCATCAAATACAAAAAATGCGTCATATGGTGCATTTTCTTCAATTTTTTGTCCTAAAAACCAATCTAAAGCATGACCTTTTGTTTTTAAAGTGTTGTTAAATCTTTCATATACAATTGCTCCTGCTTCTCTTGCTACTTTTGCAGTTTGGTCTGTACAGTTATCTGCTATTACATATATATCATATAATTCTTTGTCATAATTTTGTTTTTTTAAACTTTCTACTAAGTTTCCCACTACTGCTTCTTCATTATGGGCTGGTATAATTGCCATAAATCTGTGATTTTTGCTTACTTGTAGTGGTTTGTCTTTAATTTTTACTAATGAGCATAAACTTACCATGATTTGGTATAACCAAAATATTGTTATTGTCCATACAAGCGCTTCTCTTAGTATATATAAATAATCCATTTTTTTACCTCTCTTTTTCAATTGTTTGTTTAATTTTATTATGCTTTCTTTTTTATTATACTATTATTGTTAATTTTATGCAATAATTTTTTTAAAATTTAATATTTATTTAATATTTTTCAAAATAATGTTTTTCTATCAAATAAATATTAGTAATTTTTTAGTTTAATTTAGACACCATGTCCCCTAATTAAGTATGTTTCCCAAAAAGAAAAAAGCTCGTTCAAGCTAATTTTCATAGAACTTCTAAATCCATTTTATGGCACCCTTTCAAAACAAGTTTGAACATTTTCCATAAAATGAATTAAGAAGTTCTACTTCAATTACTTTCAATTCGCTTTTTTCTTTTTGGGAAACATACTTAATTAGGGGACAGTAGTATTCTTATTTAAAATTTTTTATCTTATAAAATTAGTTGCTATAATTGGTTCATTTTTTGGTAATTCTATTCCTGCCCTTTTACCAGCTTCTATAGATTTTAATAACCAAGCCATATTATTTCCTAATGTTCGCATTGTTTGCATTCCCTCTTCATCTTTTACTACATCTTCTGGTTTACTACCATGTACCATATTCCAATATTGTGACGAAACAATTGGCATATTGCTAATTCCAAAATATTTATTAATTTCATCTAATGTTGCTGTTGCCCCTCCTCTTCTACAACTTGCTACTGCTGAGGCTGGCTTATTACTAAATAAATTTCTTCTACCATAAAACACTCTATCCATAAAAGAAGATAACATACCAGAACTTGCTGCAAAATGTACTGGCGTTCCAAACACAAATCCATCGATTTTTGGTACTTTCTCTAAAAACTCATTTACCTTATCTTGTACAAAACACTTTCCAGTTTTTAGACAACTGCCACATCCAATACATCCTGCTACTGGTTTATTTCCTATCCAAAAAATTTCTGTATCAATTCCATTTTTATTCAAACTACCTTCTACCTCCTTTAAGGCTGTATAAGTACATCCTTTTGAATTTGGACTACCATTTACCAATATAACTTTCATTTTTTAATCTCCTTTTCTATTTTTTCTTTTTTAATTATATTATTTTTTATTTTAATTGTATACCTAAAACGATGATTTTAGGAAAGATAGTTTAGTGAACCATCCTAACAGAAGTCAAAAAATCATGGTTGAATTAATACTCAATCATGATTTTTTTGATTTCCATCTTCCAAATCATCCTTTATTTATCTTGCTGTTCCAACATATAATAAACTTGATAATTTTGAAATAGGCATTGTTTGTAGCCAAACGGTTCCTGGTCCTTCTAATGTAGTTAAAAATAATCCTTCTCCACCAAACATAATATTTTTGACACCTTTTACTGTTTCGATATTTAATTGTACATCTTTTGTCATAGCTGCTACATATCCATTATCTACTTTTAATTTCTCTCCTGCTTGTAATTCTTTTTTTACAACAGAACCATCTATTTCTAAAAATACTTTTCCAGGTCCTGTTATTTTTTGCATAATAAATCCTTCTCCTCCGAAAAAACCTGCTCCTAATTTTTTGCGAAATTGCATAGAAATATCTACTGTATTTTCAGAACAAAGAAAAGCACGTTTTTGAGCTATAATAGTTTCTCCTTCTTTTAAATCATATTCTAATATTTGTCCTGGAAAACAAGATGAAAATCCAATTTCTACTCCATCTTGGTCTGCTGTATAAACATTCATAAAAAGAGATTCTCCTGCAAAGGCTCTTCCAATTCCTTTCATAATTCCGCCATTTGTGGTAGTTTTCATGGTAATTCCATTATCCATCCAACTCATTCCACCATTTTCTGTCAAAATAGATTCTCCTTTTTGTAATTTACAAATAACTGCTGGTAAAGTTTCTCCAATAATCTTTGTTTCCATATTAATTCCTCCTTTTATTTATCACATTTTATTATACAACATCTTTTGCCATAATTCAACATGATTTTTAGTATTTTTGGAATAGAAGGTTACCATTTACGCAAAACAACTAATTTATCTATTAATCTTTTAGATAAATTAGTTGTTTTTGTGAACTATAATGATGGAACTTAAAGTGTCATCAAATATTTTTAATATTTTTATTTTTAAAGGTAAGAAAAGTTGGTACTAACATAATGATTAAATACACCATACATATAATTGCTGAAAATCCAAATGTCATTCCTTCCATTTTTGGCAAATTACCAAATAAGTATTCCTCAAAATTCCAATTCAAACTAACAAAAATTTTCATAAATTGTACTTTATATTGTATGACTAACATATTAATCATATCAGCTGACATATAACCCAATAATGGCAAAGCTATTGATACAGCACTATTTGTGAATAATGTGCTACATGAAAATGCAAGAGTTGCTAATAGTATTAATTTTGGCAATTGTGTCAGAATGGTTATTCCTAAATAATTAAATACAGGAATTACTTCTAGATTTAGTGTTTCAAAATTATATTCTAAAATTGGTATAGATAAGCTATCATAACCAAATATGATGCCTCCTACTAGTAATTCCATGATAACTACTGAAACAATTGAAAATACTATCATAATTAATACTGTTATAAATTTGGCTAGTAGTATTTTATTTCTACCATATGGTTTTACTAATAATAATTTAATGGTTCCTTTGTTAAATTCTTCACTTACTATTGTTCCTGCTATCATTACTATCATTACGATTATAAATAATCCATATTCATTAAATAAGTTTTTTAAAATTCCTCTAACATTATCTGTTTTATTGATGTCCACATTATTCTCTAAAATATATTTGCTAATTTCTTTATCTTCTAAACTTTTTTGATAATCTTGTTTTTCTTCATATTTTAATTCTTGACCTGTTTCTTCTAATCTCATGACTGTTTTGCTTTCACTTTGGTAAGTTTCTAATGCTTGATTTTTATAGTCATTTCCATATGGTATATCTTTGTTTAATCGAATTTGTGCGACTTCTTGGTCAATTTTGGCATTTTTAATTGCCTCTTCTAATGTTTGTAATTCTTGTTTATCTTGTGTTTGTTCTTTTTGTTTTTCCAAATCGTTTAAAGATGTTTCGGCTTGTTCTAGTTCTTCTCTTGCAAAGTAGTGCCAATCTCCTTCATCTAGCTTAGCAAGAATTTTATTTATTTTTTCTTGTATTTCCTCTACTTTTTTGGTATCTTTTTCTTCTCCGTATAGATATGTATTCTTTTGAGTAACATAATTAGGGATTTGGTTTCCTAAAATTTGTCTTTGCCAAGCTCCTGTTTCATATTTTTGCATAATATCATAAATATCTACATTTGATTTTAATTCAATGTACATTTTAGTATCGCTTGGTTTATTAGGGTCTAACTTAGACAAGTCTTCTTTAACATAATCAATATAATTATCGTTATATAAATAATAATTTCTATCTTGAAAGAAAAATTTATAAATACAATTTGTTAAAATAACAAATGCCAAAATTACGAATAATGTTATATAAATACTTTTCTTTTTAAAAACTTTTGTTAATTCATTTTTAATTAATTTACTCAATTACATTCCCTCCTGTCTTTTCAAAAAATGCTTGTTCTAATGACTTTTCTTCTTCTTTTATTTCATATATTTTAATTTGATTTTCTACTAATTTAACAATAATTTCTGGTATTTTTTCTTTTTCCACATTTAACTTAAATCGATTATTTTCTAAAATAATCGCTTCTGGTAACAATTTTTTTATTTTTTTGTTATCATCTACTTCTAATATTTTGTATTGTTTTCCTTCTTGTTTTTTGATACCTAAAATATCGCTTGTTTCAATAATTTCCCCATTTTTTATGATACAAACTTTGTTACAAAAGTTGTCTAATTCTGCTAAGTTATGGCTTGATATTAAAATCGCCATTTTTTCTTTTTTAGCTAGCTCTACTAAAAGTTCTCTCATTTCTTTAATACCTTCTGGGTCTAATCCATTGGTTGGCTCATCTAAAATTAATAAATTTGGCTTGTGTAAAATAGCTTGTGCAATTCCTAGTCTTTGTCTCATTCCTAGTGAATATTTAGAAACTTTATCTTTGATTCTATTTTCTAATTTTACTAGTTTTACTACTTCATCAATTCTTGCAATATCAATTTTTGGATATAAATTGGCAATTAATTTTAAATTTTCATAACCAGATAAATACATATATAAATCTGGATTTTCTACAATGGCTCCTACTTTTCCAATGGCTTTTGTAAATTGTTTTTCTATGTCATATCCATTAATACTAACTTTTCCTTCTGTTATACTTTGAAGCCCTAATATTAATTTTATAGTAGTTGTTTTTCCTGCTCCATTTGGACCAATAAATCCTAAAATATCTCCTTCTTGTATTTCGAAGGATACATTCTTTAAAATTTGCTTTTTGCCAAATTTCTTATTTAAATTATCACATTTTAATACTGTCTGATTCATTATTTTCCCCCTTTTTTAGATTGGATTTTTAGATATTCCTTAATTTTTTTTATTATAACATAACTGTATGAAATTTTATATTGATTTTTTCTTAATTTTATATAAAACTTTTCTTAAGATAACATAAGAATCTTAATTTCCTAATTTTTAAAGCAATCATCGGATACATTAAAAAAGCGATTGGAAAGTAATTGAGCTAAAACTTTTTTATTCATTTTATGGAAAATGTTCAAACTTGTTTTGAAAGGGTGCCATAAAATGAATTTAAAAGTTCTGTGAAAATTAGCTTGACCTTAAGCGTTTTAATGTATCCTATGATTGCTTAAAAAATCTTAGGTATGAAAAAAAGCTTATACAATTATCTTGTCTAAGCTTTTTTTAAATCTCTCATAACTATTTTATCAATAAATTTTTGATTTTCTTCTATTTTTTTTCGAATAGCTGTTGCACTAATTGGATATTTCTCTCTTTTTCTATCTACTTGTACCTCTTCTACCTTTAAATCTCTAGCTACAAATTTTCCATATGGTTCACTATTATAAAAATGTGTTACTTCAATTCCTTTTACCATTTCTTTTAAGTAATCGGTTTGTATTTTTACACTTTTTTCATCTAACCCATATTGACTAGGTGGATTTTTGGCATAAATTATGTGTGCATTGGGATAGATTTGTTTAATCCAATTGGCTCTTGTTTCAATTGAAATTTGTGTAACCGTTGTTTCATATATAATCACATAAAACTTGTCCATTTCACTTAAGCCTTTTTCTATTAAATATTGATGTCCTTTGTGTAATGGTGCAAATTTTCCGATTGTAAATCCTATTTTCATTTTACCACCTATTATTGAAAATTTTTATTTGGCGGAGTGAGTGGGATTCGAACCCACGGGCCGCTACTTGCGACTACTACAGTTCCAGTGTAGCTCGTTATGACCACTTCGATACCACTCCACTTCTTTGATGATTATACACTACTTTTACAAAAATTACAACTCCAATCATTGTTTCTGATTTCTTTTTGTTACAGTTCATGCAAAAACATCCATATTACTAAAAAGATTACTAAATAAATTAATTGTTTTGGAATAAGTTATAACTTTTTTTCACATTTCAAAAAATGGCATAAAAGCACCTGGTATTGGATATTTTTCTAAAATTTCTTCTTTGGTTTTCCAAAGAAACATTTCGTTTTTGTTAGTTACTTGAACTTTATAACCTATCATATCCCATTCAATATGAGAAAATACATGATGATGTGTTCCTACTTTTTTTATTTGTTTTTCTGCCAATAGCCACTTTTGTAAAACTGTTTCTATTTGTTTTTTGTTAACCTTTTTATCTATATTTGGAAATTCATACATATTGGCTAGCAAGCCTTTCGTTTCTCGTTTTCGAATAGCTATTTTTCCTTCAAATTCTAATAAAAATACTGTTCTATCTTCCTTTTTTCTTTTTATTTTTTGAATACGAACAGGAATTACATTGGTTAAGTTTTTCTTTTTTGCTAGACAAATATTTTGAAGAGGACATTTTTCACAACATGGTTCTCCATTTGGAACACAAATTAGTTCTCCTAATTCCATTAAGCCTTCATTAAAATCGCCTGCTTGGTTTGGCATAACATCTTGTAGTTTTTGTGTCATTTCTTTTTTTGTGTTTCTATCTAAAACGTCTTTTTTACTACCAATTACTCTACTTACCACTCTTAGTACATTTCCATCTACTGCTGGTACTTTTTCATCATATGCAATGGAACTAATTGCTCCTGCTGTATATTCTCCTATTCCTGGTAATTGTAACAATTCTTGATAGGTTTTTGGCATGTTTCCATCATACATTTGCTCCATTATTTGTGCTGCTTTTTTTAAATTCCTAGCACGATTATAATAACCTAATCCTTCCCACAATTTTAGTAATTTTTCTTCTTCTATTTGTGCTAAATGTTGAATGGTTGGTATTTGCTTTAAAAATCTTTCATAATACTGTTTAACCGCTTCTATTCTTGTTTGTTGCAACATAATTTCAGAAATCCATATATGATAAGCATTTTTTTCCTTTCTCCATGGCAATTCTCTTTTATTTTCTCGATACCACTTAATAACTAGATTAGTCATTTTTTTTATTAATTCTATTTCTTCCATCCTTCATCCATTTCTATCCATTTTAAAATATCTTCAAAAACTTTTTTCTTATCTTTTTCATTTAAAATCTCATGTCTCATACCTTCATATAATTTTCCCATTACTTTTTGATAACCAAGTTCTTTTAAAAAATCTTGGGCTTTCTGCCAATGTTTTGGACTAATTATTACAGGGTCATCTTTTCCTGCTAGAAAAAAGATGGGTAACTCTTTATGATTTAATTGCCAACCTTGTTTCGTGTAAATATCTTTCATTAATGTAAACAAATTTTGAAAACCATTTAGGGTAAATATAAAACCATTTAAGTTGTCTGCATCATATTCTTTTACAGATTCTTCATTCACGCATACCCAAGCATTTTTAGAAATCGGATTTTCTATTTTTTTTAAATAACTTCCAAATGCCAAGTTTTGAATCAATTGACTTCTATAGTATGGTCCCTTTACAAGTTTCATTATTTTTACTAAACTAATTGCTAAAGCTACAAATGGATTTTTACTAGGTGAACCACATACTATTAATTTATCAATATCTTTGTCATACTTTTGGATATATTTTCGAACTACCATTGACCCCATACTATGACCAAATAAAACCAATGGTTTATTGGGATACTGATTTTTAATATAGCTTGTTATTTGATACAAATCTTCTACTATATATTCTGCCTTGTCTTCATAAAAATAGCCTAAATCTTCTTGTTTTTTTACACTCATCCCATGTCCTCTATGATCATGAATAATAGTAACATAGCCTTGTTCAACTAAAAATTCCATAAAAGGATAATATCTTTCTTTATGTTCTGCCATTCCATGAGATATTTGTACCATTCCTTTTATTTTATCTTGTGGTTTTATGATAGATACCTCTAATTCTAAACCATCTTGATTAGACTTTATTTTTTTATTTTCTATATTCATTTGGTTTACTCTTTCCTTACTTTTTTTACATAGTTAGATGATAATTTTTTATCCTATTTTATTTCCATATTCTCTCACAGTTTTTTCTTTCTTTTTCTTTAAAAGCTTTGAATATATCAACATGATTCATGTTTGCTATACTTAATAAATAAATGAAACAATCTGCCAATTCCTCTTCTACATTATCATCATATTTTTTGGCTATATCTAAATGTCCATTTGTATTTTTTCGAATAGCTTTTGCCAATTCTCCTAATTCCTCTAAAAATAGCATCATTTCACGTTCTATCGTGACAGTATCAAATTTTCTAGCTTTTTTCATCTCTTTTACATATTGTTGAATTTCTGCTACTGAGCTTTTTTCATTTAACATTTCCAGTTTTTCTCTTATTTCCATTTTTTATTTCCTTTTTATTTGATTTTTTCTTTTTTCTTTTTTGAACAGAAAATCCAAATCTTCCAATTTTCTTTCCTAAGCTATAGTAATAACCATTAGCATAGGCTATTAAATCACATTTGGCAATATCAAATGCCCCTTTTTCGTCAATATATTTTTCATCAGCATGAATGGCCAATACTTCTGCCATAAACATATGGTGTGAACCAAGCTCTTTTATTTCTTTAACCTTACATTCTACTGATACAGGACTTTCTTTTATCATGGGACAATTTACAAATTTTGCTTTTTCTTTATGTAAGTTCATTTCTTTAAATTTATCCACTTTCGCACCAGTTTTGACGCCACACCAATCCGTTGCTTTGGCTAAATCTTTTGTTGTTAAGTTTATCACAAATTCACCATTTTCTTTTATTAACTGGTAGGAATATCTTGTTGGTCGAACAGAAATATAGACAGTTGCTGGATTGGTATTGATAATACCTGTCCATGCAACTGTTATGATATTAGACTGTTCCATTGTTCCACAGCTTACCATGATGGCTGGTAATGGATATAAAAATGTTCCTGGTTTCCATGTTATCTTCCTTGCCATGCTGTATCAAAATTCCTTCCTTCATTATTTTCTAGCTTTTCTTCTTCCACTTCTTCTTTTGTTGGATAAGGTATTGCTGTCATTTTTCTTTTTTCATTCATAAATCCCCAAATTTTTATTGTTTTTGACTTGCCATCTCTTTTCTTTCTATCTTTTCTTATGGGATTATAAGAGTGTAGTATTTTTCCATTTTGCATTGTCATATAGGCAAGTTGATTTTCTAACTCTTTTGGTTTATCTATTTTTTGGTTTGCTCGTTCGATTTGCATTTTAAGAATTTCTTCTTTTCTTTTTAAATTATCATCTTCTTCATAATTATCAACTTGTTGTTTAATAGAAGCCAAAAATGTTTCTCTTTTTTGGTGTATCGTCTCCATCGTTCTTCTACTGGTTTCTAAATCTTTCTTTAAAGCATTTTTAGCTATTTTTTTGACATCTTCTAAAGCATGTTCTTGTATAAAATTATCATATGTCCAATCAAAAATTAAATCATAATCTTGTAAAACTTTTTCTACTTCTTTTGTAAATCTATTTTCTCCTGAAAAATGAACTCTTCTTTTTATATCTGCTTGTATTTTTCTTTTTACTTGTTGTTTTACTCGATCTTTATCCTTCATTATAGTTGGTTCTTGCATTTTTTCTTCCTTTAGAGCATTTAGAATTAAACTTTCGCCTTTTGTCAATTCCATAACTTCATCAAATATTACATCATAATTATTTAATATGTCTTCTATATCTTCTTCTGGAAGTTCGTCATTATAACTAGCAAATTCTGCTACACGTTTTCCTACTTCTTCTTTTATTTTATTTCTGTCTAGTTTGTAGGTTGGAGAAACAGATCTTATCCAATTTAACATCATCGTTTTAAATTTTTGTATATTTAAAAATTTGCTATATTCTCCTCCCATTATCCATTGATCATATTTTATAAATATTTCTTTTACTTCTTCTTCTGTAAGTTCTGGGCTAAATTTCATAGATTCTGATGTTAGTATCTCTTTTTGTATTTGAATAAAATTTTTTTCTCCCTTTTGAGAGTTGATAAGTTCTCTTATCTTTTCTAGAATTTTTTCCAATTCTTTCCTTTTCCTTTGATTTTCCATAGATTTCTCCTTTATACTTTTCCTTTTTTATTATAACACTTTCTTTATTAATTTGTAAAGTTTTCTTTTATTTTTAATATCTATTCGTTACAGTTCACCAATTCAATCCGTTTTGCATATTTTATAAACAATGAAACTATTATTACTATTTAAATTTTTACAGTAATTAAAAAAGGAGGTCTTTATATGTCAAGCAATTATAAAGTTGCTATTGTTGGAGCCACTGGTTTAGTTGGAAGAACCGTTTTAAGAGTATTAGAAGAAAAAGCCTTTTCCCATATTACCTATACACTTTTCTCCTCTGCTAAATCAGCTGGTTCAAAAATTCGATTTTTAAATCAAGACTATATCGTTTGTGAATTAAATGAAAACTCATTTGATACACATTTTGATTATGCCATTTTTTGTGCAGGAGGAAGTGTTTCTGAAAAATATGCACCACTAGCTGTTTCAAAAGGATGTATGGTTATAGACAATAGTAGTGTTTTCCGTATGCACCCTGATGTTCCACTTGTCGTTCCTGAAGTCAATTCAGAAGACATCTTATCCCATCATGGTATAATTGCTAACCCAAACTGTTCTACCATTCAAGCTATGCTACCTTTAAAAGTAATTGATTTAAAATATGGTATTAAAAGAATTGTATACTCTACCTATCAAGCTGTTTCTGGAGCTGGCCGATTAGGCATAGAAGATTTACAAAACAAAGCAACAGGCGAAAAACTACAAAAATTTCCTTGTTCTATCTATAATAATTGCATTCCTCATATTGATATTTTTCAAGAACATGGTTATACAAAAGAAGAAAATAAAATGATAGAAGAAACTAGAAAAATTTTACATCATCCAAATTTACCCATTACTGCAACAGCTGTAAGAGTTCCTGTTGAAAACTGTCATGGAGAATCTATCAATCTTGAATTAGAAAAAGAATTTGACATTTATGACATTCGCCTATTACTCGAAAACTCACAAGGAATCGTAGTAGTGGATAACCCAGAAAAAAATTACTACCCATTAGCCAGTAAAGCAAATGGAAACGATGAAGTATTTGTTGGTAGAATTAGACGAGACTTTAGTATTTCAAATGGTTTAAATTTATGGGTTGTAGCAGATAATTTACGAAAAGGAGCTGCTACTAATGCTGTACAAATATTAGAAAAACTTATTAAATAATTCTTAATTTTTTGTAGAAATTTGCATGTTTGATTATTTTTATGCTATAATTAATTTTGAAGTACATAAGAAATAAGAAGGGATATTACATGAAACCATTTATCAAAGAATTATCTAATCAAGATAAAGAATTTCAAGAAATTATAGAAGAACTGATTCAACATGAAACTGTACAAAAAATGAAAAATTATAGGCAACATTATGAAACTACCTGTTTTGACCATTGTTATATGGCTGCTTATTACTGTTACCTAATTTGCAAAAAATATCACTTAGATTATCGCTCCGCTACACGTGCTGCCATACAATATTTTTACGGATTGTCCAATTAAATCATTACGAATCGGACCATAAAGCAATGATAAACATTATTAAAAGAGCCACTATTAT
>JAAWGB010000050.1 GCA_022795075.1 Clostridia bacterium | reverse complement strand
TGTAACTAAATGTTCTAACTTAAATTCTTTATAAATAATTTTACAACCAAAAAAATTAGATGTAAACTTTTTATTTACATCTAACAGTATACATGTAACCAACAATAAGAAATAAAATCGTATACTATATTGACGTAATTTCAGTTTCTTGATAAAATAAAAATATAAATTTATAATTTTTTTAATAGTAATAGATACAAATTTTATAGAACATAATATTGATAATAGATGAATACTACATTTTAAAATAGTTTATAATATTTATTAGAAACGAAATAAAAAAAGAAGGAGAAAATTGTATGAAAAGAAAAGTAAAAATTAAAAAAAAAGAGAAAAGTAATAAAGGAATTACATTAATTGCTTTAGTCATAACTATTATTGTATTATTAATTTTAGCAGGAATATCAATAGCTACTTTGACAGGAGAAAATGGAATTTTAAATAAAGCAAATCAAGCACAAGAAAAAACACAAGAAGAAACAGCAAAAGAAAAAGTACAATTATCGATAATGGGAAGCTATGGAACAGACGGAAAATTAAATTATGAACAATTAAAAGATAACTTAGATAAAGTAGAAGAAATTGTAAATGTACCAAATGAAATAGAAGAACTTCCAATAGATGTATATGTAGATGGTTATAAAGTAACCATTGAAAAAAACGGAAAAGTTACAGTTCACGTGATAACACCAACAACAATCGAACAGGCAAAAGAACAAGGAGAAATATTAGATGAAAATAATCCTGTAATGATAAAAGATAAATATAACAATAAGATAGTTGTACCAGAAGGATTTAAAATAGCAGAGGATTCAGCAGAAGATGTAACAGGCGGAATTGTGATTGAAGATGTAAATCATGGAGCAACTGCTGGAAGCCAATTTGTTTGGATACCAGTAGGAGAAATAAAAGGAGCAGATGGAGTTACGAAAACAATAGAACTAAATAGATATACTTTTTCAACAGATGGAACACCAACTGCACAAGGAGAAAATGTGATAGGGGGTAATCATCAAGAATTGACAACATCTTCTTATGGGAATATAACAGCTAAAAATTTAGAAAATTTTAGAACAAGTGTATCTAAAAATGGTGGCTATTACATTGGTCGATTTGAAGCAAGAACAAAAAATGAAAGAACTTCCATAACAAATAATGATGGCTTAGAACAAGTAACTGTATATGCAGACGAATATTTATATAATTTTGTAACACAGCCTCAAGCAGCTGAGCTATGTAGAGAAATGTATACAGAAGATAAAAAATTTACAAGTGATTTAACTAACAGTTACGCTTGGTACACAGCAATTGTTTTTATACAAACATTTGATAATAGAAACAATCAAACAACACCTTATTCACTACAAAATAGTTTAAATACTACTTTTGAGAAAAAAGGTACCAATCATTTAGAAGATATAACAAAACAAGACAAAGTATGTAATATATGGGATATTGCAAGTAGTGTTCATGAATGGACAACAGAAACTTACTTAATTAATGGTTCCCCTTGTGCTTTTAATGGTGGAAGTTATAGTAATAGTAGTTGGTATTCACATACTATTGGTGGTTATCCTGTTTCTTCTGCTTATAAGTATCTTTCTTTCCGACCAATACTTTACCTATGATCAATTATCTTATAGCAAATAAAAAAATCCAAATTATTAAACAATTGTCTAATAATTTGGATTTTTTTATTTGGTTATCCATTTTACTAAATCTAAATTAGCTGATTCTAACAACATTTCATGTTTTGGCATAACTCTAAAAGTATAACCATAATTTCCACCTGTTGTTAACTGTATTTTTGATGTAAAATAATATTTTTTATTTTCATCATCTTGATCTTGTAATTTCATTGGTGTAATACTAACATTTTCTACCACACCATTTTCTAATATTTTTCCATAATATACTTCTACTACAACATTTTCTACATCAATATTAGGCAATTCCACTTCACAAGCCACCTCAATGTGATTACCTGCATCAATTGTAATATTATCTAAATTATTAACTTGTGTAATTTTAACATCTTTCCAATTCATATATAATTCTTTTTTCCATGCGTTATAACTTGCCACATTATCAATATCAGAATAATATTTTTTAGTTAAATTACAAAGTGGTATATATAAACTATTGGTATAATCTACTAACATTCTTGCTGTACTATATAGCCCTCCTGTTGTAATAATAGAATTCTTCATTAATTCTAGCCACTTTTTAGATAAACCATCTTCATCTTTTTCATAGTAAGTTGGTATAATTTTTTCTTCTAATGTACGATACATGCTTTGACTATCTGCCACATCTTGTGCTTCATAAGAATCATATTCTGCATTTGTTCCAATAGTCCATCCATTGGTTCCAGTATAGCCTTCTGCCCACCAACCATCTAAAATACTAAAGTTGATAACACCATTAACAGATGCTTTTTGTCCACTTGTTCCAGATGCTTCCATTGGTCTTCTTGGATTGTTTAACCAAACATCCACACCACTAATTAAGTATCTTGACATTGCGATATTATAGTTTTCTAAAATAAAGATTTTTCCTTTAAATTGTGGCATCATAGATACTTCATGAATGTGTTTGATTAAATCTTGTCCTTCTTTATCTGCTGGATGTGCTTTTCCTGCAAATATAATTTGTACAGGTCTATCACTATTGTTTAATATTTGTGTAATTCTTTCTAAATCTTTAAAAATTAAAGTTGCTCTTTTATAAGTCGCAAATCTTCTAGCAAATCCTATGGTTAAAGCATCTGGATTTAACTTAGAAATAATTTCATTAATTTCCTCATACCCATAACCAGAACGTCTTAGTCTTTCAGTGGTATTATCTTTTACCAATTTTAATAATTTTATCTTCTGATCTATATGAACATCCCACAATTTATCATTTGGAATATTTTTAATTTTTTCCCATATGTAATCTTGATGAATATTGTCTTGCCAATAAGGAATTAAATATTTATTATATAATTCTTTCATTTTTGGTGCTAACCACGAACAAGTATGAATTCCATTTGTTACATATTCAATCGGTGATTCATTAGCAGCAATATTTGGCCATACCTCACCAAATAATTCTCTTGAAACTGCTCCATGTAATTTACTTACACCATTTTTCTTTCCTGCAATTTTTAAAGCTAATATTCCCATATTGAAACCTTCATCTAAATCGATTCCTGGTTTCATTCCTAACCTTAAAAAATCTTCCCTTGATAATCCTAATTTTGGCCAAAAATCTTTGAAATATTTTTCAACTAAGGCTAGTGGAAAAATGTCATTTCCAGCTGGAACTGGTGTATGGGTTGTAAACACTGTTTTTGAACTTGCTATATCTTTGGCTACTTCAAAAGTTACTTGTTTTTCTTGAATAATATTTTTTATAATTTCTAAATTTAAAAATGCTGAATGTCCTTCATTCATATGATAAATAGTTGGATTTAATTTTAAATATTTTGTTAATAGTTCCACTCCTGCTTGACCTAAAACGATTTCTTGACGAATTCTCATTTCTTGGTCTCCACCATATAATCGCAATGTTACATCTCTATCTTCTTCATTATTTTTTTCAATATCAGAATCTAATAAATATAGTGTTACTCTTCCTACTTTTATTTCCCATACTTTAAGATATAATCTTCTTTTTGGAAATTTAACAAAAATAACTAAATCTTCACCTTTTTCATCTTTTACAGGATTAATTGGCATATCATACAAATCAATGTTATTATATTCTGTTTCTTGCCCACCATAACCATTTATTTTTTGATGAAAATATCCATTTTTATATAATAACCCTACTGCTACTAATGGAATTCCTAAATCACTAGCTGATTTTAAATGATCACCTGATAAAATTCCGAAGTCCACCAGAGTAAATAGGAATGGTTTGATCTAATCCATATTCAGCAGAAAAATAGGCTATTAAATCTTTTTTATTACTAGGATATTTGCTTGAAAACCATGTAGTTTTACTATTCATATAACCTTCAAAATTTTCTACAATTTTGTCATATTCTTTTAAAAAGGCTGTGTCTTTTGTAACTTTTTCTAGCTTTTCTTGTGATACATGTTTTAAAAATTTAACAGGATTTTTACTAGATTGCTCCCATAAATCTTTATCTATTTTTTGAAATAATCTTAAAAATTCTGTATTCCATGACCACCATAAATTGTTTGCTATTTCAGATAATTTTTCAATTTTTTTTGGTAATTGCGGATTTACCGTAATTCTGTTAAAAATGTACATTTAATTGTTCCTCCTTCGTATTTTGCTTAATGCTTTTTCTTTTCGTATTTTTATCCTTTATATTATCCATTAAAACTACTATTTTGTCAAATGTTTTTTAGATATTTTTCAAATGTTTTCAATTCTCTTACAACTTACATTTACCTTACACAATTACAGTTAATTTTTTACTTGATGATGTTTTCATTTATCTTTTAACAATTAAAAAAAGCAAAAAATAATACGAGAAAAAAAGATTATTCTGTCAAGCTATTTCTAATAGAAAATGTAAGGAAATATTTCAGGCACCTCTCAAAAAAGGATTTTTGAGATTCTCCTAAAATACTTCCTAACATTTTCTAATTACGAAATACTTTCCATCTTAATCTTTTTTTCTCGTATTATTTTTTGCTTTTTTCTTTGTAAAACTCTATCTAAAATATTCTTACAATATCATGATAAGTTATGAACAAAGACAGTGAAATTAGTAAGGCAAAACCTATTAACTGTATATTAGCCTCTGTTTCTTGTTTCATAGGCTTTCTACGAATTGCTTCAACCAATAAGATTAATATTTTTCCTCCATCTAAAGCTGGAATTGGTAATAGGTTCGTTACCCCCAAAGATAGGGATATTAAAGCCATCATTTCAAAAAACTCTCTTACGCCATCTGTTTTTGCCACTACTTCAGAAATTCCAACCGGTCCCATCATTTGATCAATTCCCACATTTCCAGTAAATAATTGTTTTAAATTATCAACAATTGAAAGCAAAAATTCTTGTGTTTGCATACTAGCATGAATACATCGATTGATAAAAGTATCTTCTGCTGGCTTTAGATTAATACCTAACAAATAAGTTATTTCATAATTTGGCACCAATTTTACTGTAACTTCTTCTTCTCCTCTTTTTAGAACAAGACTGATTGTATCTATATCTTTTCGACTAATTTCTTGTAATGCGAGCTTTGTATCTCCATTTATTTCAACATCATTTACCTTTAAAAGTATATCATTTGCTTGCACACCTTGTAAGTCAGATGCACTTCCCTTTTGCACAGCTATTATTTTGCATTTATCATCCATATAAATTCCTGTAACCCTAGTTTTTACTTCACTTGGTTGCATATTATAATTTTTGATTTCTCCATCTCTTTCCACTTTTATAGCAATTTCTTTTCCTTCTGATTTTTCTAAAACTTCATTTAAATCTTTTTTACTTTTTATGCTTTTACCATTTCCTTCTAAAATCTTGTCATTTTCTTGCAAACCAATTGTTTTAGCAACATATCCATCTAATACTTCATCAATCTGATTAGAAATATAAGTTCCTGAAGTGGCTATAATCGTAAAATAAATCATAATAGCAAAAATAATATTAACAGTTGCACCAGCTAAAACAATCGCCATTCTTTTTGGAACACTTGCTTTTGAAAAAGATCGATCGTCATCTGAAACTTCATCTTCTCCTTCCATACTATTGTAACCACCAAGAGGTATCAATCGCAAAGTATATTTTGTTTCTTTTCCTTGTTTTTTCCAGATAGCTGGACCAAATCCAATTGCAAACTCATTTACTTTTACTTTACAAAGTTTAGCTACGATAAAATGTCCTAATTCATGAATGGTAATCAAGACACCTAATAACACAATAATTTTAATTGCTGAAATTAAAAAAGCTATCACTTTTTACTCCTTCCTTTATTGAAAAAAGGATAGGGAACCTTCCTTATCCCTTTTCTATAATAATGTAAATAAAGCATAGGCAAATGGTGATAAAAAGATTAAACTATCAATTCTATCTAACATTCCACCATGTCCTGGTATTAAATTACTATAGTCTTTAATATCTACATATCTTTTAATACTCGATGCCGCAAAGTCTCCTATTTGACCTACCAAGCTTAAAATAACACTAATTCCTGCTATAAATATATAAGAATAATTCATTCCCCAAAATTTATTGGCTACATAAGTATAGGCTAACATTAATAGCATAGCCCCCATTACTCCTCCTATACATCCTTCTATCGATTTTTTTGGGCTTACTTTACTAAATTTATGTTTTCCAAAATATTTTCCTACAACATAAGCTGATATATCTGTTCCCCATGCCGCAAATATAGCATACCATATTAATATTTTACCATCTGGCATACCATTCATAAAAGCAACAAACATAATAAAAAATACCACATAAAAAATTCCTATAAAAGTATAAGCAATATCTTTAAAACTAGTTGTCATATCAGTAGCTATTACTTGTGCAAACAGAATAATTAAAATAGTTGGTACACTAAGTGTTACTACCATATTTAAATATTCTTGTGGTACGACATGAATAAAAGCTATACTTAAACAACTAATATATCCTACCCAGTAAACTGGTTTTGCTACTTTTTTTATGGCATTAAAATATTCATTCATACTGAGTAATGCTATAATTGCTAATGCAACATCTACTACTATTTTATTTCCTAATAAAAAAATTATTAATACTAATGGAAATCCTAATAAACTTGATGTAATTCTTTGTATATCCATATCTTTTCCTTTCATGAGATAAAAAGACATTTTCTATGCCTTTTTAATTTGCTCCAAAATTTCTTGTTCTTTTTTGATATTCTATAATTGCTGCATCTAAATCTTTTTCTTCAAAATCTGGCCAATTTTTGTCAATAAATAAAATTTCTGAATAAGTAGATTGCCATGTTAAAAAACCACTTAATCTTTTTTCACCACTTGTTCGAATAATTAAGTCTAAATCAGGTTGACCTTTTGTATATAAATTATCTTCCATTACTTGCTGGGTTATATCTTCTATTTGTATTTCATTGTTTTTTACTAAATTGGCTATTTTTTTGGTTGCCTTTAATAATTCATCTCTTCCACCATAATTTAAGGCAATATTAAAAGTCACACCTGTATTGTCCTTGGTTCGTTCCATACACTTTTGAATACTTTTTTGCATCCCATTTGATAAAGCAGAAATATCCCCTAATATTTTTACTCTAATATTTTCTGTATCTGCTCTTTTGGCATAATCATCTAAATAATTTTGAAGTAATAACATTAAAGCATTTACTTCTTCTTCCGCTCTTTTCCAATTTTCTGTTGAAAAGGCATATACTGTTATATATTCTAATCCAATTTGATTAGCATATCTAACAATCTTTTCTAACGTTTTTGCTCCTTCTTTATGTCCATAACTAATTGGTTTTCCTTTGGATTTCGCCCATCTTCTATTACCATCCATAATAATTCCAATATGTTTTGGCAAATTTTCTTGGTTAAACTCCATCTTTTTCCCCCATCCTAGACTATTTATTTCGACTTTGGATGTAAAGAGCCAATTCTTTTAAAAATTGTGCCTTTGGTCCAAAATCTCTTAACTCTTCTATTGCTTCTTTTGTTATTTTATCTAAAATATCTTTTGCCCCTTGCAAACCATATTGTGAAACATAAGTACATTTTTCTAATTGTTTGTCATTTCCTACTGGCTTTCCTAAAACTTTTTCGTCCCCTTCTTCTGATAAGATATCATCTTTAATCTGAAAAGCCAAACCTATTTTCTGGGCATAATTGGTTACTTTTTCTAGCTCTTGTTCTGTACAATTCGCCAAAATTGCTCCCATTCTTACACTTATTTTTAATAATGATCCTGTTTTATTTTCATGAATATATTTTAACTCTTCAGTTGTTACCTTTCGTCCTTCCCACTTTGTATCAATATATTCGCCAGCAATCATTCGATCAACTGCTTTTGTAAATTCTTTTAGTACCTTGTTTTTTTTAGGTAGTTCTTGTAAGTCACTATGAATAAAATCCTCACTAATTACCATATAAGCAAAATTCAATAATCCATCTCCTGCTAATATTGCTGTTGCCTCATCAAATTGTTTATGATTGGTTGGCTTTCCATGCCTAAAATCATCATTATCAATACCTGGTAAATCATCATGAATCAAAGAAAAATTATGTATCATCTCAATGGCTATTGCATATGGTATACATTTTTCAAAGTCTGCTTGAAAAAGCTTATATGTAGCCAAAGTTAGTATTGGCCTTAATCGCTTTCCTCCTGCCATTAAACTATATTCCATCGATTCATTCCATTCTTGTTCTAGACATTTTTGTTTTCTTATATATTTTTCCAAACCTTGATTAATTTCTTGTTGATACTTTTTTAATTCTTCTTTAAAATCCATTAAAATTCTCCCTTATGTTTCCTTTGTTCAATATAGTTGCTTTAAAATCTTTGTTTCTTTTGGCAACTTATCTATTTGAAACTTAAACTGACATAACTTCTTTTTCTTTTGCTTCTAATATTTTATCAATTTCTTCAATATTTTTATCTGTCATTTTTTGAATTTCGTTTTCTGCTTGTTTTAGTTCGTCTTCCGTCATTTCTCCTTCTTTTTGAGTAGCCTTTGCTTGGTCAATTCCTTCTCTTCTAATAGAACGAATTGCTACTTTTGTTTCTTCTGCCATTTTACGAACATCTTTTACGATTTCTTTTCTTCTCTCTTCATTTAATTCAGGAAAAGCCAGTCTTATTACTTTTCCATCATTATTTGGATTAATTCCAATGTCAGATGCTAAAATTGCTTTTTCAATTTCTTTTAAAACACTAGCATCCCATGGTTGTATAACAATTAGTCTTGCTTCTGGTACAGATACTCCTGCTACTTGACTAATTGGAGTTGGTGTTCCATAATAGTCTATTTTCACTTTGTTTAAAATAGCTGGGTTCGCACGCCCTGCTCTTACTTCTGATAATTTTTCAGTATAAACACTGATTGATTTTTCCATCTTTTCTTTTAAGCTTGTATAATCCATAATCTTTCTCTCCTTTTTATTTTTAATCATAATATTTTAAATATAAATGATAAGTTATTTTGTTATACTTATTTTTCTTGGTTAATTGTCTATTCAACAACGGTTCCAATTTTCTCACCTTTTACTGCTCTTACAATATTTTCTGGGTCAGCTATTCCAAATACTAATAAAGGTATATGATTGTCCCTACACATAGCTGTTGCTGTAGAATCCATTACTTTTAAATCTTTTTCTAGTACTTCTAAGTATGAAATTTTATCATATTTAGTTGCTGCTAAGTCTATTTTTGGATCAGCTGAATAAACAGCATCTATTGCTTTTCCTAATAAGATAATGTCTGCTTTAATTTCTGTTGCTCTTAATACAGCTGCTGTGTCAGTTGTAAAGTATGGATGACCAGTACCTCCTGCAAATATTACAACTCTTCCTCTATTTAAATGTTTTTCTGCTTTTCTTAATATAAATGGTTCTGCTAGTTCTCTCATTTCTATTGCTGTTTGCACCCTTGAGTGAATCCCTCTTGTTTCTAATGCGTCTTGTAGTGCTAATCCATTCATGGTAGTTGCTAGTATTCCCATATAGTCTGCTGTCGTTCTTTCCATTTGATGACCTTGTCTTCCTCTCCAAAAGTTACCTCCTCCTACTACTATGGCAACTTGTACGCCCATTTCTACAATTTCTTTTATTTTGTCACATATTTTTCCAACGGTTTCTACATTTACTCCTGTTTTTTGTTCTCCTGCTAATGCTTCTCCACTTAATTTTAATAGTACTCTTTTATATTTTGTTTGGCACAAATTTTCCACTCTCCTTAATTTACTTTAATTATTTGCATTTTATCACATATTTTTTTAAATGAATAGCCTTTTTCTTAAAAAAATGTGAAGAAACTTAAATTCTTCACATTTTTACTTACTTTTCTTTAATTTATTGTTCAAATGTCTGATTGGTTAAATTCTCTTCACTACACCATACTTCATAAACATCCATCTTTAAACCACTAGTTGTTCCTACATTAAACCATGCCCAATTAGAACCTTCTGGTATCAAAACACTTCTACAACATAATTTTAGGGAATCTTCACTACCAGATAAACTTAGTAATGTACCAGCTAAAATTTGATTTTTATTATATTCATTATAAAAAGCCATTGAAGCATATCCATAATCATAGGTTGAATTAAGTCTGCCAAAAACAGTAATATATTTCCCCCAACATGATTTATCTATTTTAAACCAATAAGTTTGAGGAGTAGACGCATCATAATAGCCTATTGCTTGGTATGTCTTAAAATCATTATCATATACTGTTGTTTGCAGAGCATCTGCAGCTAAATCTTCCACTTTTTGCATTCCATTTGGAGTCAAAGTAGCATATTCTCCACTTGTTGTTGTTACAGTTACTGTTTCTGACTTTTTTGTATTTCCTGCTTGGTCATAAGCAATTACATAAATACTATAAGTTGTACTCTTGTTTAAATTAGTAATTTCAAATATTGATTCTGTTGTTTCATCTTGTTTCATATTATTAATATAATACTCATACTTTTCAATTCCGCTTTTTGCATTTTCTAAAGTACTATCAGAATCTTCTGTTTTTGCTTCAACTTTTACTCTTCTTGCTCCTATATTAAGAATTATTGGTGTAAAACTTTTAGGTTCTATCTTATCAATATTAGATATAGTAATTTTTTTTGTTTTTGTTTGTCCCATTACATCTGTTACTACAAAATTATAAGTTCCATTTTGACTAATTGTATAAGTTCCATCTTCATTCGAATTTAAACCACTTATTTCTTCTATTTTTGTAATATCTCCATTTGTTGAACTAGCATGAATGGTTAACACAATATCTTGATTTGTACTTTTTCCGTGTACTTAATTCATAACTAATATGAATTCCTTTTTCTTCTCCTTTTATGGTTACTTTAAAGTTATTATCAATGGTATATTCATATCCTTTATATTCTCCTATAATTTCATCATTTTCCAGTTCTGCAACAATCTTTCCGTAATTTACTTTCTAATTGTGCATTAGCCAATGTTTCTAGTGTTACATTTTTTCCTTTCGGTAATTCTTCTGTTTGAATTTCTATTATAGCTAATTCTATTTCTTCTTTTATTTGAGCTTCAATAGTCTCCTTTCCTGCTTGTTTTGCTTGATTTAATATGCCATTTTCTCCTGTTAAGGTAGCTATTGCTATTCCTGCTAATATCAATAATACAATTATAGTTATGACTAATGCAATTAGTGTTATTGCTTTTTCTTGTTTTATTTTTTTCTTCATTCCTAATTCTCCTTTGTTTCTTCTATGATATATTTTTATTTATTATACAAATGATTAAAAAATTATGTCAATAACTTATTATTTATATTTTCAAAAACAAGTTACAGTTCACTGAAAATAAGTTAGATGATTCAAAGACTACAATAGTAATATAATTCGGATTTGAATGTGACCTAAAATAGCTTTAAAAATATTTAAAATACAGGTGAAAGGGTCCTGTTTTCGGGTATCGTTCAGCTGTATTTTTAATATTTCTTAGCGTCATATAGGGTAACCGAAAATCCGAATAAATATTACTATTGTAGTCTTTTTAAAGTTTGAATGATACCTAGTGAACTGTAACCAGTTCACTAAGAAATAGGT
>JAAWGB010000049.1 GCA_022795075.1 Clostridia bacterium | reverse complement strand
GCAAAAAAATTATGCTATTTTTCATTTTTATTGAAAAATAGCATAATTTATAACTTTTGGATTTCTCCAAATTCTCTTAAATCCCCTTGAAAAAGGGCAAAAAATGGTCGAGGCGACAGGGATCGAACCTGCGACCTCATGGTCCCAAACCACGCGCGCTACCAACTGCGCTACGCCTCGATAATTAAATGCTTATATATAATAACACAAAAATTATGAATATGCAAGAACTTTTAAAAAAATTTCAAAGTTTTTTTATTTTTTACTTGAAAATTAAAACATTAGCGGTTATAATAATATAGTAGTGAAAATAGGCGATAAAATAAACTATTTATTACAATTTACTACACTATTTATAGGTGCCTGTAGTTTAGCTGGATAGAATGGCAGGCTACGAACTTGCAGATCGGGGGTTCGAATCCCTCCAGGCACACCAAAAATAAAATTCCTATATCGTGTATATTTTAACGAATAATAGGAATTTTATTTTTTAAATAATGCAGTAGAATTCTAAATATTCAACTTTTTCATATATAAATCATATTTTTGTGTTCAAATATCAACTTCAATTTAAAATAAAATTTTAGTTAAATTCTTTCGTTTCACTTTTTTGTGTAGGTAAAATAGCTTGTTCCTTACCATTTTTTGTATCTTCTTGTTTTTTAATAGCATCCATAATCATAATAAACTTAACATTGCTATTATTATCGTCATTTAGCATTGTAAAATGATCATATTCTTTCGATAATTCGATTAATTTTTCAACACGTTCGTTAATATCTTTTACATCATGATTCATATAATTGCAAATTTTCTTAAGACCCTCTTCATTAAAAGTTTTAATACCTTCTGCCAAAGAATGAGCCCCCTTGTTTAGTTCATCTGCTCCATTTTGTAAAGAATTGGTACCATTATTTAGACTACCTAAACCACTTGTTAGTTGTTCTAGACCTTTTCCTAAAGTATTCATTTGGGTGGTAACTTGTTTTTGTGCTTGAGATTTTACTTCATTAGCAACTTGTTTAGCAATTGTCGTTGCTACTGTTTGAGCAGTTTGTGTAGCAGTAGTTTGCGCAACGAATTGAGCAGTATGGTTTGCAACACTACCAGCAATTTCTTCTGCAACAGATTGAGCAGTAACATTTGCTACCTGTTTAGCAGTTTGTGTAGCAGTTGTTTCAGAAGCAGATATAGCAGAACTTTGAGAAAATTGTAAAACAATAGCTTGTTGATCAGCACCTAGAGCTTGATAATTACTATTTGTTTCTAATCCAAGTTTAACTTGATTAGCTATTTGTTGTTTTTGCTCAGCTGTTAATGTTAAATTTGAAACTTGACTAGCAGCTTTTTCTCCAATAGCAACTTTTTGACCTTGAATGGTTTGAATTGCCTCAGATTGTGCTTGGTTTCCAATTTGAGCTTTTTGTGTATCAGACAAAGTAGCCGATTTCTTGGCCTGTTCACCTATGTTATTTAACATATTTTGATCCAAAGTTTCACTTTTATCATTAGTCAATTGTTTAGTTGCTTTTGTAACTTCTGATTGTATTTGTTTGGCTCCATTATAAGCAACAGAAGTTCCTTGTTTTAGTTCTTCTGTACCAAAAACTAATTGATTGGTTCCTTCTGCTAAAGTAGCACTTCTTTCTTGTATCTGATTACTAGCATCTTCTAGCGTAGATACTTTATTATATATTTCATCTAATTTATCTAAGAAATTTAAATCTTTATCTTCTAATACTTTAGGAGTTACAAAAGTAACAATATTTCCTAATTCAAAATCTATTGCATCCATTGTTATTTCAATATTATTTGGAATTTCTATCGTCATGTTAGTCATATTTAAGCTTTCTTGTAATCCTGGAAAAGCCATTCCCATTGCAAATGTTTTACTTCCATCATTGATAACTTTACCATTTGAAATTTCTATATTTTTATTTTTATCATTTTTTAAAACAGTTCCTGCAACAACAACAAAAGGAGTATACATTTTTTGATTTTGTCCATTAATTGTTATAATATGTTCTTCTTTATTATGATATTGAATGGCTATTTTTACCTGTCCTGTTTTTCCTACAATCTCTTCAGCTTTTACTTCTTTTCCATTTAATTCATATTTCATATTACATTCAATTGGTAAATGTTTTTGGCTTTCTCCTTGATAATAAATATCTTTTTTGTTAGCTTTCCAAACTAAAGAATTTCCTTCTTTTGTAAATTCTTCTTCTCCATTGGTATTTTCAATATTGAATAAGTCAGTTATATCGTTTAGGATTTCTAACTCTTCATTATTTTCAAGATGTGTACTAACAAGTGTTTGATAATTTTCTCCTTTATTATTCATTTTAGAATAAACCGTTTCATCTTTTGAAAGAGCAAATACAGGAGTACTATACAAACACATAGTGCATAATAATGTACTGGCTATTATTTTTGTTTTTATTTTTGAATTCATTTTCATTCTTCCTTTCTTTTTTATTTATCATAATTTAGATTAAATTTAAAGAGAATTGATTCTTAATTGCTAATTTGTTTCATTTGGTTTGTTGTTTTACAAATTAATTTATCAAATAAAATCAAGAATGCTGGTAATACAGTAATAACAACAACCATACTAATGATGGCACCTCTTGACATTAAAGAACAAAGAGATCCAATCATTTCTATTTTTGAATAAGCTCCTACGCCAAAGGTAGCACCAAAAAAGCATAATCCACTAACAATAATGGAATGGATAGAACTTTCTAATGCTTCATCAACAGATTCTTTTTTGTTTTTGCCTCCTTTTCGATTATTCATATATTTTGTTGTAATTAAAATAGCGTAATCAATGGTTGCTCCTAATTGTATGGTTCCAATTACAATAGAGGCGACAAAAGGTAGTGTAGTGTTTGTAAAAAATGGTATTCCCATATTAATGAAAATTGCAAATTCAATAACTACAATTAAAATAACAGGTAGTGATAAAGATTTCAGTACAAGTATCATAAGAATAAAAATAATACCAATAGATACAATATTAACACTATTAAAATCATGGTCACTAATTTCTACTAAATCTTTCATAAGTGGTCCTTCGCCTGCTAAAATTGCTTTTTCATCATATTGTTTAACAATTTCATTAATTTTTGTAATTTGTTCATTTAATTCGTCGGTTGCCATTTCATAACTTGAATTTATAATAATCATTTGGTAAGAATCATTTTTAAATAGGCTACTAATATCATTTGGTAATACATTTTCAGGTATTACATCTGCTACTTTTGGATAGCCTAATGTCCATTCAATACCTTCAATTTCTTCTATTTTTGTTAGCATTTCTTTTAATTTGTAATTAGGAATATCTGTATCGACTAATAGTACTTCAGCTGATACAACGTTAAATTTTTCTTGCAAAGCATGATTGGCTTCTACACTTTTTAGAGTAGTTGGTAAAGATTTATCTAAATTATAGTATACTTGTGTATGAGTGTAGCCATAAATTGCGATTGGTAAGATAAGGATAAAGATAATAATAATTACTCGATAGTGTTTAATTGTGAAATTTTTAATTCTAGTAAATTTAGGCATAATTTCTTTATGTCTTGTTTTTTTAATTAATTTATCAAAGGTTAATAACATAGTTGGTAAAATTGTTATAACACTGATAACTCCAAGTAGAACACCTTTTGCCATAACAATTCCTATATCTTTTCCTAATGTTAAATTCATACTACAAAGTGCTAAAAATCCTGCAATAGTAGTTAAAGAACTTCCAATAACCGATACCATAGTTTTACTAATAGCATGAGCCATTGCTTCATTTTTATTAGAAAAGTTTTTTTGCTCAGCTTGATAACTATGATATAAGAAAATAGCAAAATCCATCGTTACACCTAATTGTAATACAGCACTAATAGCTTTGGTAATATAAGAAATTTGTCCTAGCAAAATATTGGTTCCCATATTATAAAGGATAGCAATTCCTATGTTTAATAGTAGAAATATTGGTGCTATATAAGAGTCTAAAGCTATTTGTAAAACAAGAATACATAATAAGACAGCTATTATAACATAGATTGCTATTTCAGAGTTTGATAAATCTCGAGTGTCTAATATAGTTGCTGACATACCACTTATTTTACATTGTTCATTTGTCATGTTTCTTAATGTTTCAATTGTTTGCATGGTTGTATCAGAGGAAATACTATTTTTAAAAGTAACTAATAATATGGTGTCTCCATTTTTATAAATTTTGTCTTTTATTTCATTTGGTATCATTTCAATTGGAATGCTAGTTCCTACAATATCTGCTATTCCAATAACTTTTTCTACATTCTCAATTTCTTTTATTTTATTTTCTAGTTGTACAATTTCTTTTGTTTTCATGTTTTCTACGACAATCATAGAAAAAGCACCCATATTAAAATCTTTGGATAGTATATTTTCACCTTGTATGGTTTCAATATCTTCTGGTAAATACACTAAAATATCATAATTAATTCGAGTCATAGCCATACCAATAATAGAAGGTATTAACAATAAAAGTGATAAAATTAAAATGGTTTTTCTATGTTTGCATACAAATTCTCCAAATTTAAGTTGAAACATTTTGATTCTCCTTTCTTTATTATGACCATTGGTCACTTTTATATTATATTACTTTTATGACCAATAGTCAATACTTTTTCTATTTTTATTGATTATTTCTTTTTTTTATGCCATAATAGAAGCATATAAAGGGAAAATTAGACAATAATAGAATGATTATGGATAAGCTTTAATGAAAGAAGGAGAAGAATTATGGGAATACAAGAACAAAAAAATGATAAAGAAAATAGATTATTAGATACAGCTTTCAAATTATTTACACAAAAGGGAATAAAAAGTACCTCTATTCAAGAAATTGTAGATAATGCACAAGTTGCAAAAGGAACGTTTTATTTATATTTTAAAGATAAATATGAGATTCGTGATATTTTAATAACGAAAAAGTCTGAAAAATTATTTTCAGAAGCATTAACCAATATGAGAAAAAATTATATAAAAGATTTTTCTGACCAAATTATATTTATTATTAATTATGTACTAGATGAACTTACTAAAAATACACTTCTTTTAAATTTTATATCTAAAAATTTATCATGGGGAGTTTATAACCAAACAATTATTAAATTATATGATAAACCAGAAACCAAACAAGATGGATTATATAATTTGTTTTTAAAAGGGGTAGCAGAAAATAAAATAAAATTAAAGGATCCAAAAGTTACTTTATTTATGATTATTGAGTTAGTAAGTGCTACTTGCTTTGATTCTATTTTGTATAAAAATCCGTTACCAATTAAAGAATACAAACCATATTTATATGATGTTATTCGAAATATGTTAAAATAGTTTGCCTAGTATAATCTTTTTATTTGCCCCATATAAATAGTATATGAGGTGAACTTTCATGATACAAACATTTAAAATTAGTAAAAAATTAATCGTGATTTTTATGGTTATTATCATTTCTATAACAAGTATGAGTATATTTTATTCCTTTGCAACACAAACATCTGAAAATGCTGAAAAACAGGAGAAAAAAGACTTTATAAAATGGGTGGATTTTAATGTTACAGCAGAGGCTTTAAATTTGACAGCTAAATTAGATATAGAATCTCATCAAAAAGAAGAAAAAGTAACCTATAATTGGATTGAATTAATGGCTTATTTAGCTTGCAAAAATGGGGGAGATTTTAAAAATTTCAAACCAAAAGATTTAAATAAATTAGTAGAAGAATTAAAAAATGGTCAAACAATTGAAGATTTAACACAAAACATGAAATTTTATGACTATTATTATGAAAGTTATTCAGCAGTTTTAAGTGGAATGATTGGAAATTATTCAATTGAAATAGCAAATGAAGATGGTACTAAATCGTATCAAGAAAAATATGGATTAAAAGCTTTTTTACCAATTGCCAAAAACTATTCTTTTAGTCATTATGACGATTTTGGAAATGCTAGATCCTATGGTTTTAAAAGAACACATTTAGGAAATGATTTAATGGGAAGTATTGGTACTCCTATTATTGCAGTAGAATCTGGTGTAGTTGAAAATTTGGGTTGGAATCAGTATGGCGGGTGGCGAGTTGGAATTCGAAGTTTGGATACAAAAAGATATTATTATTATGCTCACTTAAGAAAAAATCATCCTTATAGTGAAGGATTAGAAGAAGGTATGACAGTAAAAGCAGGTGATGTAATAGGCTATCTTGGAATGACAGGATATAGTACAAAGGAAAATGTTAATAATATAAATGTTCCTCATTTGCATTTTGGTATACAGTTGATTTTTGATGAATCTCAAGTAGATAGCCCAAGTGAAATTTGGATTGATGTTTATCAAATTATTGAGTTTTTAAAGAAAAATCGTAGTGAAGTGTACTTGGCAAATGAAGAAACAAAAGATTATGAAAGGAAGTTTGATTTTATGGAAAATAGTCTAATAGAATAATTTCAAAATCTTTTATTTCAAATTTCTTAAAGCATCAATTCTGTCTTCAATACTAGGATGAGTTGACCACAAACTAGAGGAGTTTTTCTTTCCTTCTTTCGTGTTGGATTTAAAAGGGTTAACAATATACATATTGGCTGTTGCACGATTGGCAGTAGCCAATTGATTACTATCAGCGTCTAATTTTTGAAGGGCTGAAATTAAACCATCTGGGTTACGTGTAAACTCAATTGCTGTACTGTCAGCCAAAAATTCTCTTTTTCTAGAAAGAGCTAGTTGCATAAGAGAACCAAAGATAGGTGATAAAATTAAAAAGATAAGTCCAATTATCATCAAAATTCCATTTCCTTTGTTGTCACTATCCCTGTCATTGTCAAATCTGCCCCAAAATAAAGCACGAGAAAAAATGTCAGATAACATGACAATAAATCCAACCATAACAGAAACTACACAACTAAGGCGAATATCATAGTTTTTAATATGACTTAATTCATGGGCAATGACACCTTCTAATTCATAGTATTCTAGTTTTTCCAATAAACCAGTGGTAACACAAATAACAGCGTTTTCGGGATTTCTTCCTGTAGCAAAAGCATTTGGTTGAAGATCTTGCGTTACATATAGTCTAGGCTTTACGGTTAAACCAGATGATATCATTAAACTATCTAAAATATTTACGATTTTTAAATCTTCTTCTTTTGTAGCAGGTCTAGCATGATTTAAAGATAAAACAATTTTATCACTATAGTAATAAGAACCCCAACTAGATGCAATTGAAAAAATAAGAGCAAAAATAATTGAAAAGGTTCCTAAATTTAAGGCGTGACAAATGAAGTAAACAATTAGAGTAATGACTACAATAAAGATTCCTATTATTACACTAGATTCTATTTTATTTTTCTTTATATTTTCAAACATTTTATAATCCTTTCTAGTAAATATGAATAATAAAACAAGGGGTTGGAAATGTTTCCAACCCTCCTATTTATGAATTTGAACCAAAATCTACTTTTACGTTTTTTCTAACTTCATCGCTTTGTGTTTTAAATAAGTCACGTGCTGTAAAGTTAAACATATTAGCAATAATATTAGAAGGGAATACTTGTAGTTTTGTATTATACATGGTTACTGTATCATTGTAAAATTGTCTTGAAAAAGAAATTTTATTTTCGGTGTTTCTTAATTCTTCTGATAATTCTGAAAAGTTTTGGTTTGCTTTTAATTCTGGATAGTTTTCTGAAACAGCCATAATTGTTTTTAAAGCAGTTGATAATTGTTGATCTAAGTCAGCTTTTTCAGAAACAGTTTGAGTGTTTGCCCAAGATGTACGAAGTGCTGCTATTTTTTCAAATGTTTCTTTTTCATGATTCATATAACCTTTTACAGTTTCTACAAAGTTTGGTATTAAGTCAAATCTTCTTTGTAATTGTACATCAATTTGGCTCCAAGCATTGTCTACTTTTATTTTAGATTGTACTAAACCATTGTACATTCCAATAATTGCTAAGACAAGCACAATAACGATAGCCAATATTATCCAACCAATCATGTGAAATCCTCCTTATTTCTATTATATACAAAAGTATCATATCATATTAAAAAAATTTATACAATAAAAATATGAAAATATTGTGAAAATAATGTAATTTATTACTATTCTTAAATAAAATGGCAAAATAATAAAAAAATAAAAAAGTTTAATCTGTCAAGCTATTTGTAATAGAAAATGTAAGGAAGTATTTCAGGCACCTCTCAAAGACGACACTTTGAGATTTTCCTAAAATACTTTCTAACATTTTCTAATTACGAAATACTTTCCATCATAATCTTTTTTATTTTTTTATTATTTTGCCATTTTTTAAAAATAGGATAGAAAGATAATAAAACAATGTCATACTTTAGAAAAATCAGCATATAATAGAATTAATAACAAATGAAAAAATCGGACAAAATACTGAAAAATAAGCAAAAAATCCAAAATTTGACAAAAAAAAATAACAATGATATACTAACCATGTTCCAAAAAGGAGGAATTAATTTTTATGAAAAAAGAAGAAAAGGCATCTTTGTCAATAATGAAAATTATTTGTATTAGTATAATATTAGTTTTATTATCAGGAATTGGAGTAATGGCAGTTAACACAAAATTAAATGATGTTAAAATCATACTTCAAAATGGCTATGAAATGACATTATTAACTTCTAAAACTAAAGTAGCCGATATATTAGAAGAAAATAACATTATTTTAGAGGACAACCAAAAAACAGTACCAGACTTAGAAAGTGAAATAGTAGCAGGAGAAAGCATTAAAATTACGGATAAATCTTATCAAGAAGTGCAAATTGCCAAAATATCAGAAGAAGGTGTAGAAACATCTTTAAACCAATTATTAGAAAATTATGCACCAATTACAGAAAAAATTGTAGTAGAGCAAGTGGCTATACCTTACGAAACCGTAACCAAAAATGCAACAGAAGCTTTGGGAAGTACCAATAATAAAGTATTACAACAAGGACAAGACGGATTAAAAGAAATAACCTATAAAATAAAATATCAAAAAGAAGTAGAAATAGAAAAAACAGTTTTATCCGAAGTGGTAGTAAAAGAACCTGTTAACAAAATCGTACAAGTTCAAAAAATAGGAACATCAAGAGGTTCTACTTTACCAAGAACAGCCAATCATACAACAACATCAACAGGAGGAACAACTTATAAAATAACAGCTTATTGTCCATGTGCAAAATGTTGTGGAAAGACAAATGGAAGAACAGCAGCAGGAACAAAAGCAACAGCAGGAAGAACAGTTGCAGCATCTAGTCAATTTGCATTTGGAACCCAGTTAAACATTGGAGGGCATGTTTATACAGTAGAAGATAGAGGTGGAGCAATTAAAGGTAACAAAATCGATATTTTTGTTAACTCACATGCAGAAGCTTTGCAATGGGGTGTTAGATACATGACAGTTAATGTAGTAAACTAATATAAAAAATTAAAATAGCAAGAAACGTGTTAAACACGAACTTGCTATTTTTCTTATTTTATAGTAAAATAATGATAATTTTTAAAATTGAAAAGTAATGTGATGAAATAAAAAAGAAAGGTAACCAAAATATGAAATTAATCTCATGGAACGTAAATGGAATACGTGCTTGTATCAACAAAGGATTTAAAGATTTTTTTACATACATTCAAGCAGATATATTTTGTATCCAAGAAACCAAATGTCAAATTGATCAAATTGATTTAGTATTCAAAGGCTATAAAAGTTATTGGAATAGTGCTGAAAAAAAAGGGTATTCTGGAACAGCAATTTTTACGAAAGAAGAGCCAATAACAGTAACTTATGGAATTGGAATAGAAGAACACGATAAAGAAGGAAGAATTATTACATTAGAATTTAAAGATTTTTATTTAGTTAATAATTATACACCGAACTCCAAAAGAGAATTAGAAAGATTAGATTATAGGCAAGTATGGGAAGACGAAATTAGAAAATACTTAATGAAATTAAATCAAATAAAACCTGTTATTATGTGTGGTGATTTAAATGTAGCCCATCAAGAGATTGACTTAAAAAACCCAAAAACAAACCGAAAAAATGCAGGATTTACAGATGAAGAAAGAAAAAAAATGACACAATTGCTAGAAGCAGGATTTACAGATAGTTTTCGATACTTATATCCAGACGAAGAAAATGCTTATAGCTGGTGGTCTTATATGGGAAAAGCAAGAGAAAAAAATGTAGGATGGAGAATTGATTATTTTATTGTATCAAATGATATAAAAAAACAAATAAAACAAGCAAGTATCTATCCAGAGGTTATGGGAAGTGACCACTGCCCAGTAGGGCTTGAAATATCATTTAAGAAGAGAGGATAAAAAATGAACGAAATCAAAAATCATGGGAAAAAGTGGCTATACTGGTTTTTCTTAGGATTGGCTTTTATTATAGTATATAAGGCATTAGATAATTTTGGAAATGTAATGGGAGTATTTACAAAATTTTTTGACATTATAACACCATTTTTAGCAGGTATTTTTATTAGTTATTTGTTATATATGCCATGTAAGAAAATAGAAGAAATATATGCAAAATCAAAATTGAAATGGATAGCCAAGAAATCTAGAGCATTAAGTATTTTAACAGTATATCTTATTATTTTATTATTACTAATCATACTCATTAATTTTATTTTACCAGTTGTATTTGAAAGTGTAGTAGATTTAGTTAATAACATACAAAATTATTATGAAATAGCAATCAATAAATATAATAACTTACCAGAAGATAATATTTTAAAAAGTGATATGGTAAATGATGTGATACAAAATATTCAAAATCTTGATATTAAACAATATTTCCAATTAGAAAAGATATTAGCTTATGTAGTAAATGCAATTGATGCAGTAACAGGCCTTTTTGATGTAGTAGTTGCTATCATTGTGTCAGTCTATATTTTAGCAGAAAGAGTTCAAATAATAAGATCTATTAAAAAATTAGCAGAAGCTATGTTGAAAGAGAAGACTTATAAGAATGTAGGAAGATATTTCAATCATTCAAATGAAATCTTTTTCAAATTTATAGCTAGCCAGTTTCTAGATGCAGTAATTGTAGGAATCATGGTAACCATTGCTATGAGTATTATGGGCGTTAAATTTGCACCATTGCTAGGATTTTTGATTGGTCTATTTAATATGATTCCATATGTTGGAGCTATTATTGCTGTAGCAATAGCAACTTTAATAACATTGATAACAGGTGGAATTTCACAAGCATTTTGGATGTTAATAGTAGTTATCATTTTACAACAAATTGATGCCAATATCATAAATCCAAAAATTATTGGACAATCTTTAAAAATAAGCCCATTATTAGTTATGTTTGCCATTACTGTAGGTGGTGCCTATTTTGGAATTTTGGGTATGTTTTTGGCAGTACCAGCAATTGCTGTTGTAAGAATATTAGTAGAAGATTATATGAATTATAAATTAGCTATGAAAAAATTAACAATAAAGAATGAAAATTTCTAAGACACTAAAAGAATGACAGAGATGTTGCATAAATATTGTTTTTAGTAAGTTTCAATCAAAAATAGTAGAAAAAAATTTTTCTACTATTTTTTTTAAATAATTTATTCAAACTTTTTTATTGTAATAAATATTGAATTCCACCATTAGCAAAAACCATAATAAGCCCTGCAACAATAACTCCAACTATTATAGGAGGGACTGATTTTTTGGGTGGAATATCTAAAAAGTTGGCAATTAAGGAACCAACCCAAGCTCCTGTAGTAGGGATTGGAATAGCAACAAATAAAAATAAACCTAAAGCAGTATAATTTTGTAATTTTTTGTTTTCTGCAATTTTCTTTGTTGCTTTTTCAGAAGCCCAGTCAATAATAACTTTAAAAGGTTTCCATTTTCCGAAAAAGTCAAATAATGGTCTAATATATTTTACGATAAAATAAATAGGAATAATATTTCCGATTAATCCGCAAATAAAAGCTGGTAGTACAGGTAAATTAAATAGATATTGAGAAATAATAACAGAATATCTTAATTCAATAATTGGGAACATCCCTAAAATTCCAGTTAATATATATTTTATAATAAGTGGTAAATTTGCCATATAGTTACTCAAATCCTTTCTATTGAAATTCTTTTGTATTGTACTATAAAAAAAAAGAATTGTCTAGTTTTATTTTTTTAATTTTATAGACTAAGTAAAAGATTCTAGTCATAATTCACTGAAAATAAATTGGGGATTCTGTCGACTTGTATTCGACATTTGTTGACAAAAAATGGAATCATTATATTATATACATAGTATGTGTATACATATCTACGAATAAGAAAGAAAAAATTGGAAAAACTAGAACAAAAGAGAAAGAGGAACAAAAAATGAGAACACTAAAAAGAAGCAAAGGTATTACATTAATAGCATTAGTCATAACGATAATTGTATTATTGATTTTGGCTGGAATTAGTATAGCAACATTAACAGGAGAAAATGGAATTTTAAATAAAGCAGATACTGCCAAACAAAAAACTGAACAAGGAGCAGCAGAAGAACAAGTAAAATTAGC
>JAAWGB010000048.1 GCA_022795075.1 Clostridia bacterium | reverse complement strand
CGCGTCCCGGAATGTTCGATCTCTCAGGACGAGCCATAGCTCCCGCCTCTAAGCCGGTTCCGGGCTTCTATATCGTCGACGGAATCCCAAATATGCCAAATTTCTTTATTAAGAAAATCTAATTTTGCTACATTTTTTGTAACTATAAAATTCACATTTTTTTCATTTTGTACTACCATTTATGATAGATTTTTTATAATAATTTAATAAGTTATCTGGATTATTATCTTCTGCTAGAAAATATAAATTTATTAAATGCTCTCGATTTACATTTTGTAATATAAATTGAAAATTACTATTATACAAATCATATAAAACATATACAATATTTTTTATCATATTAATTTTATCTTGTTTCATATATTCAAGCATATAAAAATCATAATTAAAATCTAATCTCTCAATGATTGCAAAAAATTCTTTTGGAATTTCGCTACTATTATTTATAATTAAATAAAATAAATCATCTATATTATATTTTATATTATTATCTTTAACAATTTTGTTAATACCCTCTTTACTTTTTGATATATAGGGGTATTGATTTTTTTGATAATAGGGTATATCTACAATATAAATATTTCTTGATACTATTTCTTTATTTTCATTTCTTATAACTTCTGTTTCTATATAGCCAAGTTTTTGTAAATGAGAAATCCATCTGCTAACTGAGACGGCTGTTACATTATATAAATCTGCAAAATATTTATTTTGAGCATAACAATAACCATTTTTATTGGATAATGCTGTAATTTCTCCATATAATAACTTTTCTGCATATTTTAAATTAGTGTCATACCTAACTGTTGCTGGTATGATTGCATAATAATTGGGTTGTTCTTTTTGACTCATATTATGCACCTCCATATCTTTAAATTTTGCTGAAGGGCAAATTTATAAAGTATGAAAGTGTTTATAAATGAAAAAAAGAGACTTTACTTTTTATAGTAAAATCTCTGTATTAAAAATTACATTTAAAGGGACATCCCTTTAAGTAAAAACTTCCGAATTGGTTGCGGAGGGTAGACTCGAACTACCGACCTTTGGGTTATGAGCCCAACGAGCTGCCAACTGCTCCACTCCGCGATGTTTAATTAAATATTGTGCTTTTTTTGTCCCTTTAATGTCCCTTTATCATTTAAATTTTAATCATTTTTATTAAGTTTTAATAAGCTTAAAAGTTTTATTAAAGGTTTGAGCAAAATATATAATTTTCAATGTTTTAGTGTCTTATCAACGGTTTTGGACTTTAGCAATTCTTCGGTGCTACTCTGTTTATGAGCCCAACGAGCTGCCAACTGCTCCACTCCGCGATATTCTAACACTTTTCTATTATACATCTTAAAATAGTAACTTGTCAATACATTTTTATAATTTTTTAAAAATCAAAAAGTAGGGAAGAATCAAATACAAAACAGATTACTTATATTATATGAAAAAAGTAACAAAATATTCCATAATTCCAAAAACAAATAAAAAGAGAAATAAAATAAAAATCCCAAGTCAAAAAAATTTTTAAACTTGGGTCAAAAACAAAGATAATCATTTATTAAAATCCAACAATTTCATGATAAATTTCGATAGCATAATTATCGGTCATACCAGAAATAAAAAGTAAAATAGCTTGATAAAAATCAGACTTACTAGAATCGTGAAACAATACTTTATTCTTAAAATTTGAAGACTCTCTATTTGGGTAATCATAATAACTATATAGAAAATCTGAAATACCAGCATATAATTTTGGATAGAATTTTTGTAAACTATTAATAGAAGCAAAAGCACTTTTTCCATCAAAGCAGGCTTTTAAAGTAGAATAAATCTCATTTAAAATAATCTCAAAATACCTAGTAGAAGGTTTAATTCTATCACAAAAATAAATATTTTTATAATTAAATTTTTTAATTTCATTCATTAAATTATAAGCCTCATTTGAAAAATTCAAACCTTTATCAGGAGAAGAATTTTCGCATAAATCATCAATTAAATAATGAATAATATTAGAATTATTTAGCATTTTATCTTTTCGATTATAATTTAATAAATCATAAAGTTCATTTAAATGATTATCTAAAATGCCAAGAGTAATGGCATCTTCAATATCACGACCAATATATGAAATTTTATCAGCAACTTTAATCACACAAGCCTCCCAAGTATAAGGAGCAAATTGATTAGGATGAATATAATGGGACAAATCAATAAACTCATCTCTTGGTTTAATACCATTTTCATCTATTTCACCACAATGAGAAATAATACCATCTCTTACACCATAAGTAAGATTTAAGTTTTGTTTAAATCGTTTACTATCTTCTAAAAGTTCAATTGAATCGACAAAATCCAAACCATTTTTTTCATGCCAAAAAGGAAAGCCTAAATCATTTTTAGAAAGATTAGAAAGAATTCTTTCGCCAGCATGTCCAAAAGGGCTATGGCCTAAATCATGACTAACAGCAATAGCTTTTGTTAATTCTGTATTAAGTCCTAAGAAATTTGCAATTGAATAACTAATAGACTCAACATGAGTAACATGTTCAATTCTAGTACAAATATGGTCATTTTCGGGTGAAAAAAATACTTGTGTTTTATGTTTTAATCTTCGGTAACTATTAGAATGAATAATTCTAGTATAATCTCGTTCAAATTCACTTCGAATATCTGTATCTCTATTATATAAAGAAGTTTTCCTAGCCAAAATATTTTCCCATTTTGGGTTTTTTTCATTTGCTGCTTCATTTTTAAATAGATTTTTCATATTAACACCTCGAATATACTATACAACAAATTAGTATAAAATGCAAAACAGATAATTTTACATACATGGAATTATAAGAAATCATTTTGAAAATCTTGAAAATAGGTTGCTTTTTATGAATGAATTTAGTAAAATCAAAGAAAAGAGAATTTGTCGAAAATGATTTTTAAAAATCATCCATAATAGAAAAAGGAGTAAAAATGGGAAAATTATTTGTAATAGATGGAACAGATGGAAGTGGAAAACAAACACAATTTGAGAAATTAAAAGAAAGACTAACAAAAGATGGAATAGAATATAAAGTAGTAAGTTTTCCAAATTATGATAGTCCTAGTTCATCATTAGTAAAAATGTATTTATCAGGGGAGTTTGGAAAAGATGCTAAAAAAATTAGTCCTTATATAGCATCTACCTTTTATGCAGCTGATCGATATGCTACTTTTCAATGTCAATACAAAGATTATTATGAAAAAGGAGGAATCATATTAGCAGATAGATATACAACAGCTAATATGGTACATCAAGCAGGAAAAATAGAAAATAAAGAAGAAAGAAAGAAATTTTTAGATTGGTTATGGAATTTTGAATTTGAATTATATGGATTACCAATTCCTTCTGAAGTATTTTTCTTAAATATGCCAGTTGAAAAATCATTACAACTAATTAAAAATAGAGAAAATAAATTTACACATGATACAAACAAAGATATCCATGAAAGTGATAAGAATCATTTAATAGATGCTTATCATGCTGCTTGTGAAGTAGCAAAAGATTATAACTGGTATGAAATAGAATGTGTAAAAAATGATGAAATTCGAACCATCCAAGATATACATGAAGAAATTTATAAAGAAATAAAAAATAAATTATAATAATGGAAGAAAAAAAGAGATAAAACAAGAAAAATTGAGAATAGTATTAAAATGATAAGATAAACAAAACTAATAAACTTAGAAATTGACAAAAACAAACCCATAATAAATTTGGAATATTTAACCAAAAAATGTATAATATGTATTGGTGGTGCATTATTCTAGTCATACAAACTTTACGAGGGTGGGGCTAAAAATCCACTAAAGGGCACATCGTTGAAGTTTCTTGTTTATGCGCGAAATGCCAGTTTTGTGTGTGTGCAGGGAGTAAAGAAATTAGGGAGATATGTAATGGCATACATAGTAAACCCTAGTTTCGCGGAGGCTTAAACAGAAATTGGAATGTTAAATTTATCAAAATATTTCAACATGAAATTTAAGTGAAACCTATGTTGCGTGCCAAGACACAAAATACATAGAGTAGCCTGTCTTGAGTGAAAGTATTGGGATTATCTTTACAAAGGTAAAATTTATTTTGGCCAAATCAATTTTATTTTTAGATTATGAAATTGCTTTTGCAAAAAGGACTAGTAAAGAGATGATGTATGTTAAGGAAAACTTCTAGAATGTTTGCTATGAAAAATAGCTAAGGAGGTCTAGGGATTAAGGTACAGATTTAAGTGGCGATCTGGTGTCTGTTAATTTTTAATAGATATTTCCCTTAAACGGAAACGGCTATAGCAGTAATGCTAAGCGGGAAATAGAGAAATTCAACCAGACCTAAACTGTAAAATTTACTTAGGCTTTTACCATCTAACAATCGAAAAGTAACACAAAGTGATGGGGGAACCTATCACTTTGTTGTATAATAAAACTAACATTAATGGCACAAATGGAATGATAGAACCAAAAAGTTTTAAAAAATAAAATAAAAAAGGAGAAGAAAAAACAAAATGAATCATACACAAGAAAGTAAAGAAAAACAAAAAACTAAAAAAGAACACTCGAATATAAAATGGTTTATACAAGTATTTATCATGACTTTTATATTATCAATGATATTTTCCTATATATCAGCAAATGGAGTATCCCATTTAAACTTATTATCAGCTATTTTAATATTGATATTAGTAATAGTAATTGGTATATTTTTTGATATCATAGGAGTAGCGGTAACAGTTGCCAATGAACATGAATTTCATGCCAAAGCAACTAAAAAAGTAAAAGGTTCCAAAGATTCTATAAAATTAATTCGAAATGCACCAAAAGTAGCTAATATCTGCGCAGACGTAATTGGTGATATTTGTGGGGTATTGAGTGGAGCAATCAGTGCTTTAATAGCCATGAAAATAACAGAACAATTTAATTTAAACTTTGACCTACAATTTTTGCTCAGTGCATTAGTTGCGGCCTTAACGGTAGGAGGAAAAGCATTAGGAAAAGGAATTGCTAATAGTAAATCTACTCAAATTGTACATGCTGTTGGAATCGTATTAAATAAATTTAAAAAAAGTTAAATTACAAATTGCCAAAGGGGTAACCCTTTTGGCAATTTGGTAATTTAGTAGGTAGGTGATTGAATGAAAGCATTAATTACAGGAGCATCATCAGGAATAGGAAGAGATTTAGCAAGAGTGCTTGCTAAGCAAGGTTATCATTTAAGTTTAGTAGCTAGAAATCAACAAGAATTGGAAAATTTGGCAAAAGAATTAAGAGAAAAAGATAAAGTTGAAGTACAAACAATGGTTATGGACTTGTCAAATCTTGAAAATTGTAAAGAACTTTATGCAAATGTACAAGATGTAGATATTTTAATTAATAATGCTGGTTTTGGGGATTGTGGGAATTTTTCAAAAACATCATTCGATAAAGAAATTAATATGATAAATACAAATATAGTAGCTTACCATACATTAATGAAATTATATTTAATCGATATGAAGAAAAAGGGAACTGGAAAAATATTAAATGTGGCATCTATTGCAGGTTTTATGCCAGGTCCACTCATGTCTACTTATTATGCTACAAAAGCTTATATTGTTAGAATTTCAGAAGGAATAAGAGAAGAATTAACAAAAGAAAAATCAAAGGTACAAATTAGTATTTTATGTCCTGGACCAGTAAAAACTAATTTTAACAAAGTAGCAAATGTGAAATTTCATATAAGAGAAGCAGATAGTATGAAGGTTGCAAAATATGCCATTAAAAACTTAAATAAAGGAAAGTTTTATATCATTCCAGGTTTAGATGTAAAATTAGCAAAGTTAGGAGCAAAATTAGTTCCTACACCTTTGATTAGTAAGGTTACTTATATGGTTCAAAAAAGAAAATTGGAAAGATGACTTTAGTATGTTAATAGACAAAATAAAGGAAATAAAAAATATTAAATCTGTAGATAAAAAAATTATACTTGCTAAGAGAAAATATTTAGTTTATAATAATAAAAATGATGTATAGGAGAAAAAATAATGTGGAAAAGGAAAGAATTAAAAGATAAAGCTAAAAAAGTTGTTTATAGTAATTATTGGACAGCTATTGTAGTATGTTTTTTAATTGCATTATTTACAGGAGAATTTGGAACATCAACAATAGGAATATGGCAATCAGAAGACTCCATGGATCCTAATTATGTGATACATCATAAAATAGATTGGGAAGAACAAGAAGACACTTCTTTAATACAACAAAATATTCGAGAAACACTTAATGAAACCCAACTAAAAATATTTGAAGCGATTGAAGCTAATTTAAACAGTGCCATGAAATCCCAAAAGTACATATTTAAAATATGGGATGCCATTACACTATTTAATTTTAATAAAACAAGATTAGGAGTTGTACTTTGCCTAACAGCAGTACTCGCATTTGCATTTACTGTATGTATAGCTGATCCATTAATTGTAGGAGGGAAAAGATACTTTTTAAAAGCAACAGAAGGAACCAATACTAAGATAACAATAGTAGGAGAAGTTTTTCAAAAAGAACATTGGTTAAATGTAGCGATTATTATGTTTTTACGAAATATATATAATGCACTTTGGTATTTAACTATTGTAGGGGGTGTTATTAAAACTTATGAATATAGAATGATACCATATATTTTAGCAGAAAATCCAAAAATAGAAAGAAAAGAAGCTTTTAAAATTTCAAAACAGATGATGATGGGTAACAAATGGAAAACATTTATCTTAGATATGTCATTTTTTGGCTGGAATTTCTTATCTGTTTTAACATTTGGATTATTGAGTATTTTATATGTAAATCCATATAATGCAGCAACAATGGCTCAATTATATATAACATTAAAAAATGAAAATAGTAACAGCATATAAAAATGCTGTTTTTTGATTGTATGGAAAATTTAAGATTTTAATCATTTAGAGTGAGTTTCAGAGATGAAACAAGTAGAAAATTGGAAAAATATATAAAAACCAAAAGAAAAATAGGGAAAACTGCGATGAAAAATCCTTGAAAACACTTGTAAAACGTAGTATTATGAAAAACGGATTTTACAAAAGAAAGGGGATAAAAATGAAGACTTTTTTCAGTAGTACTTTTATAAAAGAAGAAACACTAAATGAGGCGAGGATAAATTATCCTGTTAAATTAGAATATTACAAAATAATTAACAAAGAAAAAAATTTAGAGAAAGATAAAGCTAAATTTGGTATTTATATATTAATGAAGGAATATAAAAAAGAAGGAGTAAAAAAGGGAAATAGCAAGATGCAACATATAACAAATGATGAAAAGCAAGTAGAAGAAATTATGAATACTTTAGAAAAAAATGAAGTAACACCAGGAGGATTAAAAGATGTAGTAAAAGAGATGTTTTTACCAACATTTTAAATATAAAAAACATAAATTTCATATAAAAAGCTTGCAAATTAAGGGGAATTAGGCTAGAATACTTAGGTAAGAAAAAATAAGGAGGATTACATGGCTGATAAATTAGTAATAGTGGAATCACCAGCAAAAGCTAATACCATCAAGAAATTTCTAGGAGGAAGCACAAAAGTACTAGCATCTATGGGACATATCAGAGATTTACCAAAATCGAAAATGGGAATTGATATTGAACATGATTTTGAGCCAGAATATATAAATATTAGGGGAAAAGGAGATTTAATCAAGTCTTTAAAAAAAGAAGCAAAACAAGCAAAAAAAATATATATTGCAACTGACCCTGACCGTGAAGGAGAAGCAATTGCATGGCATTTAGCCACGATTTTAAAAGAAGAAGAAAGAAAAATAACAAGAGTAACATTTAATGAAATAACAAAAGGAGCAGTACAAAAAGCAATCAAAGAACCAAGAGATATTGATATTCATTTAGTTGATGCCCAACAAGCAAGAAGAGTATTAGACAGAATTGTAGGTTATAAAATGAGTCCAGTTTTATGGAAAAAAGTAAAAAGAGGATTATCAGCAGGAAGAGTACAATCAGTTGCTGTCAAACTGATTGTAGATAGAGAAGAAGAAATTGAAAACTTTAAACCAGAAGAATACTGGAATCTATATGCTAATTTACAAGAATTAGAAAGCAAAAAAGAATTTGAAGCAAGATTTTATGGAAAAGGTGGAAAAAAGCAAGAAGTTCACTCAGAAGATGAAATGAATCAAATCCTAAAAGATGTAGACAAAGCAAAATATATTGTACAGGAAGTAAAAAAAGGAGAAAAGAAAAGAAATCCTGCACCACCATTTACAACTAGTACTATGCAACAAGAGGCATCAAGAAAACTAGGATTTACCCTAAAGAAAACCATGTCTATTGCACAAGGTTTATATGAAGGTGTAAAAATACCAGAAAAAGGAATGGTTGGTTTAATTACTTATATGAGAACTGACTCTACTAGAATTTCTGAAGAAGCAAGAGCAGCCGCCAAAGAGCATATAACTATGACTTATGGTGAGAAATATTATGAAAACAGGTATTATAAAACCAATAAAGAAGCACAAGATGCTCATGAAGGTATCAGACCAACTTATGCAGATTTAGAGCCAGAATCCATAAAAGATTATTTGACAAATGATCAATACAAACTATACAAATTGATATACAATCGATTTATGGCAAGTCAAATGGCAACAGCAATTTATGATACAATGGCAATTTCTATTGATGCAAATGGCTATACCTTTAAAGCAAATGGTCAAATGATTAAATTTAAAGGTTTTATGACATTGTATGTAGAAGGAACAGATCAAAAAGAACAAGAAGAAGAGGGAATGTTACCAGAATTAAAAGAAAAACAAGAATTGAAACTAAAAAAATTAAACTCAAAGCAAAGTTTCACAGAACCACCTCCAAGATATACTGAAGCAAGTTTGGTAAAAGCATTAGAGGAAAAGGAAATTGGAAGACCAAGTACTTATTCGCCAACCATTACAACCATTTTAGAAAGAAGATATATTGAAAAAATACAAAAACAGCTATCTCCAACAGAATTAGGTAGAATAGTAAATAAATTATTGACAGAAAACTTTACAGATGTTATAAATGTAGAATTTACAGCTAAAATTGAAAATGAATTTGATGAAATAGCAGATGGAAAAGAAGAATGGAAAAAAATGATTCGTGAATTTTATGGACCATTTGAAAAAGAGATAGAAAAAGTAGAAAAAGAATTAGAACATGTTGAATTAGTAGATGAAGTATCTGATGTACAATGTGAAAAATGTGGAAGAATGATGGTATATAAATATGGCAGATATGGCAAATTTTTAGCATGTCCTGGATATCCTGAATGTAAAAATGCCAAACCAATCATAGAAACAATTGATGTACCTTGTCCAAAATGTGGGGCAACTGTACAGATTAGAAAAACCAGAAGAAAAAGAAATTACTATATATGTGAGAACAATCCAACTTCTTGTGATTATATTTCTTGGAACAAGCCAAAAGAAGGAGAAAAATGGAATCCAAAAGAGGCGGAAGATGTAAAAAAAGAAACGACTAAAAAACAAGGTAAAACTACTAAGAAAACAAAAAAAAATACTAAAAGAACAACAAGTAAAGCAACAAAAAAGAAAAGTGCAAAATAAAGAAATGAAGTAATTGTAAAAAAAATCAAGCAATTACTTCATTTTTCTTGACAATACAGTACAAATTTGCTATGATTATTAATGCCTTAGGAATATTTTTAAATAGATGTGAATAAACTTAAATTAGGAAAAGGGAAAAAACTTTTTGGTAAAATGTTACTTTGGCAAGGCATGGTCAAAATAAATATATATTTGCAGGTATAATTTAGTGGTAAAATGTAACCTTGCCAAGGTTAATTCGCGGGTCCGATTCCCGCTACCTGCTCCATTATGATTTTGAAACGAAAGTCAAAAAATTATGATAATAAGGAAATGGCGTTGTAGCCAAGTGGTAAGGCACGAGTCTGCAAAACTCTGATTCGGCGGTTCGAATCCGCCCAACGCCTCCAACGACGTATCTGTTCGAACTTAATTGAACAGATAGATATGAAAATCAATCAGTAAAATGGTTGATTTTTTTGTTTATGAAAAAATCTTCCAACGGAAAGGAGGACTATTTTTATGGTTAAGATAATTAAGCAAGAACTAGAATTTGAGGAGTGTCTAAAACAAAGGCTTGAATTTATATGTGAGTTTTCAAAAGTTACTCCTATTTTTATCAATGGTAGTATTAGAAAATTAGAGAGAACTAATCTTACATATATCGAGCCACATAGAGTGATTATTAAGAATATTACTTTTTTAGTTTTCAATTATTCAAATGACATTTATATTACTAACTTAACTAAAAAGATTAAATTATCAGAGTTAGAAGATTATTTAAAAAATATATAATTGTAAATATTTGACATTTCTTAAAATTGTAGTATAATATAATCAATGAAAAAATTATATTGACTCTGCAAGAGTTATATATATGAGTACTTTGAAAAGATTATATTATATTGCATTATATTCTATTTTACGATAAATGGATTTAAGAGATGTCAAGGGTACTCGTGTACTTTGATGTCTCTTTTTTGTTAGATTGGAGGTTTAAGAATTGAACGAAGAAAAGAAAAAATGTGGATTATATTTAAGAGTTTCAACAGAAGATCAGGCACGTGAGGGATTTAGTCTTCCAGAACAAAAGGAAAGATTAGAAACTTTTTGTAAGTTTAAGGGTTATGAGATAATAGACTATTACGAAGATGCTGGAATAAGTGCTAAAACTGGTAATTATAGACCAGAGTTTGAAAGATTAAAAAGTGATATTAAAGCTAAAAAGATAAATACTATTGTTGCTCTAAAACTAGATAGAATAACTAGAAGTATATTTGACTGGGAAAAACTGATAACCTTTTTAGACGAAAATAATGCTTATATTGATTGTGCTAATGATGAAATAAATACTACAAATGCGAATGGCAAAATGATTTCAAGGCTTTTAATGAGTGTAAGTCAAAATGAAATTGAAAGAACTAGCGAAAGAACAAAAATAGGTCTAGCAGGTGCAATAAAAAATGGACATATTCCCCATGTTGCACCACTAGGCTATAAAAGAGAAGATAAAAAATTGGTAGTTGATTATTCTACTAAAGATATTGTAATTAGAATATTTGATTTATATTATAACGGTTATTCTTATCAAAAAATAAGCAATCTATTAAATGAAGAAAAAGTATTAGAAAAAGATAACTGGCGAGATTCAACGATTATGGGTATTTTAGAAAATGAAATATATAAGGGTGATTTTGTTCATGGCAAGAAAACTAAACATCCTATTTACTATGAAGATGTAGTCGAACCTATTATCTCAAAAGAAATGTGGGCGGATTGTCAAGTGCAGAAAAAGAAAAACTCTAGGAGTTATCAAAGAACATTGACATATTTATACTTACAAAAATTGAAGTGTCCTAAATGTAATAGGATTTTAGGTGGAAAAGCAACTACAAAGAAAAATGGCAATGCTTATTTTTACTATTATTGTAATGACTGCAAAATTGAGTTTAAAGAAAAAGTTATAAATGACTACTTTAATCATTCATTAGTGAATTAGTAGAATATGACTCTGTTGTAAATCAATTCTTCTTGCCTATGATAAAGCAAAAATTTGATGAGCCTAAAGAACAACTAGAAAAAGAAATAAAAGAACAAAATAACAAACTTGAAAGAATTAAAAAGGCATATATAAATGGAGTTTTTGAACTAAAGGAATATAATGAGGAAAAGAAAATCGTTGAAACAGCTATAAGTGAATTACAAAACAAACTAGAAACTACTGATTGCACCAAAGAACTAAAATTTACACCAAAAGATATATTACTAAAAAGAGATATTGATTTTATAAATAAGGTTAAGCTAGAAAAAGAATATAAAGCAAGAACTAAAACTTGGAAAGACTATACCAGACAAGAACAAGCAGACTTAATAATGAAATATGTTGATGATATAGAACTTGCTTTAGTTGGTAATGAAGTAGTTGTAAATCAAATTAACTTTAGAGATTCAATTTGCAAACCTTGTCAAGAATTATATGACAATGGTTATATAGATACTACAAAACCTATGATATTGGGTAATGTGCTTGGTAGTGTAAGATTTAGTAATTACTTGCCAGAGGAAGAAGTCGGTGAAATCATTATGAGATTAAGACAATACTATGATGTTCATTATACTGAAGCAACTTACTACGTTGATAAGCAAATGTTCTATTTTAACTTTGCTGAAGATAACTCTGCTATTGTTAGAGTGTTCCCATTAGAAAATTACTACAAGCTAGATCCAGATAATAAAATGGAAACTTATAGATTTGGAATAATCTATATCAACGAAGAAGATAAATTTCAAATGCAAGAAATAGATACAGCATTTGATTATATACCAGATGAAACAAATACAAGTGTAATTTATACAAAAGAGCCTATTCCTATTTCAGTAGGTGTTAAGCCAGTAAAGTTCTGCGAAGAAGATACAAAATAATTGTTGCAACCATATAAATATATCTACTACGTTGCAACAACAAATTAACGTGGCACGTTTTGTTTTTGTGATAACAAAAATGAAAGTGTCGATAGTTAATTTGAATAAATTTTATACCAATGGGAGAAAATTTATTGCCTCGCAGAGCACAATGTCATCAAGTTAACCGTCATATAAATGTAATATTATAGTACCCTTTTATGAGTTCGATTAAATTTTGTTCTTCTATTGCTTCTGCTATATTGTCT
>JAAWGB010000047.1 GCA_022795075.1 Clostridia bacterium | reverse complement strand
AGTAATTGAAGTAGAAATTCTTAATTTATTTTATGGAAAATGTTCAAACTTGTTTTGAAAGGGTGCCATAAAATAAATTTAGAAGTTCTATGAAAATTAGCTTGAACGAACTGTCTTCCTTTTTGGGAAAACTTTAGGTTGACAGACTTTTACCATTCAAAATTTAAATTTACTAATAAACATGATAAAAATTATTAAAAAATTATCACAGATAACGAGTTTTTTTGAACTTACTAAAATATTTAGTAGCAAAAAAACCCGAAATCACTGATAATCAATTTTATTCTAAGAATCCTTTATAGTGTCTCATTGCTAATTGAGATTCTAATTGTTGTACAGTTTCTAAAGCAACTCCTACCACAATTAAGATAGATGTCCCACCAAATGCAATATTAAGGTTGGTAAATCTTAATAACATTGGTAAAATTGCAATAACTGCTAAGAATAATCCTCCAAACATCGTTAACTTTGATATAATAGAAGTTAAATATTCTGTTGTTGGTTTACCTGCTCTAATTCCTGGTATAAATCCGCCATTTTTCTTGATATTATTAGATACTTCTGCTGGATTAAAAGTAGCATAAGTATAGAAAAATGTAAATCCTATAATTAGTAATAAGTAAACAATAGCATTTGCAATTGAATAACCAATTCCTACATTCGAAGTTGAAGTAGCAATTGAGAAATTATATAAACCCGCTAAAAATCCTGTTTGATTCGTTATATCTGGTACAAATATTTGAATAATCATAGCAGGAAATGTCATAAATGATGAAGCAAAGATAACTGGCATAACACCTGCCATAGCAAGTTTTAATGGTATATGTGTGCTTTGTGCTCCTACCATTTTTCTTCCCACAACTTTTTTAGAATATTGTACAGGTACTCTTCTTTCTGCTTGTTGTACAAATACAACTCCAGCAACTAGAACTAATGCTCCTACAACAATACCAATTGCTGTCAATAAACCAGTTGTATTAAATGCTCTTGCCCTAGTAGTTTGGTCAATTATTGGCATAATTAAATCCCATAATGTTGTAATTCCATTTGGTAATTTAGAAACAATACCAATGAAAATCAATAAGGAAATTCCATTTCCAATACCTTTATTAGTTATTTGGTCTCCTAACCACATAAGCACAGAAGTACCTGCTACTAATCCAGTTACTACTAATGCTCCTGTTAAGAAACTTTGGTCTACGAATATACCTGCTGAACGGTAAGATAAATATACTCCAAAAGCTTCTACTAAAGCTAATATAATGGTTAATATTTTAGTATATCTATTTATTTTTTGTCTTCCTTCTTCTCCACCTTCTTTTGTTAGTCTTTCCAAAGATGGAATAATCATAGCTAACAATTGAATAACAATTGATGCTGTAATATATGGGCTGATTGACATTGCAAAAACAGAAAATCTTGAAAATGCTCCTCCTGAAATCATATCGATTAATCCTGCAAATCCATTTGTATTACTCATTGCATCATTTAATGCTATACTATTTACCCCTGGTACTGTAATCCAACAACCTAATCTAAATACTACAATCAATATTAGTGTATACCATAGTCTTTTTCTTACATCAGGTGTTTTTAACGCATTTTTGATTGTTTTAAACAACTAAATCACCTCAGCCTTTCCGCCTAAAGATTCAATTTGTTCTTTGGCTTTTGCTGTAAATCTTTTAGCTTTTACATTTAATTTCTTTTCTAAATTTCCAGTTGCTAATATTACGATTCCATCATTGATTTTTCCAATGATTCCTTCTTCTAATAAACTTTGGGCTGTAACATCTGTTGCTTTTGATTTATTTAACATCTTTAAGGTTACTTCTGTATAAGTTTTAGCATGAATATTGGTGAATCCTCTTTTTGGTAATCTTCTATATAATGGTGTTTGACCACCTTCGAATCCTCTTCTTACTCCTCCACCACTTCTTGCTTTTTGACCTTTATGTCCTCTTCCAGATGTTTTACCATTTCCAGATGCCATTCCACGTCCTACTCTATTTCTTTTTACTTTTTTTACGGCTGGTTTTAATTCATCTAGTTTCATTTTGTACTTTGCACCTCCTCTGTTTTTTTATTTTTCATTATAAAATGTCTTCTACTTTTTTTCCTCTTTTTTTGGCTACTTGCTCTACTGTTTGCATAGCTTTTAAACCTTCAATTGTAGCATATACAACGTTTCTTGGATTATTGGTTCCAATAACTTTTGTTCTTATGTTTTTATAACCTGCTAATTCCATTACTGGTCTTACGCTGCCTCCTGCGATAATACCAGTACCAACTGCTGCTGGTTTTAACATAACTTTCGCACTACCAAAAGTTCCAACATATTCATGAGGTACTGTTGTATCAACAATTGGTACTTCAACTAAATTCTTTTTAGCTTCTTGAATTGCTTTTTTAATAGCATCTGGAACTTCTGCTGCTTTACCATTTCCAACACCTACATGACCTTTTTCGTCTCCTACTACTACTACAGCACTAAATCTAAAAGTTCTACCACCTTTAACAACTTTAGCAACTCTATTAATAGCAACTACTTTTTCTTTTAATTCATTCTTTTCTTCCATAGGGTTTTGTTAATCCTCCTTTTTTCTAAAGTCAAGGGACACATCTTTTTTAAGTATTTCTTTGGGATAAAAATGTTCTTCTTTTCTCCCTTTTAAAATTCGTGTTACCCTTTTCTATTTTTTAGTTTATACTAAAATTTAAGTCCGCCTTCTCTTGCAGCTTCTGCTAATTCTTTAACTACTCCATGATAAATGTATCCACCACGGTCAAAAACTACTGTTTCAATTTTTTTGTCTAATGCTTTTTTTGCGATTAAAGTTCCTAATTCTTTAGCTGCCTCTTTATTGGCATGTTTTGTTTTGATTTCTTTATCTAATGTTGAAGCTGATACTAATGTATTTCCTGCAACATCATCGATAATTTGTACATATAAATTACTATTGCTTCTATATATACATAGTCTTGGTCTATCTTGTGTTCCAGATATTTTTCTTCTAACACGAATATGTCTTCTCGTTCTTTCCATTTTTCTATCTGTCTTCTTAACCATTTTACTACTCCTTTCTAAAAATTGAGTTTTACTTGCTTAAAATCTTATACACTGAATTTCATAAACTTAAATAAATTTATTGTGCACAGCACATGCTTAAATTTCATAATTTTAATCAAATTTAGTATATTGTGCATTTTTGCTTGGTTAGTCAATCTAAAGGCGTACGTGGGTACGTCGAAGGTTGAATAACATAAGCGAAAATGTGCAAGATGCTTAAATTTCATTAAAATTAGTTTATTTTCCAGTCTTACCTTCCTTACGTCTAATAACCTCATCAGCATATTTAATTCCTTTACCTCTATATACTTCTGGTGGTCTTTTCATTCTAATAACAGCAGCTGTTTGACCAACCAATTCCTTATCAATACCATTAACAATAATAGTATTTGGATTTGGAACATCAAAATTAATTCCTGCTGGTGCTTCAAAAATAACTGGATGAGAATATCCTAAAGTTAAATTTAAATCATTTCCTTGTTTAGCTACTCTATATCCAACACCATTAATTTGTAGTTCTTTACTATAGGCACTTGTTACACCAACTATCATATTATGAATTAATGTTCTTGTTAAACCATGTAAACTTCTGTTAGCTGGTTCATCATTTTTTCTTGTTACAATAATTGTGTTATCTTCCATTTTAACAGAAATATTTCTATGTATTTCTCTTTCCAATGTACCTTTTGGTCCTGTTACAGTAATATTTTGTCCATCCATTTTTACTTGTACCTCTGATGGTACTGTAATAGGTTTATTTCCTATTCTTGACATCGTTTTCCCTCCTTCTTTTTTCATTACTTAGTTGATTTTAATTTATATCATTAATCATTGTGTAGTATTTACAAAATTTGATATTTTGTTATTACCATATATAAGCTAATACTTCTCCACCAATTCCCAATTCTCTTGCTTCTTTATCTGTTTTTAGTCCTTTTGATGTAGAAATAATAGCAATTCCTAATCCATTTAATACTTTTGGTAATTCTTCTTTAGAAGCATATACTCTAAGACCTGGTTTACTAATTCTTTTTAAACCATCGATTACTCTTGTTCCTTTTTCGTCATATTTCAAAGTAACTCTGATAATTCCTTGTGTGTTATCTTTGATTTCTTCAAAAGATTTAATATATCCTTCTCTAAATAGAATATCAGCAATTCCTAGTTTCATATTAGAAGCTGGAATATCAACTGTTTTATGTTTTGAACTATTTGCATTTCTAATTCTTGTTAACATATCTGCTATTGGATCTGTAATGTTCATTAATTACTTACCTCCTTTTCTTCTTATAATAGGAATTTTATTCCCCTTGTCTATCCTTGTTATATATCTCTTTAAAATCTTGCTTTTGATTTAATTTCTTGAATTTAAATCAAAAGTAGTAAGATGTTCATTTTTGATATTCATTACAAGCTGAAGGCGTACATTGGTACGTCGAAGTTTATAATGATTACAATCTCACTATCGTTCGATTGCATAAGTTATCTGTAGTTCGTTTCACTTCACACAGCTAACTTAAAATGTGCAAGATTACTGCTTTTCATTTAAATTCTACCAGCTAGCTTTCTTAACTCCTGGAATCTCTCCCTTATGTGCTAACTCTCTAAAACAAACACGACATATCCCATATTTTCTAATATAGCTATGAGGTCTTCCACATAATTTACATCTGTTATACTCTCTTGTGCTATATTTTTGAGGTCTAGCTTGTTTAATCTTCATTGACTTTTTAGCCATAGTATTACTCCTTTCCTTAGACTCGTTCCTTTCATTGCTAAGTTATCAGCTTTTAGGTTTACAATCTCTCTTTGTTCGATTGTATAAGTCATCCGTAATTCGCTTTACTCAAACGGCTTCTTAATGATTACAATCTCTCTTCGTTTGATTGCATAAGTCATCCATAATTCGCTTCGCTCAAACGGCTGACTTAAATGGCATACCTAATTCTTGTAGCAATTCTTTTGATTCTTCGTCTGTTCTGGCTGTTGTTACAAATATAATATCCATTCCTCTTAATTTGTCTACTTTATCATATTCGATTTCAGGGAATATTAATTGTTCTTTAATTCCCATAGAGTAATTTCCTCTACCGTCAAATGAATTGGTTGATACTCCTCTAAAATCTCTTACTCTTGGAAGTGCCACATTGAATAATTTGTAAGCAAAATCATACATTTTGTCAGCTCTTAGTGTTACTTTACAACCAATGTTTACACCTTCTCTTAATTTAAATGCTGCAATTGATTTTTTAGCTTTTGTAATAACTGGTTTTTGACCAGTAATTTGCATTAAATCATTCATAGCATTTTCTAATGCTTTTGGATTTTCTTTCAAATCTCCCAATCCTATATTAATTACTATTTTATCAAGTTTTGGAACTTGCATAACTGATTTATATTCAAACTTTTTCATTAATGCTGGGATTACTTCTTTTTCATATTGTTCTCTTAATTTTTCCATTATTAATTAAAGCCTCCTTTCTCCTACTTTATTTTAATTTTGCGCCACATTTTTTACAAATGCGTACTTTTTTATCTTTTTCTATGCTATACCCAACTTTTGTAGCTTTTCCGCATTTTGAGCAAACTACATTTACTTTTGAACTTGGTATCGCACATTCTACAGCTATAATTCCGCTTTCTTCTCCTTGTTTTCTAGCTTTTACATGTTTTTTTCTAATGTTTACGCCCTTAACAACAATTTTATCTGCTTTTGGATTAACTTCCAATACTTCTCCTGTTGTTCCTTTATCATTTCCTGATAAAACTTGAACGTTATCTCCTTTTTTTATTCTCATTTTAGGAATTTCCTCCTTTTCTTTGATTTTTACTAATACTGCTAACATTTATATTTAAGCATACAAATAAATTTTATTATTTTAATTGATAAAATTAACTTTAAAGAACTTCTGGTGCTAATGAAAGAATTTTCATATAATCCTTTTCTCTTAATTCTCTTGCAACTGGTCCAAAGATACGTGTTCCTTTTGGAGTTCCGTCTTCTTTGATAATAACTGCTGCATTTTCATCAAATTTTATATATGAACCATCTGCTCTTCTCAAACCACTTTTTGATCGAACAATAACAGCTTTTACAACATCACCTTTTTTAACAACGCCACCTGGTGTTGCTGATTTAACAGAAGCAACTATAATATCTCCAATATTAGAAGTTTTTCTATAAGAACCTCCTAAACATCTAATACACATAATTTCTTTAGCTCCTGTATTATCTGCTACTTTTAATCTTGATTGTTGTTGTATCATTTTATGGCTCCTCCTTCCTTTCTTATAAACAAATGAAAACCTTGCTTACTTCATTAAAATTTTATTTAAAAATGTTCTTGTACCTAAATACACTTCTCTTTTTTCCTAAAATCTTACCTTGTATACTCGCTTTTGATTTGTCTTTACTTTTATTATTTTATATCTGCTTTTTCAATTACTTCAACTACTCTCCATCTTTTATCTTTAGAAAGTGGTCTTGTTTCCATTACTTTTACTTTATCACCTATTTGGCAAACATTTTCTTCATCATGTGCTTTTAACTTGTAAGTTCTTTTTACTGTTTTACCATATACTTTATGACTGACACTTGTTTGAACAGCTACAACAACTGTTTTGTCCATTTTGTTAGATGTTACAGTACCAATCATTATTTTACGAAGATTTCTTTCTTCCATTTAGACTTCTCCTTTCGATTAATATCAAGGGATTTGTCTTCCCTTTGGTCATGTTTCAAAACTAACTTTCTTTTTTATGACCTTCTTTCCTATTTGCTTGAATTATGCTTTTGCTTCAGCAATTTTTCTTTCTGTTAATACGGTATTTATTTTAGCTATATCTTTTTTAACTTGTTTTATTTTCATAGGATTATCTAATCCATTGGTAGCTAAACTAAATTTTAATTTGAACAATTCTGTTTTTAGTTCACCTAATTCTTTTTCTAAATCTGGTGAAGACATTTCTCTTATTTTACTTATCTTCATCATTTTCACCTACCTTTTCTGTTTGTCTTGCTACAAATTTTGTTTTGTTAGGTAGTTTGTTCATAGCAAGTCTTAAGGCTTCTTTCGCAGTTTCTTCTGGTACACCAGCAATTTCAAACATGACTCTTCCTGGTTTTACTACTGCTACCCAATATTCAGGTGCACCTTTACCTTTACCCATACGAGTTCCAATAGGTTTTGCTGTAATTGGTTTGTCTGGAAAGATTTTAATCCAAACTTTTCCACCTCTTTTTATATAACGAGTCATAGCAATTCTGGCTGCTTCAATTTGATTTCCTGTAATTAAAGCACCTGTTACAGCTTGAATTCCATATTCACCATCTGTAACTTTATTTCCTCTCATTGCTTTTCCTCTCATTCTACCTTTTTGTACTTTTCTATGTTTTGTTCTTTTTGGCATTAATGGCATTATTTGTTTCCTCCTTCCATGCGTCTTTCTGGAAGAACTTCTCCTTTATAAATCCAAACTTTTACACCGATTTTTCCATAAGTGGTGTCTGCTTCTGCAAATCCATAATCAATATCAGCTCTTAAAGTTTGTAATGGAATATTTCCTTCTTTATAGAATTCAGTTCTAGCCATGTCTGCTCCACCTAATCTTCCAGATACTGCTGTTTTAATTCCTAAAGCACCTGATTTCATAGATTTTTGCATACATTGTTTCATCGCTCTTCTAAATGAAATTCTTCTTTCTAATTGTCCTGCGATATTTTCTGCTACTAATTGAGCATCTATATCAGCATTTTTAACTTCTACAATGTTTAAATTAACATCTTTACCAATCAATTTTGCTAATTGATTTTTTACATCTTCTACACCTGCTCCACCTTTTCCAATAACAATTCCTGGTTTTGCTGTGTGTAAGTTGACTTTGATAGCTTTTGCTGTTCTTTCGATTTCTATTTTAGAAATTCCAGCAAGATATAATTTTTTCTTTAAAAATTTACGGATATTTTGATCTTCTACTAAATAATCTGCAAAGTTTCTAGAATCTGCATACCATTTAGAATTCCAATCTTTTATGATTCCAACTCTTACTCCTGTTGGATGTACTTTTTGTCCCATCTGATTTCTAATCCTCCTTTTTTCTTTTTTTGACAATTTCTATTCTCTTTCTTTTAAGACAATTGTAATGTGACTGGTTCTTTTTCTAATTCTTACTGCTGAACCTTTTGCAGCAGGGCGTATTCTTTTTAATGTTGGTCCTTGATTAGCATAAATTTCAGCAACATATAAATTCTCATGTTTCATATCATGATTATTCTCAGCATTTGCCATAGCTGATTTTAACAATTTTTCGATTATTTCTGATGATGCTTTTGGTGTGAATTTTACGATAGCCAAAGCTTCTTCAACATCTTTTCCTCTGATTAAATCTGCTACTATTTTTACTTTTCTTGCAGATATTCTAGCATATTTTAACGTTGCTTTCGCTTCGTTTTTAACAATTGTTTCTTGCTCTTGCACGTTTCTTACCTCCTTAGATTAAAATATTCCTATTTATTAGTTTTCTTATCTCCTGCATGACCTTTAAAAGTTCTTGTAGGAGCAAATTCACCTAATTTATGACCAATCATTTCTTCTGCTATATAAATTGGAACATGTTTTCTTCCGTCATGTACTGCGATTGTATGACCAACCATTTGTGGATATATGGTAGAAGCTCTTGACCATGTCTTTAAAACTTCTTTGTTTCCAGATTCGTTCATAGCTTCTACTCTTTTTAGTAGTTCAGGTGCTATGTATGGTTTTTTCTTGCTTGATCTTGACATATTTCAAATGTCCTCCCTTCTTTTTTAGATGTTCACAATGTCGCTTTTGCTCCATTGCGTAAGTCATTCGTAACTTGCTTTTCTTGTACGACTTAACTTAAATCTCATTTCATTTGATTGCATAAGTTATTCATAAGCTTACTTCCCAGCTAACAATTAACTTACTTTCTTCTCTTAACAATAAATTTATTAGATTGTTTCTTTTTATTTCTTGTTTTGTATCCAAGTGCTGGTTTACCCCAAGGTGTCATTGGTCCTGCGTGTCCAACTGGTGCTCTACCTTCACCACCACCATGAGGGTGATCAACTGGGTTCATAACAGAACCTCTAACAGTTGGTCTAATTCCCATATGTCTTTTTCTACCAGCTTTACCGATCTTTACATTTTCATGATCACTGTTTCCGATAACTCCAATGGTTGCTCTACATGTTGCTAAAATTAATCTCATTTCTCCAGATGGAAGTCTTACATGTGCATATTTTCCTTCTTTTGCCATTAATTGAGCACTTTGCCCAGCTGCTTTTACTAATTTTCCACCTTGTTTTTCATTTAATTCGATGTTATGAATTAATGTACCAACTGGAATAGAGTTGATTGGCATACAGTTTCCTGGTTTAATGTCAACTGCTTCTCCTGATACTACTTTGTCTCCATCTTTTAATCCTTGTGGAGCTAAAATATATGCTTTTTCTCCATCTTCGTATTGGATTAATGCGATATTAGCACTTCTGTTTGGATCGTATTCGATTCCAATTACTGTTGCTGGCATATCGTCTTTTCTTCTTTTAAAATCTACTATTCTATATTTTTGTCTATTTCCTCCACCTTGATGTCTGACTGTTATTCTTCCATATGAGTTTCTTCCTGCATTTTTCTTTTTCTTTGCTAATAAAGATTTTTCAGGAGTTTTCTTAGTAATTTCTGCAAAGTCTGAAACTGTCATATTTCTTCTAGATGGGGTATAGGGTTTGAAGTGTTTCATTTTTCTTTCCTTTCTCGAAACAATGAAAACCTTCGCACTACGTTGTCAAACTTCATAAATACTTCTTCGATATACAAATGTATGACCTCATCAGTATTTATTCGTTTTCCTAGTATTGCTCGCTTTTGCTTGTTTCTCTACTTTACTTAATTTACGGATTTTTTCCTGCTCCGCATGGCAGATATTCTTTATTTTCCGGGTATTTTCCCGATAATCTTTCTTAGGTAGCTCTATTTACTAGAAATTGATTAAAAGTAGTAAGATGTGCAATTTTGTTATTTATTTCAAGCCAAAGGTGTACATTTGTACATCAAGGTTTGGAATGAATATCACAATTGTGCAGATTGCTGCTTTTAATCGATTTCTACGCTCCCATGAATTCATCAATCGAATCCTTATACTTCTTAGAAACTTTGGTTGTTTTTCCACCTTTTGCTAAGTAAGATTCTTCTTTTGGATTCGTATCAATTGTAACAATTGCTTTTTTCCAATCTGAAGTTTTACCTACATGGTATCCAACTCTTTTCTTTTTACCTTTTACATTCATCGTATTTACTTTTAATACTTTTACTTCAAAAAGTTTTTCAACAGCTTGTGCTATTTCAACTTTTGTCGCTTTTTTATTAACTTTGAAGGTGTATTTTCCTTCTTGTAATTGGTCATTACTTTTCTCTGTAACAACTGGTGCTACTATAATTTCTTCTGGTTTCATAATTATGCGTACACCTCCTCTAATTTTTTACATGTATCAACTGATAAAATTAGATTTGTATATTTTAATAAATCAAATACATTGATGTTATTGGCTGTAATTGCTTTTACACCTTCTATATTTCTTGCTGACATATAAACATTTTTATTATTTTCTGGTAGAATGATTAATGTTTTTCCTTCTACTTTTAAATCTGTTAATGCTTTTGCCATTACCTTTGTTTTGATTTCATTTACTTCTAATTTATCTACTACTGTTAATTCTTTTTCTAAAACTTTTGAACTTAAGATTGAGCGAATGGCTAATCTTCTTTCTTTTTTATTAACAGTATATCTATAAGAACGTGGTTTTGGTCCTAAAGCAATTCCACCTTTAATCCATTGTGGACTTCTAGTTGATCCTTGTCTTGCTCTACCTGTTCCTTTTTGTCTCCATGGTTTTTTACCACCACCAGAAACTTCTGCTCTTGTTTTGGTACTTTGTGTACCTTGTCTTTGATTGGCTAAATAGTTTACTAATACACTATGTACAATTGCTTGATTTGGCTCAATTCCAAATACACTATCAGCTAATTCTATATCACTTACTTTTTTACCTTTTAAATCATATACGTCTACTTTTGGCATTTCTTTTCCTCCTTCCTTCTATTTCGTAGCCTTTATGGCTGATTTTACTTTTAGGATAGCACCTTTTGCACCTGGTACACTTCCCTTTACTAACATTACATTTTTATCCATGTCAACTCTTACAACATCTAAGTTTTGTATGGTAATGGTAACTCTTCCCATGTGTCCTGGTAATTTTTTACCTTTGAATACTCTACTTGGTGTTGAACAAGCTCCCATTGAACCTGGTCTTCTATGATACATAGATCCATGTCCCATTGGTCCTCTGTGTTGTCCATGTCTTTTGATAACCCCTTGGAATCCTTTTCCTTTTGATGTTCCTTGTACGTCTACTTTTTCTCCTGCTGCAAAGATGTCTGCTTTTACTTCGTCTCCTACTTTGTAGTTTCCTACTTCTTCTATTCTGAATTCTCTTAGGTGTTTTTTGTTAGCAAGTTTTGCTTTGGCAAAATGTCCTGCTTCTGGTTTGTTTATATGTTTATCTTTTACTTCTCCATATCCTAATTGGATAGCATCATATCCATCTGTTTCTACTGTTTTAATTTGTGCTACAATGTTTCCTGCTGTTTCAATTACAGTTACAGGAATGATGTTTCCTTTTTCGTCGAAGATTTGTGTCATACCGATTTTTCTTCCGATAATTCCTTTTTTCATCTTTCTTTCCTCCTAACTATTGGCTGACTTATTTGTCAGCTTGGTCTTGCTGAGGCTGTTATTTTTTTGTACAGCTCAGTATGCAAATGTTCTAACATTTTTCTAATGTTCACAATTTTGATTTTGCTTTGCTCAATCTGTGTAAGTTGTAAGTAAGAATCAAATCTCACTTTGTTCGATTTTCGTTAACTTACAACTTAATTTCGATATCAACACCAGCTGGCAATTCTAATTTCATTAGACTGTCTACTGTTTTTTGTGTTGGATATAATATGTCGATTACTCTTTTATGTGTTCTCATTTCAAATTGCTCTCTTGAGTCTTTGTATTTGTGTGGAGAACGTAAAATTGTAACGATTTCTTTTTGTGTTGGTAATGGAATAGGACCTGAAACCTTTGCTCCTGTTTTCTTAGCAGTATCTACTATTTTTTCAGCAGACTGATCTAAAACTACATGGTCATATGCTTTTAGTCTTATTCTTATTTTCTCACTTGTTGCTATTGTGTTTGCCATTGTAATTTTCCCTCCTTCTTTTTTATTTTTTGTTATTTAATTTCTACGTCAAACGCTTACTACGTCTTCCTAGAACTTAAAAAATTACCTTGGCAAGTTAAAACGCACCCTGGTGTTTCGAATATCACCTATATAAAAACCCAAAATGTGCATGATAATTTTGGGATAAGTACATTTCTTACCGCCTGGTCTTTGCCATAACATACTCCGCCAAAGTTCCCTCCATTCTCTTGTTTCCGTAAGAATGTAGCCACATTTGGTTTCAACGCTTATTCATTCATGCTTATTTATTATACAACGCTTGTGTCCGTATGTCAACACATTTTTACAAATTTGTAATATTTTGGTTACAGTTCACCAACAACATTTAAAATTACAAAAGACTAGAATAACAATATTGTTCGGATTTGAATGTGACCGAAATAGCTTTAGAAATATTTAAAAT
>JAAWGB010000046.1 GCA_022795075.1 Clostridia bacterium | reverse complement strand
CACTGATCCACTAATAATTGCTATTAAGAATATAGCTGTTATTATTATTATATTTTTTCTTTGTGAAATTATATTAAATATTTTTTTGATATCTATTTCGTTTTGGTTGATTTTTTAGTTTGATGATTGGTTGCTTTTTTTCCAACTTTCTTTTTAGCCATTTTTTCCTTTTCTTCTAAATTAGCCAATACTTCTAATGGGTCTTTTTCTTCCTCTTCTTCTAAATCATCTCCATTTAGATAACCAATATCATTTTCTTTTGCTTCTTTCATATATCTTTCTAATTCATCTTCTATATCTTCATTATCTTCTAATAAAAATTCTATGGCTGAATCTTCTTCCTCATCTTCTAAATTCTTGTCATTTTCTTGACTTTTTTCAATTTCCTCGAAATCTTCCTCTTCTTCCTCTTCATCAAATAAGAATTCAATATCTGAATTTTTATGTGTTTCTACTTCTTCAGGTTCTTCCTCTATTTCCTCTACTTCTTGTTCTTCATCAAAGTTGTCTTCTTCTATTTGTTCTTCAACTTCATCAACAATTTCTTCTATTTCATCAATATTTTCTTCTTCAAAATCATATTCTTGTACTTCTTCGTTGTCTTCACCTTCCGTATCTTGTATCATTTTTTTATATTGATTTTGAAATTCTTTTTCTCGATTCTCACTTTTCTTTTGCCTTTTCGCATTTTTTATAGCTTCTTTCTTTTCTTTTTGAATCTTTTTATTCTGTTTTCTTTGTGACCTTCCTCCTAAAATTAATATGGCTATTATCAATATTATCAAAATTAATAAAATACTTACTACTAACATATTTTTTCTCCCTTCTTTTTTAACTTTTCATATGTTCGATTGCCTTTAATATTCCTAACTTACCATATTCAAAGGTAAGTCCTCCTTGCATATAAGCTATATATGGTTTTCGAATTGGTCCATCACAACTAAGTTCTATGGTAGATCCTTGTGTAAAAGTTCCTGCTGCCATAATGACTTTATCTTCATATCCTCCCATATCTGCTGGATAAGGAATAACATCTGAATCAATTGGCGAACCCATTTGTATACCTTGACAGAATTTTACTAGTGCATCTTCTGTTCCTAAATGGATGGTTTGTACAATATCTGCTCTTATTTCATTATATTTAGGTTCCACTACATAGCCTAATTTCTCTAATAAACAACTTGCGAAAACTGCTGTTTTTACACTACTTGCTACTACACTAGGGGCAAAAAACAATCCTTTTATAAATACCGTATTTTGATTGAAAGATGGTCCTATTTCTTTTCCAATACCTGGGGAAGTTAATCTTTCAGCACATAATTCAATTAAATCTTTTTTTCCTACTATATAAGCTCCTGAATTTGCAATTCCTGCACCTAAATTTTTCATTAAAGATCCTACTGCTATATCTGCTCCTACTTCAATTGGTTCTCTGTCTTGCACAAATTCACCATAACAGTTATCTACCATAATAATAACATCTTGATTGACTTCTCTAATTGCTTGTATTACTTTTTCTATTTTTTCAATGGTTAAACTTTTTCTTGTAGAGTATCCCCTTGATCTTTGAATTTCAACCAATTTTACGTCTTGCTTTTTTAGCCTTTCTTGAATTTTCATAATGTCAAAATCATTTTCAACTAAATCAATTTGTTCATAATGAATGTCAAATGTTTTTAAAGAACTTTTACTTTGTTCTTTTCCAATTCCAATTACTGTTTGAAGTGTGTCATATGGTTCTCCTGTTATACTAAGCATTGTATCTTTTGGTCTTAATAAGGCTGATAGTGTAATAGCCAAAGCATGTGTACCTGAAATTAATTGACTTCTTACTAAACTGTCTTGCGCTCGAAAAATATGACTATAAATTTCTTCTATTTTATTTCTACCAGGTTCGTCAATTCCATAACCTGTTGAAGAGTTTAAATGTGTTTCTTGCAATTTACATTTTTGAAATGATTCTAATACTTTTTTACTGTTGTTTTCACAAATACTTTCTATTCTTTTAAAAATAGGTTCTATTTCTTTTTCAACTTGTTTTGATAATTCTATTATATCCTGTTTCATTTAAATTTTACCTCTCTTAAACTAATTATTCTTATTTTACTATACTTTATTCCATTTTGCAATGGGGCATTTTTATTTAACAAACTATTTAAATGGCTTTCAACTTAAAAAAGTTTATCCAAAAAAGAAAAAAGCTCGTTCAAGTAATTTTCATAGAACTTCTAAATTTATTTTATGGCACCCTTTCAAAACAAGTTTGAACATTTTCCATAAAATAAATTTAGAATTTCTACTTCAATTCCTTTCAATTCGCTTTTTTCTTTTTTGGATAAACTTTTTTAAGTTGATGCAATACTAAATAGTAATAAAAACAAAAGTTGCCAAAAAGATTCAAACTTTTTAGCAACTTAAACTATTTTATAATACAAACTTTTTAATAAGAACTACCCCACTTGCCATTGTTACTAATACAATTAACCCTAATGTAAAGTAAATTCTCATTTGTCCTGTACTAATTGATACCATAACTGGTGCATCATCAATATCATCTTCTCCTGGTTTTTGGTTATCTGGAGTTGAGTCAATATCTGGTACATCATATTCATTGTCATCTTCTGATATTTCAGCTGTATTAATCATAACTCCCATATTATTTTCACTGTTTATCCATGTTAATAGAACTTCTACATCAGCATATTCTCCTGGTTTTAATAATGTATTTTCTAGTTTTCTAGTTGAAATTACATTATTTCCTTCGTCTTTCCAATCAGGATTGTCTGCTGCTACAAATTTTAATCCTTCTGGGATATAATCTGTTACTTCTTTTGCGTATCCTTCTAATTCTCCTTGATTATATACACGAATTGAATATCTAAATTTAACCGTTACTTGGTTTAATTTCTTTCTATGTAATTCTACTTTTACAACTGCTTCTGGGTCATCCCATGGCTGATGTCCTGTTTGTGTAACTGTTTGTCTACCATCTTCGATAACAATTGCCTCTGTTACCCATTTTCTTAATGCTAAGTCAAAGATTTTTACAATTACTTTTTCAAAGTCGTCATCATCTTGTTGACCTGGTACATAGCTTCCAGTTTCATCATCTTTATAATTTGGTAAGTCTTTATCTGCTGGAAGTTTTACATTATCTTCTTGTGAATCTCTATCCATTACTGTTTTTTTGTTTTCATCTAAATATTCAGTAATATCTGCTATATTCGTAATTTTTTCACTTGATTTTACAGTATCACTTACTTTGCACATAATTGGAACTTCTTTGTATGTTAATACTATTTCTCCTTCTTCATTTGTTTCTGGATGATTGATTAAAGAATCTTCTAAATATCTTGTTGTCGCTGTTCTTCCATCTTCTGATAATTCCCAACCATATTGTTTATTAAATTCTCCTTCTACAAATTCTAAGTATGGTGGTAAGTGATCTTTTATTTCACTTGCATAACCATTGCTATCACCTTCATTGTAAACTCTTAACATATAAACTACTATATCATTTGGTTTAACAAGTAATGGTTCTTTTGTATGGTTATAAGTTGCTGTTGTAATTAATTCTCCGTCTTCTCCTTTGGTGTTTAATTTTGATGTATCTACAATTGGTGCTCTTGTATATAATCCGTTTTTATCTCTTAATTCGTCATCTTTGTCAATGCTTGTATCATCACTAACTGCTATAATAAATTTTCTTAAAGCCAAGTCAAATGACTGTAAAACAATATAGTCGTGATCTTCATCATCTTCATGGTTTGGATGTTCTTTCCATTCATCTGTATGGGAATCTCTATCATCTACTGGATTTCCTTCTTTATCACAATCTTCTGTAATTGCTGCTTCGTTTCTAATTGGTTCTGCTTCTATATTTTCAGCAACAACTTTGAATCTTACTGCTATTTCTTTGGAATCAAGGTCATCTGCTGTTTTGGTTCCATCATTTTGTCCAAATGCTGTTATTAAATTTCCACCTGCTGTTGTTTCTTTTTCTTTTGATAGATAATCGGAAGAAATCTTAATGATTTTTTCTCCACTTTCGTCATAGACAAATTTTCCCCATAAATAATTTTGGTTAAATTCGATTGCCTCTTTTTCGGCATCTGTTAAGGTTTTGTCTGCTTTTAAGTCTTCTCCTTGTTTTTCTGACCATATAAATTCTAAGCCTTCTGGAATATCTTCGGTTATTTCTTGTGCATAACCATCGATTGTTCCTTCATTGTAAATTGTGAAAGTATAAGTAACAATATCACCTTTTTTGACAGGAACAGGTTCTTTATTCCATTTATAATCACCTGTTGTTACTAGATTTCCTTCAGCATCTAATGTATTTAATTTGCTAACATCAATACTTTCTATTCTTTCTGGTACATTTTGACTGTTTATTGCAGTAATTCTTTTCATTAATTTTAAGTCAAATGATTCTTCTGGTTTTTCTGGTTCAAATGTTAAAGTTGCTGGTTCTGATTTTTCTTTTTCTTCTACTTCAGCAATTGGTTGTTCTTGATTGTTGGTTGTACTTGCATATAATGTCATTTCTTTTTCTTTATATTTTACATTAAAATCAATTGTTATAGATTCTACTTCATTTTTTGGAATAGAAACATAGAAATTTTTTCCTACTAAACTTTTTACATTTGTTCCACTTGCTACTGCTTGTTTGTTTTCATCTAGTAATTCATATTTTGAAACAGCTGTTTCTTTATTTTTTACTACTAAATCATCCATTGTATAAAATTTTGTATTATTTTGTTTTTCTTCTACTAAAATTGGTCCTAAAACCCAATTATCTCCAATTTCTTCTCCTTGCAAAGTTGTTGTGGTTACTTTAATAGGAGAACCTGCCATTGAACTAGTATTACTTTCATTATATTCAGGTGCTTTTAATTTTGCTTGTGTAATAAAATAATGATATAAACAATTTGCTTGATAAGCTCTAATTTGTCCAATTCTAGGTTTTTGAGCATTTTCATTTGTCATTTCCCAATGAACTTGCTCACCATAGTTGTCCATTGTTTTATAACTATTACCACCAGTTGGGTCATCTCTTTCTGTTATATAACGTAACCAAACATCTCCTTCGTTGGTTAAATCTAATTCTTTACGATTTGTAAAATACCATAAAGCAGCTTGTTGAACAGCTTTGACTTCACTATTGGTTAATACATAATTATCTGGAACTTCGGTTTCGTCATTCCAAAATGTCCATAACATTTCTACTGCATCACTTGATTTGTAAATATCAATATTTTTAATACCATAATCAATACCTTTTTTAATTAGGTCTTTCTTTTGTTCTTTGGTTGCATTGGTTGGTAACATCATATCCAAAAGCGCTAAGATAGCATTATATTGGCTAATAGATTGTCCTCCTTCTACCATATGTAAACCTACTAATTTACTCAATATCTCATTTTGATTACTAATGGCACTTCTTTGTGTTCTCATGTCATAAGAAACATTGTAATTTGCTTTCAAATTACTACTACTTAACCCAATTCCTTGTTGCAAACAATAAAGATTTTGGTTTGATTTATAAGAAGTACTATCTGATGAATCATATTTTACAATATTCCATAGATGTGCTCCTTTTTTTCCTCCTTCTTCATTTTGATTTGGATTAAATATACTGTATCCCATTTTTTCTTCCATAAGTGGAACAACTCCCATTGTCAATACTGGATTTAAATCAGTAGCATATACTGCACTTTGTAATACAACTGTTGCTACTACCATGATTGTAATAATGAAACTAATTAGTATTTTTTTCAAGTTCATTTTCTCTCTCCTTTTATTTCATATTTTTTCTATTTTTATCTTACTTCGTTTTTTTTCTTAAGTCAATAGCCTATTTTCTTATTAATAGACTGTGTGAAAAGATACTTCTTTTGTACTTACGGATATACTATTTCTAGTTTTCACAAAAGATTTACCCCTTACCTTACAATTATATTACATTTTTGCAATAAAATCAATATTTTACGTTAATTAATTTGACTTTTTCTTTTCTCCGTAATACTTTACCTATTATCCATCTTTCATTAACTTTTAAGTTAATGATTAGATTTTTGATTTCTATCATAAAAAACACATTTTTTTATATGATTAAATAAGAGGTGGATTATGAAAAAATATTTATACAAATCATTTATTATTTTTATTATTTTGCTTTCAATTGGCACTCTATCATTTGCTGATGATATAGAAGAAGAAACGGTTGACGTTAATGCTCAAATAAAAGAATCGATGAATTCTGGAGAAAAAATTCCAAAAGTAAACTCTCGTTCTTGTGTTGTACTAGACAGAAATTCTAATATGATTTTATATGGAAAAAATGAAAAAAATCAAGTCAAAATGGCATCTACTACAAAAATTATGACTGCTATTGTTGTTATTGAAAACACTTCTTTGGACAAAACCGTAGAAGTTTCTAAAAAAGCTGCTGGTACTGGTGGCTCTCGTTTAGGTTTAAAAACTGGCGATAAAATAACCATTCGTGACCTACTATATGGTTTAATGTTATGCTCTGGCAATGATGCTGCTGTTTGTTTGGCAGAAAGTGTTGCTGGAAGTGTATCAGAATTTTCAAATTTAATGAATGCAAAAGCACAAGAATTAGGACTTCTAAATAGCCATTTTGAATCTCCTCATGGTTTAGATTCTAATGGCCATTATACAACTGCATATGAATTGGCTCTTTTATCTAATTATGCGTTAAAAAACCAAACTTTTTTAGCAATTGTTGGTACCAAAAATTATACAGTAACCATTAATGGCTACCCAAAAAACCTTTCTAATACAAACGAATTATTAGGAAATTTGAATGGTGTATATGGTATTAAAACAGGATTTACAAATGGTGCTAATCGCTGTTTGGTTACTGCTTGCAAAAGAGGTGATTTAGATATTATCTGTGTAGTTTTAGGGGCTGATACTAAGAATTTTAGAACAAAGGATAGTATTAAATTGATTGAATATAGTTTTAAAACTTATGAATATTTTAATTTGAAAGATTTTGTTAATGATTATGTTTCTGATTGGCAAAATCAAAATAGTGATTACTTTTTTATTGAAAAAGGCTTTTCTAATCATTTGGAAATTAAAGTAGATTCTAGCTTACAAGATAATCCTATTATTCCTATTAAAAAGGATTTGATTTCTTCTGTTGAAATTAATCTTTCTATTAATTCTACTATGCAATCTCCTGTTAATGAAGGTGATTTACTTGGTAAGTTAAAGGTTTTTTCTCAAGGTACAGATATTGCAGAATTTGATGTGTTTTCTAATACAATGGTTAGAAAAAATAATATGTTTGATTATATGCTAAATTTCTTTAAGTGGTATCCAAATCAATTAGAAAATTCCGTATTTTAAATCATAATTAAATAAAAAGCAAAAAATATAATCATCTAAATTTATATTTTTTGCTTTTTTGAACTACCTATTTAAAATACAGAAATTTATAAAACAGCTTATATACAAATGAGCCAATAATAGATTACTAACTATTATTGGCTCATTTTTTATTTTACGTTTTCTTTTATGTAGTCAACTACATCTCCTACAGTTACAACTTTTTCTGCGTCACTGTCTGGAATTTCAATATCAAATTCTTCTTCTAATGCCATAACTAATTCAACGATATCTAATGAATCTGCTCCTAAATCGTCGATAAATGATGCTTCCATATTTACAGCTGTATCTGCTACACCTAATTGTTCAACAATAATTCCTTTTACTTTTTCTAAAACTTCTTCTGAACTCATTTTTACCGAGTTCACCTCCTCCCTAGTTTGTAAATGACTAATTCATATTCCATTTATATTATATGTTCTTTCATTTGTCAAGTATATTTTTAAAATATTTTTATTTTATACGAGTGGGTCGAAAATGTCCTATTTTTCAAACTCCTCTATCATTCTATCTACTGCTTTATTTTTCACAAACTTTTCTGCTTGTATTAAAGTATATTCAAATAATAAACTGTCACTACTTCCATGTGCTTTTACTACTGGTTTCTTAACTCCTAAAAATAAAGCTCCACCATATGATTTGTAATCCATTGTTTTAGAAAATCTTTTTATAGCTGGCAAAGCAGGAATAGAAAATATCTTAGCCAATAAATTTTTAGTAAAACTTTCTGTTAAAGATCTTTTTACAAATTTTCCTAATCCTTCTGTTGTTTTTAAAAATACGTTTCCTGTAAAGCCATCTGCTACAATTGCATCAATTTCACCAGAAAAGGCATCTCTTCCTTCTACATTTCCAACAAAATTAATATTTAGTTCTCCTGCTTTTTCTTTTAATAATTGATAACTTTCACGAACTAATTCATTTCCTTTGGTTTCTTCTGTTCCTATATTTAATAATCCAATAGCTGGATTTTCAATCCCATATGTATTTCGTAAATAAATACTAGACATTTGCGCAAATTGTAATAAATTAATTGGCTTACAATTTGTATTAGAACCTGCATCAATTAATAATAATTGACTTTTATAAGCTGGTAAAATTCCAGCTAAGGCTGGTCTATCAATTCCTTTAATTCTTCCTACTAGCAAGGTTGCTCCTGTTAATAATGCTCCTGAATTACCAGCAGAAATGAATACATCTCCTTCATCTTCTTTTAGCATTTTAAAACCAACTACCATAGAAGAGTCCTTTTTGTGTTTAATAGCAAGTGTTGGGGTGTCTTCCATTTCTATTGTTTCTGTTGCATTCTTGATTTTTAGTCTATCTGAAATTTGTTCTATTTCTTTTCCATAAAATTCTTTTACTTTATTTCTTATAACTTCTTCTTTTCCTACCAAAATTACTTCTGCTTTTATTTTGTTGATAGCATTAACAGCACCTTTTATATTGGCATCTGGTGCGTTATCTCCTCCCATAGCATCTAATAGTATTTTCATTTGAATTCTTTCCTTTCTTGTATACTATAAAGTTTGTCTGTTTAAAGTATATTTTCGATATCTATATTTTATTATTGTTTATTAAAAAAAGCAAGCAATATGATAAAAAAATTAAAGAAGGTATCCTAAAAGGAAAACCTTCTTTGTATCTTATTTTTTCAATTAAGCCAAGATATCTGCAACGACACCTGAACCAACTGTTCTACCACCTTCACGAATAGCGAATCTTAATCCTTTTTCGATAGCGATAGGTGTGATTAATTCGATTGTCATTGATACGTTATCTCCTGGCATAACCATTTCTGTTCCAGCTGGTAATTCAATAACACCTGTAACATCTGTTGTTCTGAAGTAGAATTGTGGTCTATATCCATTAAAGAATGGTGTATGACGTCCTCCTTCTTCTTTTGTTAATACATAAACTTCAGATGTGAATTTTGTATGTGGGTTGATTGTTCCTGGTTTTGCTAGAACTTGACCTCTTTCGATTTCTTTTCTATCAATACCACGTAGTAATGCTCCAATATTATCTCCAGCTTCAGCTTGATCTAATAATTTTCTGAACATTTCTACACCTGTAATAACTGTTTTCTTTCTTTCTTGTGATAATCCGATGATTTCAACTTCGTCAGAAACTTTTACGATACCTCTTTCTACTCTACCTGTTGCAACTGTTCCACGTCCTGTAATTGTGAATACGTCTTCAACTGGCATTAAGAATGGTTGGTCTACTGGTCTTTCTGGTGTTGGAATGTAGCTATCAATAGCTTCCATTAATTCTTTCATAGGTTTGTAAACTTCTTCATCTGGATTGGTTGATGTACTTTCTAATACTTTTAATGATGATCCTTTTACGATTGGAATGTCATCTCCTGGGAAATCATATTCTGATAATAGATCTCTTACTTCCATTTCAACTAATTCTAATAATTCTGGATCGTCAACCATATCACATTTATTTAAGTATACAACGATGTATTTAACTCCTACTTGTCTTGCAAGTAAGATATGTTCTCTTGTTTGTGGCATAGGTCCATCAGCTGCTGATACAACTAATACTGCACCATCCATTTGTGCTGCTCCTGTAATCATGTTTTTAACGTAGTCAGCATGTCCTGGACAGTCAACGTGTGCATAGTGTCTTGATTCTGTTTCATATTCAACGTGTGCTGTGTTGATTGTGATTCCTCTTGCTTTTTCTTCTGGAGCACCATCGATTTGATCATATGCTTCATATTGTGCTTTTCCTAATAATGATAAATATTTTGTAATAGCTGCTGTTGTTGTTGTTTTTCCATGGTCTACGTGACCAATTGTACCAATGTTAACATGTGGTTTTGTTCTTTCAAATTTTGCTTTTGCCATTTGAATATTCCTCCTTTTTAAGTTAGCTATTGAGGTTTTTCTGCTTACAGATAACTTATTCAAAATGCGTAAGCTTTTTGTAATCCTTAAACAACCTCTTTAGCCATAATATTTTTTAAATTTAATAACAAATAATTCTTGCACTTGCATTTTATAACATTTTTGTTAAAAAATCAAGCCCTTTTTATTTCTTTTCATTTTATTTAGCAATTCAGTATAAATTTAGTCTTTTTTTGCTCTTGAAGAAACTATATTATCAAAAACTGATTTTGGTACTTCTTCATAATGAGAAGGTTCCATTGTATATGTACCTCTACCTTGTGTTTTAGAACGCAAGTCTGTTGCATATCCAAACATTTCTGATAATGGTACAAATGAATGAATTTCTTGCATACCATCTTCACTATCCATACCTTCCATTCTTCCACGTCTAGAATTAATATCTCCAATAACATCTCCCATGTATTCTTCAGGAACGGTTATTTCAACTTTCATAATTGGCTCTAAGATAACTGCTTTAGCTTGTTTACAACCTTCTTTAAAAGCCATAGAAGCTGCAATTTTGAACGCCATTTCTGAAGAGTCAACTTCGTGGTAAGAACCATCTACTAAGGTTGCTTTAAAATCAATTACTGGATATCCAGCCAAAATTCCGCTTTCAGCTGCTTCTCTCATACCTTGTTCAATTGGTTTAATATATTCTTTAGGAACTGCTCCTCCTACGATTTTGCTTTCAAATTCAATTCCTTTGCCTGGTTCTAATGGTTCCATTTCAAACCAAACATCACCATATTGACCTTTACCACCAGATTGACGAATAAATTTACCTTGAACTTTTACTTTATTTCTAATTGTTTCTTTATAAGCAACTTGTGGTTTACCTACATTACATTCTACTTTGAATTCTCTTTTTAATCTGTCTACGATAATGTCTAAGTGTAATTCACCCATACCTGCAATGATGGTTTGACCAGTTTCTTGATTCGTATAAGCTTTAAAGGTTGGATCTTCTTCTGCTAATTTTCCTAATGCAATTCCCATTTTTTCTTGAGCTGCTTTATCTTTTGGCTCAATTGCTATATCAATAACTGGCTCTGGGAATTCCATAGATTCTAGAATAATTGGATGGTCTGGGTCACAAAGTGTATTTCCTGTTGTAACATCTTTCATTCCTACAGCTGCTGCAATGTCTCCAGCATACACTTTATCAATATCTTCTCTATGATTGGAGTGCATTTGTAGAATTCTACCAATTCTCTCTTTTTTATCTTTGCTAGAATTTAATACAGTTGAACCTGATTCTAAAGTTCCTGAATAAACTCTAAAGAAACATAATTTACCAACAAATGGATCAGTTGCAATTTTAAATGCTAAAGCTGCAAATGGTTCATTATCAGAAGTTTTTGCTTCTGTTTCTTCTCCATTTGGTGTTTCTCCTTTAATATGTGCTATATCAGTTGGAGCTGGCATATAATCAATAATCGCATCTAGTAGTTCTTGAACACCTTTGTTTTTGTATGAAGAACCACAAGTTACTGGAACAATTGTATTATTAATCGTTCCTACACGTAATCCTTTTTTGATTTCTTCCATTGTTAGTTCTCCACCATCTAAATATTTCATCATTAATTCTTCATCTTGTTCGGCAACAGATTCTATCATTTTGCTGTGATATTCTTCTGCTAATTCTTTCATATCGTCTGGAATATCTGCCTCTTCAATTTCTTTTCCTAAATCATCTTTGTGTAGAAAAGCTCTCATTTTGATTAAATCTACAATTCCTTTGAAGTTATCTTCTGCTCCAATTGGTAATTGAATTGGTACAGCATTTGCTTTTAATCTATTTTTTAATTGATCAACACAAAGCATGAAATTAGCACCTGTGATATCCATTTTATTAACATATACCATTCTTGGTACATTGTATTTATCAGCTTGTCTCCAAACTGTTTCTGTTTGTGGTTGAACACCACCTTTTGCTGCTAGAACTGTTACTGCTCCATCAAGAACTTTTAAAGATCTTTGTACCTCTACTGTAAAGTCAACGTGTCCTGGTGTATCAATAATATTAATTCTATTATCATTCCAAAAACAGGTTGTACAAGCAGATGTAATAGTAATACCTCTTTCTTGTTCTTGTGCCATCCAGTCCATTGTAGCTGCACCTTCGTGAGTTTCTCCTATTTTGTGAACTTTACCTGTATAAAATAAAATTCTTTCTGTTGTTGTTGTTTTTCCGGCATCAATATGTGCCATAATTCCTATATTTCTAGTTCTTTCTAATGGGTATTGTCTTCCTGCCATTTTCTATTTTCCCCCTTTCGTTTTTTTCCTTTTATTCATAAAACACTACTACAAACTAAATCACATACATTCATTGGCATATCGAAGTTTAAAATCAATAACCAATTTAAATTTTGATTAAAAATAATTAGATGTGCATTTTTGCTATTGATTACAAGCTGAAGGTGTACAAAAGTACATCGAAGTTTGGAATCAATAACGAAAATATATAATTGATTGTCTTTTTATTCTCAATCCAAATTTTGATTAAAAGTAATTAGATGTGCATTTTTGCTATTGATTACAAGCTGAAGGTGTAC
>JAAWGB010000045.1 GCA_022795075.1 Clostridia bacterium | reverse complement strand
GTTTCGATTGTCTGTGAGACGATGGGCGGCGAGCGCCCGGCGTATGAGTTTACAAAGCGAGCGCTGGAAAGCTGCCACTATAGTTGCAACAGTCGTATTTCCTAACACAACCATATTCGTAAATTTCATGTTTGTGAATGTTGCATTAGATGCTTTTAGTGCAAAAGCTGCTACTCTAGACCTCAATGGGTTACTTGTACTCCAATCAATAAATCCATTTTTCCATTTTGCTCCAAAATTGTAATTTTCCATGTTCAAACCATCTACTTTTCCATTAAATTGTCCAAATAAGGTTGCATTTGTTAAGTTTGTTATTGTATGGTTATTTCCTCTAATTTCACCATAGAATATTGACACTACAGAACTTCCTATTGTATACGTTTTTCCTGAGAAATCTATGTCATTTTGAATATCAAATACGCCATCTGGATGGGCATTCATTAAGCTTATAAATTCATCTGCCGAATGTATTTGATAGGTATCTATCTTATGAATTGGTGTTTTTTCATTTGGATCCCAATTTTTTAGTTTTGGAATACATTCTTCGCTTACATAGCTTAAATCCCAAACTTCGGTATCAAATCCTAAAGTATTGTTATAAAATGCACTATCGGTAATATTTTGTTTGGTTGCTACACTTATTTTTCCTGTAAAGTCAATACCTTCTCTTGTTAAAGTCGAAATTCCGGTGTTTTCTTCGTATTCGTAGTTTCCTTCAAAACCTTCAAACTGGTCATTTGCTGTTCTTCCATCAAATTTGTATTGTTTCATTTGATTTCCTAATGCTATATTATTCTTAACAATACTATTCGTCTCTGCTTTTCCTATAAATCCTGAAACTCCTGCATTACCAAGTGCTTTTAATGTACTAAAACAATTGATAACACTAGATTGTCTTAAAACTCCAACTAATCCTCCTATGTCTTGATTTCCTTTAGCATCTCCTAGAGAATAACTATTTTCAATAATTGTATTGTTAATTGCTTCTCCTACCAATCCTCCACAAGCTGAGCCTGTTGCTGCTATTATTCCATTACTACTACTTGCTTTGATATGAGATGTTCCTACATAACCAACTAGTATTCCTACTCGACCAGCTCCTGTTATATTTCCTCCAATAATATGCACATTTTCTAAATCACTAGCGGTCATTGTACCAATTAAGCCACCTGTATTATTGTTTTTATTGGTTACTGTAATATCTTTTGCTACTAGATTTCGGATTTCTACTTTGTCTGCTATTTTAGCAAATGCTCCTACGTCTGTTTCATTTTTATTGATATTGCTTCCTTCTAATTTTAAATTAGTAAGTTTTGCATAACGAATGGTATGGAAGATTGGAACCGTATTCCCTTTTAAGCTATGATTTTTTCCATCGATTTCTCCTATGAATTCACCACTAATTATGGTTGTTGTACTTTCTAAGTTAGATAAGTCAATATCATTTTCTAATGTAAAGTTTTCATCTGGATATTGTGTTATTAAAGTTTGGAATTCTTCTTCTGTACGGATTGCATGAACTGGTACATGAATTTCCATGCTTTCATTTGAGTCATTATTTTTTAAGGTTGGTGTCTTACAAGATGCAATTGTGCTAAAGTCCCAAATGTTGTCATTCCAGCCTAAAGTATTGGTATAGAAGTCTTTACTTGTTATATTTTGTCTGTTTGCTACACTTATTTTTCCTGTAAAGTCAATATCTTCTCTTGCCCCAGTAGCAATACCTTTGTTTCCTTCGTATTCGTAATTTCCTTCGTATTTTTCTAGTTGTTCTTGAACGGTTTTACCATCAAATTTATAGTGCTGTTTAACTTGATTTCCTAATGCTATGTTGTTTTTAACAATAGAATTGGTTATCGATTGCCCTACAAATCCTGCCACGCTATCTGTTCCATCTACTTTGGTTGTACTCAAAGAATTTGTCACAGTAGATGCCTTGCTTAATAGTCCTACAAATCCTCCTACATTTTGATTTCCTGTCGCTGTTCCTCTTGCATAACAGTTTTCAACTATGGTTCCATTGGTGATTTCTCCTATAAAGCCACCAACATTATTACCTGTGCCAGTAGCCGTTCCATTACTACTACTTTTCTTTATGTTAGAATATCCAACATATCCTGCAAGTGTTCCCACACGATTAATTCCTGTTACATTTCCACCTATTACATGCACATTTTCTAGGTCACCATATGTCATAATACCAATTAATCCACCAGTATCATCTCTTCTGTTTGTAACTGTAATATCTTTTCCTATTACATTTTTAAGTTCTATATTATCTGCTATTTTAGTAAGTGCTCCTACATCTGTTTCATTTTTATTGATGTTACTTCCTTCTATTTTCAAGTTTTCAATATAGGTATGTCGAGCCGTATGGAAAATTGGTACTTTGTTTCCTCTTAAGGTATGGTTATTTCCTTCAATTCTTCCCATAAATACACCATCAATAATGGTAGTTGTACTTTCTAAAGTAGATAAGTCAATGTCTTGCTCAATTACAAAAGTTGCTTCTCTATGTTCTTTTAATAGGCTTTCAAATTCTTCTGCATTGGTTATACTATATCTTTCGCCTGTTATTCCTACATCATTTGGGTCATCATTTTTTAGTTTTGGTAATCCACCACTTGCCACTTGGCTAAAGTCCCAAATGTTGTTATCCCAAGTTAAGGTATTGGTATAGAAGCTTTCTTTCTTAACTTCTGTTCCATCTATTTGCGTAATTTTTCCTGTAAAGTCAATACCTGCTCTTGTTGTTGTTGATTTTCCTACATTTGATTTATTTTCATAGTTCCCACTAAAGTTCTTAAATTTATCACTAGCTGTTCTACCATCAAATTTATATCCTACTGTTTGATTTACTAGAGTAATATTATTTTTTATGATAGAGTTACTTGTTGTTTGCCCTACAAAGCTTGCTATACCAGCATTTCCAGTAGCTTTTGTATGACTAAAACTGTTGATAATATAAGAGGTATTAACATAGCCAACTAATCCACCAATATCTTGGTTTCCTTGTACTTCTCCTATTGTATAACAATTTCTAATGATTGCTTTACTATAAATTTCTCCTATTAGTCCTCCTGCTGCATTTCCTGTTGAACGTGCTTTTCCATTTACAGTACTTTCTTCTACTTGGCTTTGACCAGCATATCCAGCAATTCCTCCAACTCTTGTTGTTCCTACTATATTACTTCCTGTTACATGTACATTTTTTACAAAACTATATGCCATACTACCAACTAATCCACCAACTTGTTTATTGGTAGCAGATATGGTAATGTTTTTACCTTGTACATTTTCCATTTGGCTATATTCTAGTGTTTTAGCAAATGCTCCTACATTCATTAAACTACTTGTTATATTACTATTTTCTACTTGTAGGTTAGAAATATAAGCAAATTTAATGTTATTAAAGATTGGAATTGTATTTCCTGTTAATTTGTGTCCTTGCCCATCTAGTTTACCCATAAAGTATCCATCGACAATAGCATTTCCTTCTGTTATGCTAGAGAAATCAATATCATTGTCTAATACATAGTAAGCACGAGGATTTTCGGTTAATTTTTGTTTAAATTCTTCTGCCGTTTTGATATGAACTTTTTGGATATTTCCATCTAATACTTCTGCTCTAAAGTCATCGGTTACACGTTTTAAGTAATGGTAGTTCACTCTTCTAACATTCGTACTACTGCTAACATTTCTATCATTGTTTGAAGCATCTAGTTTTAATGCATCTACATATTTTTCTACTAATTCATCTGAATTTAAGTATGGAATGGTATTCCAACTATCTTCCATCAATTCATAACGCATTGTTTTAAATTTCTTCCATGTCATATCTGGGTCTTTGGTTACTTTTTTAATGGCATCTAAGTCATTATTACTCTTTCCACTAAAGTAGGTTATATATCCTCCGTCATATCCACCAATTCCTAGCATTTGCCATGATGTGTAAGTAAATCCATAAGAATGGGTTCTTCCTTTTTCATTATATGGTTGATACCAACGTCTTATATACATATGCTCTGAACCATATAAACCTTGTTCACCTGTTTGTGTAACTGGTTTAGTTACACCTGGTTTAATGGTAATTTGATTATCATAGATGTCTTCCACTGTTTTTAAGTCCATTTCTTCAAATTCTTCTTTGGTAATTGGTTTCCATCCTACATTAGCATAATTTCCTGGTGCATTTGGATAGTAAATTTGTACTGCCACTTTTGCTTGTTCTTCTGGTGTTAATTGTAAAAATGCTTTTGCTTCTGCATAGTCTAAAAAGTCTATGGCTTCAAACATTCTTTTATAATAACTTTCTATTTTTTCTGTAGAGTTAATTCTTTCGGTTGTTAAGTTTGTAGTAATTACTTGACTACTATCATAATTATAACTTAAGTTAAAGTTTACGGCTCCATCTCCAAATCCTTGGGTTGTATTTCCGTCTGTATAATCCTCTGTTCCTGATCCATCATTATTGTTACATCCACCAACTGGTCTAAATCCATTTCTCTTAAAGAATAAGAAGTTACATTGGTTATGACCTGTTTCATGTGACCAAGTACGCCCATAACTGGTTAATGTATTATCAACAACATAGTAAATTCTTTGGGAACCAGAATAAGCTGCTACTGCTCTTATTGTAAACCATTCATTTAATAATTCATTAAAGTTTTTACAGAAAGGGTCAGTTGATGTTCCTTTTTTCTGTTCTCCTAACACAGGTAAAACCGTTGTATCAATTGCTACGTCACATACTTTATTAAAGATAGATGGTTCGATAAAACCTGCTGCTGTGGTATAAAATACACCAATTTGGTTAGCAAAATTTTTCATTAAATTTTGTAGATTTTGAATTTGTGCTTGATTTCCTGGTTCTCTTATATAAAGTCTTTGAGAACCTACTAAAAATGTCGTTGGTGCTGATATCATATAGCCTGAATCTTCTGGTAAGGTTAACATTGGTAAAATAAATTTTTTCTGTTTCTTTAGTTGTGTCCAAGCACGATAATCAATACTGTCTTCATATCCTTTTGCTGATGTTTCTACTAACATACCATTAAAGTTCTCTGCAAACCAATCATTTGGGTCTTGATTATTGGCAAACATTTTAATGTTATGTTCCACAAAATCACTAACTGTTGTGAAGCCAACACAAGGTCCTAAACTTTCTTCATAGAATAAGTAAGAAACATGAGTACCTAATGAAGTACTTGCTAAACATAAGTTTACTAAATTGTTTGTATTTACACCTGTATTGTATAATTCTCCTTTAAAGAATACAATATCACTTACTTTCATGTTACTAACTTCAAAGCCATAAAAACGTGAATAATAGTTATAAGCAAACATAAATTGTTTTAACTTATTCGTACTTTTCGTTAAATAATCATAAATATAATTGTTTAAAATAGAATTATCTATTGTTAAACTATATCCATTTACATTTCCTAAAAAGTTTAAAACAAATTGTTTTGCACTTTCTTCTGTTTTAATTGTTTCATTAAAGAAGTCTTTATAAATACGGTCTCCTAAGTTGATTGGCGCTACTAATGGTTTTAAGTCTCTGTCATAATCTAACGTTAGAATGTAGTCCACTAATTTTTTTACAATTTCTGCATCTTGTTTAATAACATATTTGTCAAAGTTATATTCAATTCCTAGTTCTTCTAATTTATAAGATACCACATGGTTATTCATGTTTTTAAACTTCACTTGGTATTGCTTTGTGGTGTTATCTGTAAATACTACATTGATATGGTCTATACTTTGATGGTTTTCTTCGGTAAGAGTTAGCACAAATTCATTTTTATCATTATATGGTAAAATGGTTTTGATTTGTTTTTGGTTTAATACGTCGTCTTCACTAATTCTTGCCCCGTCTACTACCAAATATTTTGCGTCAAAGAATGGCATTAGTTTATATAGGTTTGAATAGGCTACTTCTTTTTTAGGGTCATAGTCTTGCATCTTCTTTAATCTTTCCACATCTGGAATGTAGTTTCCTGTCGTTGCCCCTTCTTGTTTGTTATTTGGGTCATAACCTTTTAAAGTTGGTATATTTTCATAGTTTTTATCGTCTAAATTCCAAATTTGGTCACTAAATCCTGCTTGCTCTTTGCAGAATTCTCCACTAAATTCATTTTTAGCAAATTCTTTAATTCGTCCACTTGAATTTTCGGCATTTGCTGTTAAATTCGATTCTGTCATTTCGTAATTGAAGGTATCTGGGTCTAATGTAATAGCACTTCCATGTGTTTTATAAGATTTGCTCCCTTGCGCTAAACTTATATTTTGTACTAGTTTAATTCTTCCTGCACCATTTGCATTTCCAGCAATTCCTCCTACGTTACCTGGTCCTGACGTTCCATTGATATTTACTTTTGCAATACAATGTTTAATGGTATTTTGTTGATACATAGAATCTTGAACACCACCAACAATTCCTCCTACTTCCCAAGAGCCTTGAATTTCTCCTGTTACATAACAGTCTTCTATGGTTGAACCATATCCTATTTCACCAACAATTCCTCCTACTCTTCTAGAACCCGCTCCTCTTTGTGCTACTATGGATAGATTAGTAACACTACATTTTTCAACTCTACTACCACTTAATCTTCCTGCTATTGGTCCAAATGTATAGAATTGGCTATAAGTAGAAATGGTTGAATTTTTGATGTGAACATTGCTAACAACTGTTTTACTGTAAATTTCATTGGCAATAAATCCTTTTTGCCATGAACCTACTTTGCTTGTTATATAAGCATTTTCTATCACAAGGTTTTTAATGGTTGCTCTTTCTATTTCGTTAAATATTGGTTTTTGTAAATTGTAGATGGTATGCCCATTTCCATTAATGGTTCCCTGGAACATACTGTCTCCAAAATAGGTTAAGGTATCTACTTCATATTCAGAAGCATCATAATCTTTGGTTAGGTTAAAGGTTCCTGTTGGATATTGTCTCATTTGGTAAAGTAAATCTTCAAAAGATTCATTTTTTACAGAAGAACCTGTATTTCCCATAACACCAAAAGGTACTTCTACTTTTGCTTGTCTTTCGTCTCCTTTGTAGATGATCGTATTTTCTACATCTAATTCTAAAATAACTTTTCTTTGCTCAATTCTACAAGATTTTATATTGGCATGCATATCTGGCATATTTTTCATTTTTACTTTTGCTACATAATTTTCTGGATTTTCAATTATTTTATTACTATCAATGTTCTTTACTTCCATTGGAAATCCATAATATATATGGTATAATCTAACATCTTGTATATCTTTTAGTTGGATTTTTCGTTCTGTAAAATCGATTTCTTCTTGTAATAGTATTTGTTCTTGGTATTCATTTTCTCCAGCACCTAAAGCATTGGTATCTAGGTCATAATTAGCCTTTACTTTAATGTTATAGTATTCACTATCTATTTTATCAAATGTGATTTGATTATTGCCTACTACTAAATTTTGTGTTTTGATTTCATTTTTATGGTCATCTAAAATTACAATGGTTCCATTTGAGATAGTTGTTTCTACGTCATTTAGGTTAAAGCTTGCCACCACCTTATTTTTGTCAGTCTCGTCTTCTTTGTATCCAAAACTGGTAATGGTTGGTTTTTCTTTTAATACTTCGATTTTTATTTTTTGTTCTGGTTCTACGTCTAAAAATCTCTTATTGTTTAATATAATGGTTTCTAATTTGTATTCTTTTACACCACTTTCTTCTAGTCCTGCTAATTTAGTGGTATAAATATTAGTTCCTTCTGTGTGTGTTAATACATATTCTTTGCCATCTATGATTGCTTTTTCTGGTAAGAAACTGGTTGCATTGGTGCAATTAAAGCTTAGGGTAATTTCTTCGTTTTTCTCAAAATATTTTGTGTCTTTTTCTTTGTTTGCTGTTTTTAGGTCACTTACTTGTAAGTTATAGTCACCAACTAGCATAATTTTTGCTTCTCGAATGACTTGATTTTCTTCTATGTTTTCGTCACCTTCTGGATAACGATTATAGTTTGCAATAAATCTTGCTGTATATTCTTTGTCAATTTCTACATTTTCGAAAAGTACTCTTCCATGTTCGCCATCTCTTTCGATGGTTGGTTCTTGGATTACTTGCTCTGGATTTCCATCCACTGCTGGTTTTACTAATTGTACTTTTCCTGTGATAAAGCTATTATCTGGGTCTACTAATGTAAAGGTTACCGTTACTTGATTGTTAGCTAGGTTATCTTCTTGTTTAATTTCTTCGATTTTTGGTAGGTCTTTTAATACAGTTACTTCTACAGTATTTTCTACAATTGCTTCGGTTTGGTCAGCAAAAATGATTTTACTAGCTGTTAACGCTAATACTTTTGCTTCTTCTCCTACTTCTGTAATTATTTCATAGGTTCCATTGGCTACTTTGGTAGCAATACAATCTAGGTTATTAACACGAATTTTTGCAACTTCACTTTCACTGTTGGTTTCTATTTCATATGTGATTTTTACAGTTTCTTTCTTTTCTAATGTGGTTGGTTCTACTTTTGCATTTTTTATGGTTGCAAAACGATTTGCTGTAATTTCTTTTTCAAATAGAACACTGTCTGTTATGATATGGTCTTCTGTTTCTTGGTAAGTTGCAATTACTTTAATAATGTAACTATCTGTTGTTTGGGTGTTAAAGATTTTTTCTATGTTTCCATTTTCTATTTCTTCTGTTGTTATGTCTTGACTTGCTATGATATTTTCTCCACTATCATAAAGTACTACTTTGGCTGATTGAATTGATTTTGCTTCATCTTCTATGTGGAAGGTTACTTTCATATTTTTTTCTTGTACATTTTCTTCTGCTTTTAGGTCAGATACAACTGGTTTTTGTGCATCAATTGTAATGGTTACTGTATTTCCTGTCTCTAATACAATTTCTTTTCCATTTTTCAATTTTACTTTTTCGATGGTAATTGTATTTTCTCCTATTTGTTCTAATCCATCGATGGTTGCTACATAACGGTCTTCTTGTTTGGTTACTTCATATTGTTTGTTATTTACCGTTATTGTACTTGGCTCAAAGTTTGAACTACCAGTGTTTTCATAAGCAATATTAGTACTGTCAAATTGAATGGTAATTGGTTCTTTTTTAGCAAATTTATTGTTTTCTTGACCATCCTTTAATGTGTGTATGTTGCTGATACTAAATTGGTAATCAAGTGCCATCGTAAATTCTTTGCTATAAACAAAAGATTCTCCTGTATATTCTTTTCCTTCGATAGGGTCTTTTACAGCATTGTATGCTACATTAATAATAACTCGGTAAGTTTTTCCGTCTTCTACAGGTACTTCTTGGCGATTTTCTCCTGCTGTTATGTTAGTTTGTGCCACTGCTACTTCTGTTTCTTTTACTTGTGGTTCTAGTGTGTTTTGCATTTGTTCTGCTTGTGGTTCTATGTTTGCAATTTCATAAACGCTAAATTGTGCTGATGTGATGCTTTGTTCTTGGTCTACTAGATTAAAGTTTATGTAGGCTTTTCCTTCAAAGGTTTCTTCTAATTTGTAGCTGTTTTCTTCTATATATGGATTTTCTTTTAAAACACATACTGAAATGGTATTATCTACTTTTACTTCTGCTCCAGTGTTTAAAATTACTTTACTTATGTGATATTCTTGTTTTCCAGCTTGTGTTCCTACATTTACTTTTATCTTATAAATTCCATTTTCAGTTTGTACACCATATTCTTGTTCATTTATTACAATTTTTTCTACTCTTACATCCTCATAATTTATGTCAGCTCCAAAGGTTATTTCTATTTGTTCTCCTTTTTTTGGATAGTAATTTGGTGTATCTATATTATTTAGTTCTACCATATAGTCTCTATTATTTTCTATTTTTTTAATTAAAAGTGATAAGTCTGTTACTGTAATTTCTCCATCACTATTCATATCGGCATTAGAAAGTTTTTCTTCTGGCAAGGTTTTTACATGAATTAAATGACTTTCTAATAGACTAACATCACTATAATCAATCACTCCATCATCATTTAATTCTCCTTTAGAAGCAATTACATTAGCTGCATAAATAACACCTAAAGATAATATTAAAAATAGTGTAGAACAAATACTTATTTTTATCATTTTCTTTGTTTTTTCTTTCATGATATTTCCATCCTTCATTTTTTTATTTTAAATTTTATTCTAGTTTCAATAAATCTATCAGGATTAATTTCATTTGTGCTAAGTCATTAATGGTAACTTCACCATCGTTATCAACATCTGCTGCTTTTAATTTAATTCCTTCTAATAATTCTTTTTCGATGATATGTAATTTTAATTCTGCCATATCATTAATTGTAATTTCTCCATCACTATCAGTATCTCCGATTACAACAAGCGTATATTGAAGTGTTTTTCCTACTTTTATTTGGGTTCCTGTTGTAACAATTCCATCTTCTGCAAGTGGCATTCCTTCATGGTCTGTAAATACAATTTGTGGCTGAGTTGTTACATTTTCCAAAGTTACATTTTCCTTAAATTGTGCTACCGTTGTATTTGGTAAGATTCTTTGGATAAATCCTCCTGCTATTGTATATTTTTCAGAAGTAATTTTTTCAGGTTTTGGTTCTTCTGGTTTTTCTTCTTGTTCTTCAATAATATCAATGGTTACTTTTGTTTCTGCAATTGCAATATCTCTTTCTCCTTCAGAGGTTACAATATCTTTTATTTTAATATCTGTAGTTGTTGCTTTTACACCTGTTTTTGCTCTTAGTGTAATCGTTACAATATCTTCTGGTGTCATACTTCCTATTTTTTTAATCGCCACAAATTCTTTTGTTGCTTGATTATATTGTAGTTTTTCCCAATCATTTTGACTTTGAAAATTTTCCTGTCTTACTTCTTCAAATATGTCTTTATCATATTCCAATGTTGCTACATAGGCATTGATTCCTTTATTTATTTGTTGATATTCATCAAATCTTAATGTAATGGTTACCTCTTGTCCTTCTTCTAATTCATTTACTGAACTACTTGTTTTGGCTATTAAATTTGTTGCGGCTAATAAGTTGCCTGCTAGCAAAATTAAAGTCATTAATATAGTAATAATAACTACTTTCCTTTTCATTTTAATCTCATTCCCTTTCTTTAAAAATATTATGCTCTTCTAAATTATACTTTTTTTATTTCGCTTTATCAAGTGGGAGTAAGCTTTTAGATTATTCTACTCTTCCTTTTTTCTTACGCATTCTTATTTTTAGTTCTTTTTTAATTTTTCTTTACAAAAGTATTAATTTTATTTTACAAAAACATACACTAATTACCTATCTTTATGTTCTTACGCATATAAGGGTTTGTGACGATAGTATGTTGTTAAAATTCCACAGAAAAATACTAAAGTATTTTTCGCAGTTGAACAATTTAATGTGGCTAATTTCCTATATCTTTATATTAGTCAAATTATTCCGCCACTATTGTTCTCCTACTTTTATTATAAGCTTACTACTTGTTTAAGTAATACATTTTTGTTATTTTCTATGTATTCTTGACATCTCTTAAACTCATCTTCAAACTTAAATTTTATTGTTATATTTCTATTTTCATACACATAAATACAATCTATTAATTCCATCATGATATCTCGTGATAATTCATTAATGCCTTTTTGTTCTTTAAATTTTTCTATCCATTCATTACTATTTATGCTTTGACTTTCATACTTTTGTTTTTCATTTTCTAACCTTTTTATATTTTCCTTTAACCTTTCTATATCATTTTCATATTTTTGTTTATATTCTAAATATTCATCTCTTATTATATCTTCATTTTTCCAATCTTCATAAAGAGTTCTTTTAAAATTTGATATTTTAGAAATCTCATTTTGTTTTGCAATTATCATATTTTCAATGTTTTCATTTTTAGAATTTTGAAAACTGCTATCATTTATTTGTTTTACCATTTCTTCTGTATTAATTAATAAACCAATATGTAAATTAATGGCTTTCAAAACTACTTTTTCCAAGTTCTCCACTTTAATAGAATGTTTTGTGCATAAGTTATTTGATTTTTTTCTATAGGTACTACAAATATAATATTCATATTTGCTTCCACTTTTATTGGTACTACTTTTTTTATTCATTGCTCTTTTGCAATCTGCACATTTTAGAAAACCCGCCCATACTGATAATTCTTTTGTTTTTTGGGATACCTTCGTATCTCTCCTACTTAGCTCTTGTGCTTTTTTAAAAATTTCTTTATCAATTATTGGCTCATGGGTATTTTCTACTTTTACCCATTCTTCTTTTGGAACTACCTCAACTTTATGAACTTTGTAACTTTTTGTTCTTCTTTTTCCCTGAACAGTATTACCTATATACACTTCATTATTTAGAATATTTCGTATTGTTGAAGGTGTCCAAGTATATGTATTATCTCGAATTCCATAGTTATTATAATTTTGCTCAAGCTCTAACTTCTTATGTCCTGTAGGATTTAAAATACCTAAATCATTTAATCTATGACAAATGGATATCTTTCCTAGTCCCTCATTCACATTCCAATCAAATATATTCCTTATAATATCTGCAACACTCTTATCAATTATTAACTTATGCTTATCTTTTGGATCTTTGATATATCCATAAGATGGAAACGCCCCTATAAACTCTCCTTTTTTCTTTTTCCCATTTAATGATGTTCTAATTTTAATTGATGTATCTCTACAATATTCATCATTTATTAGATTTTTGAATGGTACTAAAATTGTATTTGTACTTGCTGGATTTTTAAAACTATCTACTGAATCGTTAATGGCAATAAATCTTATATTAAATAATGGAAAGACTTGCTCTATATAATTTCCTACTTCTATATAGTTTCTCCCAAGTCTTGATAAATCTTTTACAATCACACAATTAATCTTTCCGTTTCTCATATCTTCTAGTAATCTTTGAAATGAAGGTCTATTAAAATCTGTACCTGTAAATCCATCATCTATATATGTATCATAAACTATCAAATCATCATGTTCTTCTATGAATTCTTTTAATAGTGTTTTTTGGCTTGTTACACTATTACTCTCTTGCTTTTCTGTTCCATTGTTTGCATCTTCTTGTGAAAGCCTTATATATAATGCAACAGACCATATTTTTTTACTTACAATATTTTCATTAGAAGAATATTTTGATTTTCTTCCTGCCATTAGTATTTTACCTCCCTTCTGTATATAGTGTAACGTGTCCAATTAAAAAAATCAGCCCATTTTGCTAAAACTGTTAAGATTGATTTGTTACAGTTTAAGAAATGCAAAATGCAAAGCAATTTTACTTTCCTACCTTTTGTTTTAAAATATTTAGTATGCATTCATTAAATTTTTTGTAATTTTCGGAATATTCTATATTTACAACTATATCTCCAACTTTTAACATATATGGATTTTCTGCTTTTTTTAGCGGCTATTAAGAACTTTCAAGATGACCTTTTGCGGGGAGATGAAAAGGCTCTTACAGTAATTAGTAAAGATTTTTTCATCAAC
>JAAWGB010000044.1 GCA_022795075.1 Clostridia bacterium | reverse complement strand
TAGAAATATTTAAAATACAGGTGAAAGGGTCCTGTTTTCGGGTATCGTTCACCTGTATTTTTAATATTTCTTAGCGTCATGTAGGGTAACCGAAAATCCTTACCAATATTGTTATAGTTATCTTTTGTAAGTTTAAAGGATGCTAGTATTGAACGCCAACAAACAAATGGCAAAACTCACTCCTATTCTTGACAATCTCTTCTTTCTCTTTTACAATATAGGATGGAGGCGATTGTTATGAAAAAACAAGATGCTATTACTTTAATTGAATTATTAAAAATAAGTTATCCTGATGCCACTTGTAGTTTAGATTTTACCACTCCATTTGAATTAGTTGTTGCTGTGATGCTTTCTGCACAGTGTACAGATGAAAGAGTCAATCAAACAACACCTGCCCTTTTTTTACGTTGTCAAACAATTGAAGATTTTGCTAATATTGACCTTGCAGAATTAGAGAATCTAATTCATCCTTGTGGATTTTATAAGAATAAAGCTAAAAATATTAAATTATGTGCCAAACAAGTTCTAGAAAATTTTCATGGAGAAGTTCCTCATACAATGGATGAATTAACTAGTTTAGCTGGGGTTGGTAGAAAAAGCGCAAATGTAATTATGTTAGAGGTTTTTGGTATAGCAGAAGGAATTGCCGTTGATACTCATGCTAAAAGAATTTCTAATTTAACTGGTTTGTCCAAAGAAAAAATGCCAGAAAAAGTGGAACAAGATTTACTAAAAATTTTTCCTAAAGAATATTTAAAAGATATTAATCATCTTTTTGTATGGCATGGAAGAAATACTTGTGTAGCACGAAGTCCAAAATGCAACACTTGTAGTATTCAACAATTTTGCAAGTCTTATCAATCCAAAAATTAATTGAATAACAGACAGTAACTTAATTGGTCCCCTTAGACCTTGTTACTTGCTAAAAATAAATTAAATGATTCAAAGACAACAATAACAATATTGTTCGGATTTGAATGTGACCTAAAATAGCTTTAGAAATATTTAAAATATTAACTTTTTATTGACAAAAAACTAATAAAGTTATATATTTCTTACATATATAATTAAAATCTAGGAGGAATTTATATGTTAAAAAACAAATTCAAAATAATTGTTCTTTTGGCAATTATTATTTTATCCCTTACACTTCCTATTGTAAGAGCAGAAGATGAAACAACCAACAATGTAGCACCTGAAAATATAACACAGGAAATTTCAGATAATACCAATCCTGTAGCCACTTCTACAGAAGAAAACTTCAAAAAAAGTGACATCTACTTAACAGGTGATAACATTACAATTGATTATATTGTAGATGGAAATTTATTTATAATAGCTAACCATGTAACCATTAATTCACAAATTGGAGGAGATGCTTTTATTTGTGCCAACTCCGTTACCATTGGAGAACAAGGATATATCTTTAGCAACTTATTTACTTTTTCTAAAGATGTTACAATAAATGGAGTAGTCTATGATTTATACTCAGCATCTGAAAATACAACTATTAATGGTTATATTTATAGAGATATTCGTGTTGGTTCCAATACAATTAATATCTTTGGTACCGTTGGAAGAAATGCTTATTTAAATTGTGCAAACCTTAACTTTACAAAAGACACTACTAACAATGAAGATACAACCACTCCAACTACTACCCAAACTACCATTACTGGAAACTTAAACTACACTTCTAAAAATGAAATATCTATACCACAAGGAGTTGTTACTGGAGAAACAAATTTCCATCAAGAATTTTCTTTTGGAGGAAATAAAATACAAGAACAAATTATGAATTTAGCAACTTTTGTTGTTACCATTATTGTTGTATGGCTATTATGTTTATGGCTTGCTCCTAAGTTCTTAAAAAATAACACCTCTTTATTAACTACCAAAAAAGTCTTACCAGTTATTGGATTTGGCTTATTAACACCAATTGTTTTTGTATTATTAACGATATTATCTTTTGTTTTAGGAATTACTTCTGTTTTAGGATTTTTACTATTATTAACCTTAATGGCTTTGATTATCATCAGTAATTCTATGTTCATTATTACTTTAAATGGCTTAATTTGTCAAAAACTAAAAATTGAAAAGACAATGATTACTTTCGGCATGTTAGTTGTATGTTCAATTGTCTTATGGCTAATTGGTTTAATTCCTATTATTGGTTCTATTTTAGGAGCAATGGTATTTATTTTAGGAATTGGAATTGCCGTTTCTAGCCTAGTTTTAAGAAATAAAACAAAAAATACACAAGAAAATTAATATTTTGCCCAAGAACAACAGTGAATGATTAAAATTTTTTAACCTTTTAAATTAGTTTTCACGTCACATCTGTTGTTCACTTACGAAAATTGCAAAGCAATTTTCTGTGAAACACTTTTTTACAATATAAAAAAATCCACATTTAGAAACTTTTCTATGTGTGGATTTTTTAAATAGGTTTATTAAGCTCTTAATTCATCAATAATAACTTTAAAATCATTTGCCATAACAATGGCTGTTCCTGCTACTAAAATATTGGCACCTGCTTTTTTTACTGCTGGAGCAGTTTTTAAGTTAATTCCACCATCTACTTCTATATCTAATTCTAATTCTTGTTCTTTACAATAATTTTTTAATGTCTTAATTTTTTGCAACATATCTGTTAAGAAAGTTTGTCCACCCTTTCCAGGTTCTACTGTCATAATTAGACACATATGAATATATGGCAAAAATTCATATACTTCCTCTATGTTGGTATTTGGTTTGACTGATATTCCCACTTTACAATTATTTTCTTTTATATAGGAAATCATCTTATATACTTCTTCCTTATTTTTACAAGCCTCTAGATGAAAGGTAATAATATTGGGTTCTACTGCTAAAAAGTCATCAATTGTTTCTTTTATATTTTCTACCATTAAATGTACATCTAATGGTAAATTCGATATTCTTTTAATATAATCTACATTTTGTAGCATTTTTTCATATGTGTTTTTTTCTACAAATTTTCCATCCATAACATCAATATGGAAATAATCTGTTTTGGCTGTTTCTAGTTTTAAAAAAGCTGATGACTCCTCCCCTTCTTTTATGGATAATATAGATGTTGACACTTCTACCATTTCTTTTTCTCCTCTCTTTGTTTTAATTGTTGATATATCTTACAAAATCTTTCGTATCTATTAGATGATATTTCTCCTTTTTCCATAGCTTTTTTGATACCACAACTTTGTTCTTTTATATGGGTACAACCCACAAACTCACATTCTTTTATTTTTTCTTTAAATTCTACAAAATAGTTTGCCAATTCTTTACTTTCAATTTCTTCAATTGAAAATGTCGAAAATCCAGGTGTATCTGCTATAAAAGTATTTTCATCTATCTTATACAATTTAATAGAAGTTGTTGTATTTTTTCCTCTTTTATTCCTTTTACTAATTTCTCCTTCTAACGTCATATCCTGATTAAAAAGTCCATTAATTAATGTTGATTTTCCTACTCCTGAATTACCAGAAAAAACATTCCTATTATTTTTTAATTCTTGTTTGAGTTCTTCTATTCCTTTTTGATTTTTAGCTTCTGTTTCTATAACCTTATATCCTATTTTTTGGTATATATTTTTGATTTCTTTAAAGTCTTCTTTGTTGTCTAAGTCAGTTTTATTTAATACAATTAATGTTTGTATTCCCAAAAATTCTGCAAAAGCCAATTGTTTGTCTAACATCAGTAAATCTGGTTTAGGATTTTTACTAGAAATAACTAACACCATTTGTGTTATATTGGCTATTTTAGGTCTTTTTACATATACTTTTCTTTCTAGTATTTGATTGATTACTCCTTTTTTGTTTTCTTCATCTGTTATTTCTAATTCAACTAAATCGCCAACAACTGGGGTTATTTCTTCTTTTTTGAATCTTCCTCTTGCTATTGTTTCATAACTTACCATTGTTTGTGCTGGTGATGTTTCTTTTGAGCATTTTGTTTCTTGATTCGTTTTTATTTTACTTGTCTCTTTTTTGATTGGTGTTACTTGATATAAATTGGCTATGTTTTCTATGATGATTCCTTGCATGCTCCCTCCTTAATTTTTGGATTTCATTTTGTATATTTCTATTATATAGAAAAAAAATTCAATTAGCAATTACTAATTGAATTTTTTTATAAAATGATATTATTTTAATCGTTTAGTCAAATGTGTAAGAACTTGTTGTTCTAACATCTATATCTTTTTCTCTTTCTTTTACTTCATCAATAAATACTTTTACAGTAACATTTCCAGTAGCAACTATTTTTCCATCTCCTGTATTAATTTGTGTTTCATTTTTATCTACTTCTTTGCTAAAAATTGTTTCTCCAGCTGCTTCTACTCTAAGTTTTACTTTTTTCTTTGTAGCTGTACTATTTTCTGTTTCTGAATAACCTCCTGTTATGGATTTTACATTTACATATACAGTAGCACTTTTCTTTTCTGCCAATTTATTTACTGTAATAGTAATGGATGTTCCTTCATCAACTGTTTTTCCTGTATCAATACTTTGTTTTAAAATAATTCCATTATCTTTATCTTTATCTTCATCATAAGCTACACTTACTTTTAAACCTAATCCCTCCAATGTCTTTTTAGCATTTGCTTCAGATTGACCAATTACACTAACTACTGTAACTTCTTTTATTCCTGTTCCTGTACTAACATGTATTTTAACTGTATCGCCTGCAAATATTTCTGTATTTGGCTCTGTTTCTTGGCTAATCACAAATCCCTCTTTTACAGTTTTACTTGTTTCCTCTATTACTTCAGCCTTTAACTTTGTATCCTCTAGCAATTTTATTGCTTCATCTTTTTCTTTTCCCTTTACATTTGGAACAATTGCCTTTTCTTGCCCTTTACTAATAACAACGCTTACTATACTTCCTTCTTTTACTTTATTAAATCTTTCCATATAAGTAGGATTTTGAGAAATAACATATCCCTCTGGTACTTCTTTGTGATATTCTTCTTTTTCCACCTCAAATTTTAGTTTTGCAGTTTCAACCTCTTTTTGTGCTTCTTCTTTTGATAGACCTACAACATTCGGCATTTCTACTTCTGCTGGATTAGTAATATTTAGTACTGCTAATGTTCCACCTAAACTTAATACAAACAATAAAATCAATCCAATAAAAATGCTAAGTCCTTTATGATTTTTAATAAATTGTTTAAATTTCCCCTCTTTTTTTCCTTTGTGATTTCTACTATTTGGTATGTCTTCTATTTCTCCATATTCATCTAAATCGATTTTTTGTGTTCTTGCTGTACTATCATATTCTAATTCTTCTACAAAATCACCATTTGGGTTTTTTAGTGATTTCTTTAAATCCCTTAACATTTCAGATGCTGATTGGTATCTTAATGTTGTATCTTTTTGTAAGGCTTTCATGATAATTTTATTAATGGCTACTGGTATGTGTGGATTGATTTCTATTGGTTCTTCTGGTTCTTCTTGCATATGTTTTAAAGCAACTGAAACAGGTGTATCTGCATCAAAAGGTACTCTTCCTGTTAGCATTTCATACATAACAACCCCTAATGAATATAAATCTGATTTTGCATCTGTAAAGCCTCCTCTTGCATGTTCTGGTGAAAAATAATGAACCGAACCAATTGTTGTTCCAAATGCTGTAATAGTCGAATTCGACACAGCTTTTGCAATACCAAAGTCCGTTACTTTAGCGGTTCCTTCTTCTGTAATGATGATGTTATGTGGTTTTATATCTCTATGTACAATATTATTTTTATGGGCTGTTTCTAAAGCTGATGCTATTTGAATGGCTACATTAACAGACCATTTCCAAGGTAAAGGTCCTCTTTCTTTTATAATTATTTCTTTTAGTGTTTTTCCTTGTATTAATTCCATTACAATATAGTGTAAATTTCCTTCTACTCCTACATCATAAATAGACACAATATTAGCGTGTGTTAATCTTGCTGCTGATTGTGCTTCTGCTTCAAACCTTTTTATAAATTCTTCATCTGTTGTAAATTCATCTCTTAATATTTTTACTGCTACATTTCTTTTTAAAACTTTATCAATTGCTTTATAAACTGTAGACATTCCGCCATTTCCTATTTTCTCGACCATCTCATAGCGATTTCCTAATAGCTTTCCTTCTAAATTCATAATTTTCATTCCTTCCTTATTCTTAAGGGTTTATATATTTTTAATAATAACAACTGTTATATTGTCATATCCACCATTTTCATTTGCCATATCTATTAATTCTTTTGGTGCTTGTTCAATATCTTTTTTAGCAATTCTATAAATTTCTTCTTGTGGCACCATATTGGTTAAACCATCTGAACTCATCACAAAAATATCTTCTTTGGAAAAACCTCTTACCATGACATCTGGCTCTACAAACGCATTGCATCCGAAGTGCTTTCATTAACATATTTTTTTGTGGATGGTGACTTGCCTCTTCTTGGGTAATGGTTCCATCTTTTACTAATTTTTGAACATAACTGTGATCTTGTGTTAGTTTTCTTATAAATTCTTTTCTAATTCTATAAATTCTACTATCTCCTACATGTCCAATAAATGCCTTATTATTATATATTAAACAGATTTCCAAAGTAGTACCCATTCCTTCTAATTCTTTACTCTCTTTTGACTTTTCATATACTACCATATTGGCATATTCCATACTACTACCAACTAATTGAATAATACTGTCTTTATCTTTATTGATTTCTTTAAAATTATTTTCAATATAACTTTTAGCTGTTTGTATGGCTAATTTACTAGCTATTTCTCCTCCGTTGTATCCTCCCATACCGTCTGCTAACATATATAATTGCACTTCATCTAATGATTCTGATACATAATAGTAATCTTGATTGATTTCTCTTACTTTTCCAATATCTGATTTTGCATAAGCCTTTATCATGTTTTCTCACCTCTTTTTCTTTGTGATATATTTTTTCTTTTTATTTTATATCACAAGTTAATTGTTTTTGCAAGTGTGCATTTTCTTACCTTAAATTTGAAGTAAATCCTGTAATTACATGATTTTTTTACAAGTATTTCCATATTGCTTGCCTTGTTTATTTATGCTATAATATTAATGAAAATTATATTGTACAATTTTTTTGCCTTCTTTTTTAATCATATTTTAAGAAGACAATGTTATAGATATCTATTTATACTTAAGTAGGAGATTAATTATGTATTTAGAAAAATTAGAATTTTATAAAATATTAGACATGTTAAGTACTTATTGTGATACTTATAAAGGAAAAGAACATAGCCAAAAATTGATACCAAGTAAGCAAAAAAAAGAAGTCGAGCAACTTTTACAAGAAACCAGTGAAGCTGTCAATTTATCTTACCGAAGTGGCTTTCCTTCTTTTTTTCCAATTGCTAATATTGCTATCGAACTAAAAAAATTGGAAAGCACAAAACCTTTATCAGCAAGTTCTTTACTTGACCTTGCACACATCTTTCAATCCTCACAAGATTTAAAAGATTATTTTAATAAAGATTATATAGATTCTTCCCAATATCCTATTTTGATGAATCTTTTTTCTCATTTATATACAAATAAAAGTGTAACAGACAAAATATCAAGTTGTATTTTAGACGATGGTACGATAGATGATAGAGCTTCTAAAGCATTACAATCTATACGAAAACAACAAAGAAAACTAGAACAAGATATCCGTTTAAAATTAAATGATATGATTCACTCTTCTCGTTATTCAAAATATATACAAGAAAATATTATTACTCTTAGAAATGACAGATTTGTTATTCCTATTAAAGAAGAGTATCGTTCCCAAATAAAAGGATTTGTTCATGATATCTCTCATGCTGGTTCTACTGTTTTTATAGAACCTATTCTTATTTTTGAAATGAATAATGAATTAAATAGCTTAAAAAAAGAAGAAGAATTAGAAATTGAAAAAATTTTACAAGAATTAAGCCAATTATTTTATCCTTATATAGAAGAATTACAAACAGATATTACACTAATTGGTCAATTGGACTTTATCTTTGCTAAAGCTAAATTCTCTAAAAACCTCCAAGCTACCACTCCACTTATTAACGCAAAAAAAGAAATTTATTTAAAAAATGCTAGGCATCCTTTTATTGATAAAAATAAAGTTGTACCAATTTCTTTGCATTTAGGCAATGATTTTTCTACCTTACTGATTACAGGTCCTAATACAGGTGGAAAAACAGTTACTTTAAAAACAGTTGGTTTATTAACTTGTATGGCATGTAGTGGCCTAAATATTCCTTGTGATGAAAATTCTAGTATTTATGTATTTGACAATATTTTTGCTGATATTGGAGATGATCAAAGTATTGCCAATTCTTTGAGTACTTTTTCTTCTCATATGCTTAATATTGTAGAAATTACGAAACATGCTACCAAAAATTCTTTAATTTTAGTAGATGAATTGGGTTCTGGAACAGATCCACTAGAAGGTGCTAACTTGGCTATTAGTATTCTAGATTATTTTCAAGCAACCGATTGTTTAACCATTGCCACCACTCATTATCAAGAATTAAAGCAATATGCACTTGTAACAGATGGTTTTGAAAATGCTTCTGTAGAATTTGACATTGCCACTTTAAGTCCTACTTATAAATTATTGGTTGGTATTCCTGGCAAGAGTAATGCTTTTCAAATTAGCCAAAAATTAGGATTGGATGAATCCATTATCCAAAAAGCCCAATCATTGATGACCTCCAATCAAATAGATATTGAAAATCTACTAAAAAACATTTATGATAATAAATCCTTGATAGAAAAGCAAAAACTTGAAATTTCTCAAGAATTGGAAAAAGTCACCAATTTGCGAAAGTCTTTAGAAACAAAAAACATGGATGTAAAACGCCAAGAACAAGAATTAATTTATCATGCTAAAATAAAGGCTAGAAATCTTTTACTAGATGCCAAGGAAGAAGCAACTGAAATGATAAAGAAAATAAATTCTTCTTCTAATCGTCAAGAATTAGAAGATGCTAGAAATTGTTTAAATGCTAAAATTAAAGATATTAACCTAGTTGATACTAAGGATGCAAATGAACTAATGAATCATGAATCTTTGGTTCCTTCTTTAACTGCCAAAGATATTAAACCAAATATGGATGTTTTTGTAACAAATTTTGGACAAAATGGTAAGGTTCTTTCTCATGTTTCTAAGTCAAATGAAGTCCAAGTTCAAATAGGAAGTTTAAAAGTGAATGTACCTATTAAGTTTCTAAAACCTTTTCATGATACTGCAAAAAATAGTTCTTCTTTAACTGTAAATACTGTGTCTTTTGTTTCAAAAACTAAAATGGTAAAATCAGAAATAAATGTGATTGGATTAAATGTTGAAGAATCAATTTTTGTGGTTGATAAATTTTTGGATGATGCTTTAATTGCTAAACTTGAAACAGTTAGAATTGTTCACGGAAAAGGTACTGGAAAATTAAGAAATGGTATTCATCATTTTTTAAAAACACATCCTCATGTAAAGTCTTTTCGCTCAGGTTCTTTTGGCGAAGGAGAAATGGGTGTTACCATTGTTCAATTAAAATAAATTTTAAAGCCTATTTAATTTTACCTAATTAAAATAGGCTTTATTTTTTCATAGCTTGTTCAATTCCATATATTTTGTGTCCTTGTATTTGAGTTATTTTTTCGTCTTTTTCAAATCTTTTTTCATGTACTTCTAGTTTTTCTGTATGCCCTGTTAATACATCTAATATTATATCTAGTTTTCTTCCATGTTCATATTCTATTCTTGCTACTGTGTTTCCAAGATTTAATAACTCCTTTTTCATCTCTTGTCGTTCATTTTTAGATATTTTTATTTCTTCCTTCATCTCTTGTTGTTCTTCTTGAAATGTTTTCATTTCTTCCTTCATTTCTTTTTGTTCTGCTTCAAATCTTTTCATTTCTTCCTTCATTTCTTTTTGTTCTGCTTCAAATCTTTTCATTTGTTCTTTCATTTTTTCTTGTTCTTTTAACATTTCATCCTGCTTTTTTTCCATTTTCTTTTGGTTTTCTAAGGTTGTTTGTTGTACTTCTAAAATTTTATCTTGTGCTTTAATAATTTCATCTAATTTGATAGGTATTGATACATCTTGTGCTTTTTCCATATTTTTCCTCCTTTCTTTGACATTTTTAACACATTATTTACAATTTAGTATAAGAATTATATATGCCAAAGAAACATTTGTCAAGCAGATTTTGTCGACTTTTTTCGACATTCGTGTTAATGTAATTCTTAAATAAATTCTCACTTTTTTCAAAAACTATAAATGACATCTACCAAATTTATTTACACATATTTTTCTATTACAACAACCGTTCTTCCACTTCTTGTTGTTCCTGCAAATTCTTTAATAACAAATCTTCCCTTACCTCTAATTGTAAGTTTATCATTTAATTTTAGTAATTTAGAAACCTTAGTTTCGTTTTGTCCATTTACAAAAACTCTTTCTTGATTGATTATCTGAACAGCTTTACTTCTTGAAGTTCTTGCTAAATCTGATACAAAATTATCTAATCTTAAGGAAGGAACAATAATTTTTATTTCTTCTACCTTAACTTCTCTTTTTTGTAAGTTTTGTATTTCTTCAATTGTTATTTTACTAGTTTCAAATCTTGTTAAAGAAGGTAATTGTTGCTTTAAAATATCTGAAAAATCCTCTACTGTAAGTATATCTGCTCCCTCTTCTTTTACTATAATATCTCCTACCTTTTCTCTTTTTAGTCCTAGTTTAACAATTCCTCCTAAGTAATTCCTATGAGAATAATTTCCTTTTTCTTCCTCTGGTAGCATTATTCTAATTACTTTTATCATTTTATTATAATTTTTCTGTAACATTTGTTCATCGTATTTTTCAGGATAAACTATCAAGATTTTTCTTTCTGCTTCTTCATATCCACCATATAATTGATAATTTTCAAATTTTATTTTTCTTAAAAAATTTTCTACTAAAGCTACTTGATACATATCTAGAAAATCAGTATATTCTATTTTATCTCTTGTCTTTGAAAATTCTATTTTATCTAATACTTGTGATAAGCAAATTTTATCTTCTTGTTTTTTATAATCTTTTAATAATTGTTGTTTGTCCATTTGGTTTCCTTTCCAAAATTTCTTTTCCTTTATTTTTCTACTTTTCTATTTTTTTATACAAAATTAGGCTAATACTATCAACCTAAAATAAATCTAAAAAGGAAAAATACTGTTCTAAGTAATTTTCAATTTATTATCTTTTTTTTAGATTTATTTAAGGTTAACACACATCAAGCAACTTATGGGTTCTCCAAATTTTGTTCTAAAATTGTTTTAGCATCTAAACCATAACGTTTTTCCAATTCTTCTACTGTACCATGTTCAATATATTTATCTGGATAAGCATAATTTTTTACATGAATATCTTGCAAATTCTCTTGTATGATAATTTCTTGAATAGCTGTTGCTAAGCCATTTATGATTGTTCCATCTTCTATAGTTATTACATTTTTTGTCTTTTGAAGTGATTGTTTGATTGTTTCTTTATCAATTGGTTTTAGAAATCTAACATTTATTACTTCTACTGTTTTGTTCTTCTTTTCTTGGCTCTTTTTCATTTCATTTTCTTCTTTTAATGTTTTTGACTGAATTTGTTTATTTAATTGTTCTTTTTCTATTTTTAACATATTCTTATTTTCTGTTATTTCTTCAATTTCTTCTGCTATTTTCATGGCTCTTGCTACTGTTTTTCCAATTGCTATAATTGTTAGGTCTTTTCCTTCTTTTAGAATTTCTGCTTTTCCTTGTTCTAATTTTTCTTGTTTTTCCATTTTATATTCATCTTCTCCACCTCTTGGATAACGAATGATTACTGGTTTATTCAAATTAATTGCAAATTCTAACATGTTTTCCAATTCTTTAAAATCTTTTGGTGCCATAATTGTTAAATTAGGAACTAATCGAAAAAATGACATATCTAAGGTTCCTTGATGAGTTTCTCCATCTGCACCTACAATACCTGCTCGATCCACACACATAATAACTGGCAAATTTTGCATAGCCACATCATGAATAACTTGGTCATATGCTCTTTGATAAAAAGAAGAGTATATGGGTACTACTGGAATAACTCCTCCTTTTGCCATACCTGCTGCTACCCCTATGGCATGTTGTTCAGCTATTCCTATGTCAAAAAACCTCTTTGGAAACTGTTTTGCAAATTCTGTCAGTCCTGTCCCATCTTTCATAGATGCTGTAATAGCAACTATTTTTTCATTATTTTTAGCTAATGCTACCAATTTTTCTCCGAATACTTTAGAATAGTCTTTTTTCTTTTCTTTTTTGCTTTTTCCTGTTTGTTTGTCAAATGGACCAGTCGCATGATATCTATCAGGGTTTTGTTCGGCTATTTTATAACCTTTCCCCTTTTTGGTTAATACGTGAATTAATACTGGTCCTTCTAGCTTTTTACTAATGTTTAACATTCTTTCTAATTCTTCTATGTCATGCCCATCTACTGGTCCTAAATAACGAAAACCTATATCTTCAAAAAACATCTTTGGAATAATTAATTGTTTAATACTTCTTTTCACTCTTCTTACTACTTTTACAATTGGCTTGCCTATTGCTGGCATTTTTAAAACCACTTTTTTTACTATATCACTAGATTTGCTATAGGTTCTTTTGGTTCTTAATTTACTGAGTAACATACTGATTCCGCCAATATTTTTAGAAATGCTCATTTCATTATCATTTAAGATAACTGTCATTTTTGTTTGGCTCCAACCTGCGTCATTTAAAGCTTCTAATGCCATTCCTCCTGTTAGCGCTCCATCTCCTATTACTGCTAATACTGCATTATTTTCTTTTTTTAAATCTCTTGCTCTTGCCATTCCAAGAGCAGCTGAAATAGAGGTACTACTATGTCCTGTGTTAAAGCAATCTGAATCCGATTCTTTTGTTTTCGGAAAACCTGCTATTCCATTTAATTGTCGTAATGTTTTTAATTCTTCTCTTCTGCCTGTTATAATTTTATGTACATAGGTTTGATGCCCTACGTCCCATACAATTTTGTCTTTTGGCAAGTCAAATACACTATGCAAGGCTATGGTTAATTCTACTACACCTAAATTAGATGCTAAGTGACCTCCATTTTTTGACACAATTTCTAGGATATATTCTCTTATTTCTTCTGCTACTTTCTTTTTTTCTTCGGTGGTTAGTCTTTTTATATCTCGTGGCGAATTTATTTTTTCTAACATTTCTATCACCTTTTATTTTTTTGTAATTTTATTATATCACCTTTTAAGCAAAATTCCAACCACTTTTTAAGTTTCCTTTCATTAATCGATTACAGTTGACTAGTAGACAGGCTTTAAACTTACAAAAGATAACTATAACAATATGATTTAGATTTTCGGTTACCCTACATGACGCTAAGAAATATTAAAAATACAGCTGAACGATACCCGAAAACAGGACCCTTTCACCTGTATTTTAAATATTTCTA
>JAAWGB010000043.1 GCA_022795075.1 Clostridia bacterium | reverse complement strand
AGACAATTTAAATTGTCTGCCATTAAATTTATTTAAAAATTTAATTCTTAAATATCTAAATTTTTTACATATTTTGCATTAGCTTGAATAAATTCTCTTCTTGGTTCTACCTCATCCCCCATTAATAAAGTAAATATTTCATCTGATTTTATAGCATCTTCCATAGTTACTTTTACTAATGTTCTAGTTTCAGGATTCATAGTTGTTTCCCATAATTGTTCTGGATTCATCTCACCTAAACCTTTATATCTTTGAAGACCCAACTGTTCTCTTAAAATTCCTTTTTCTTCTAATTCTTTATAAGATTGTTCTAAGTCTTCATCTGTATAACAATATTTATCTTCCATTCCTTTTTTTGATAATTTATATAATGGTGGTTGTGCTAAATATACATTTCCATTTTCTATTAGTGGTCTCATATAACGGAAGAAAAATGTTAATAATAAAGTTCTAATATGAGCACCATCCACATCTGCATCTGCCATAATAATAACTTTTCCATATCTAATTTTTGTTACATCAAAATCACTACCAATACCTGCTCCAACTGCTAAAATAACTGGATTTAATTTATCATTTCCATATATTTTATCTGCTCTTGACTTTTCTACATTTAGCATTTTTCCCCATAAAGGTAAAATAGCTTGAAATTTTCTGTCTCTTCCTTGTTTTGCACTTCCTCCAGCTGAATCTCCTTCTACTATATAAACTTCACATTCATCTGGATTTTTGCTACTACAATCTGCTAATTTTCCAGGTAATGTAGATGTTTCAAGATTGCTTTTCTTTCTTGCTAGTTCTCTTGCTTTTCTTGCTGCTTCTCTTGCTCGAGAGGCACTAATACACTTTTCTAAAATTGATTTAGCAACACTTGGATTTTCTTCTAGAAACGCTGATAAAGCTTCATTTACCATACTTTGTACAACACCTGTTACTTCACTATTTCCTAATTTTGTCTTAGTTTGTCCTTCAAATTGTGGTTCTTTTACCTTTACTGATACTACTGCTGTTATTCCTTCTCTAATATCTTCCCCTTGTAAATTGGTATCTTTTTCTTTTAAAATATTATGACCTCTTGCATAATCATTAAATACTTTGGTTAACGATCTTTTAAAACCTTCTAAGTGTGTTCCACCTTCAATTGTATTTATATTATTACAAAAAGTATAAATATTTTCAGAATAACTAGATGTATATTGTATTGCAATTTCTACTGGTACTTCTCCATCTTTTTCTATATAAATTGGTGTTTTATTTAATTTTTCTTTATTTTTATTTAAAAATTCTACAAAAGAAATTAGTCCTCCTTCAAAGCAAAAATCTGCTTTTTTAGGTGTCTCTTCTCTTTTATCTTCAATTGTTATTTTTAAACCTTTTGTTAAAAAAGCTATTTCTCTAAATCTTTTTTCTAATACATCATATTCATAATCGGTTGTTTCAAATATTGTATCATCAGCTAAAAATCTAACTTTCGTTCCTGTACCTTGTGCTTCTCCAATTTTTTCTAATTTTTGAACAGTTTTTCCTTGTTCAAATTTCATTTGATATAAATGACCATCTCTTTTAATCGTAACTTCTGTCCAATTTGATAAAGCATTAACAACAGATGCACCAACACCATGAAGACCTCCTGAAACTTTATAACCACTATCTCCACCAAATTTTCCACCAGCATGAAGAACTGTGTAAACTGTTTCAGCTGTTGAAATTCCTGTTTTAGGATGAATTTCAACTGGTATTCCTCTTCCATTATCCTCTACACTAATAATATTTCCAGGTTCTATAACAACATTTATTTCTTTACAATATCCTGCTAAAGCTTCATCTACTCCATTATCAACAATTTCATAAACTAAATGATGAAGACCTCTAACAGATGTACTTCCAATATACATACCTGGTCTTTTTCTTACTGCTTCAAGACCTTCTAACACTTGTATTTGGTCAGCACCATATTCATGTTCAAATTTTTCCATTATTTTTTCCTCCTCTAAAAATTACAAATTTATTTTTTACCTTTGAAATAGCATACTTATAATACTATTTTTTTATTGTTTTTTTAAATTTCCTTCTTTCACATTATATATTAAAACTTTTTTATTTTCAACCTCTATTTTTTCTGTGCAAGTTATAATTACTTGTGTATCATTTATTTTATTTAAAAAACTTTTTATTCTTTTTTCATCTAACTCTGACATAAAATCATCTAATAATAAAATTGGATTCTCTTCTATTTCATCTTTTACTAAATATAATTCTGCTAATTTTAAAGAAAGAATGGCTGTTCTATGTTGACCTTGTGAACCAAAAATATCAATTGGTTTTTCATCAATAAAAATTGAAAAGTCATCTCTGTGAATTCCTTTTGTTGTATATCCTTTTATAATATCTAATTTTCTTCTTTCTTTTAATAATTTTAAAAAATTCTCTTTTGTTTGGCACTCTGAAAAATATTCCATTTTAATCTCTTCTTTTTGATTAGTTATTTCAGCATGTATTTTTTTTATTTTTTCTTTTATTTTATTTATGTATTCATTTCTATATTGAAAAATAGTAATGGCATATTGAGCTAACTTCTCATCCCATATATCTAAGAAGTTTTCATCTTTTCTTTCATCTCTTATTTGTCTTAAATAATTATTTCTTTGTTCTAAAATTTTTAAATAAAAATTTATGGAGTACATATAGTTCGGTTTTAGTTGACTAATCATTATGTCTAAAAATCTTCTTCTATTTTGCGGTCCACCTTTTAAAATATTTATATCATCTGGTGTAAAAATTACAATATTAATATTTCCTAATAATTCACTTAATTTTTTTATTTTTATTCCATTTAAAAAAATATTTTTTTTATGACCTAATTCAATTTTTATTTTTCCTTCTCTATCAGATTTTTTATAATTTATTTCTATTTCTGAATTTTCAAAATTTAATTTTATCATATCTTTATCTTTTTTTGCACGGAAAGATTTCCCCATACTACTTAAAAAAATTGCTTCTATAATATTCGTTTTTCCTTGTGCATTTTCTCCATAAAAAATATTAATATTTTTTTCTAATTCAATTTCTTGCTCATTATAATTTCTAAAATTTTTTATTTTTATTTTATTTATCCACATATTATTCTCCAATTGTGTATAATTTTTATCTATTTTTCCTAATTAATTCTTTTTTTTTCTAATTTTTGGACAGTTATTTATATTATAAAAAAATAAAAACGTCTTATTTTAGATTCTCATGCTTCTTATTTTTTGATTTCTTTTTTAGATATTCCATTATACTATAAAAAAATTATTTTCTGTTTTATTAATTTATTTTTAATTAATAAAATCCTCCCTTAGGAGAATTTTATTTTAATCTTCTTTTAATCTGATTGGTAAAATCATATATGTATAATCATTATTTTCAATGGATTTTATTAAACATGGTGATATACTTGAACCAAATTCAATATAAACATCATCATCTTCAATAGCTTTTAAACTATCTAAAAAATATTTAGGATTAAATCCAGCTTCTAAATTTTTACCTTCTGTTGAAACATATAATTCTTCTTTTGCATCACCTGTTTGATTGGTACAAGATATAACCACTTTTCCAATATCTACTTGTACTTTTACTGGATATTTTTTTTCTTTTTCCACAGATGATGATGATATTAAGCTAATTCTTTCAAAACTATTTTGAATATTACTTTTATTTACTTTTACTCTCGTTTCCCAATTACTTGGAATTACATTTTTATAATTTAAAAACTCTCCATCTAAAATTCTAGTTACAACTTTGCAATTATCCATTTCAAATAATGCTTGATTTTTAGCAACTCCTATTTTTAAAGGTTCAAAAGAATCTGAAATAATTTTATTAACTTCATTTAAAGTTTTTCCTGGAATAACAGCTTTGAAATCATTACTTTGTTTCGTTAAAAATATGGATCTTAAAGCTAAACGGAAACCATCAACAGATACTAAAGTTAATTTATTATTTTCTATTTCAAATAAACAACCTGTAAAAATTGGTCTACTTTCTTCTGAACTAACAGCAAAAATTGTTTTTCTAATCATATTTTTTAAAACATTTTGATCAACTTCTATCGAATTTTCAACTTCTATTTTTGGAAGTTCAGGAAATTCTTCAGGATTCATGGTAGCCAATTTATATAAAGAACCTTCACATTCAATTTCTAATAAATTATTTTCATTAATAGAAATGTGAATTTCTGTATCCGGTAATTTTCTAATAATTTCACTAAACATGATAGCATTAACAACTGTACTTCCTTGTTCTTTTACATCACATTCCATTACATATTCAATACCTATTTCTAAATCATAAGTAGTTAATTTTATTTCTTTATCATTTGTTTGAATTAGTATTCCTTCTAGTATTGGCATAGTTGTTTTGGTAGCTACACCTTTTACTACGGAATTAATAGCTTTTAGGATAGTATCCTTATAACAAACTATTTTCATTTTGCTTCCTCCTTTTTATATTATATAATATTATTAGTAGTAATAGTATTAGGCACTGTGGAAAATGTGGAAAACTATGGTGATAATTAGAATCCCTAATAAAAATGATGTTTATAACTTAGTGGAAAACTGACAAAATTATCCACACATAAAAAAACAATTTGTGTAAAAGTTATTTGTTCACAGTTTTTTCACAGCTTATTAACACAAGGGTGTGGATATCCAATCAAGCAGTTCCGTAAGAACAGAAAAGATATCCTTTTTCCAAACAATTATTTTTCAAACACACTTTTTAAAAAATCGCTAAAATCATTTTCCCTATACTTGTTTGCCATCTACGATAATGTTTTTCACACTATCCACAATTAACTTGGTATTATTTTTTTCTTTTATTTCTTTTTCTATTTTTTTACAACCATGCATAACAGTTGAGTGATCCCTACCGCCAAAGTCAGCTCCTATTTGAGGATAGGACATATTGGCAATTTCACGGCATAGATACATAGCAATTTGTCTAGGAAAAGCGATATCGTTTGAACGCTTATTACTAGATAAATCATCTTTATTAATACTAAAATATTTTGCAACTGTTTCTTTAATAAAATCACAAGATATTACTTTTTCACTTTCATATTTGAATTCATTGATGATTTTTTCAGCCAATTCAATTGTTATGGGACTATGCGTTAAAGAGGCTCTTGCTACAACTTTATTAAAAACACCTTCTAATTCTCGAATATTTGAATCAATTTTATTGGCTATGTTCGAAAGAATGTAATCATCAATTACAACACTTTCGTCTTGTGCTTTTTTTCTCAAAATAGCAAAACGTGTTTCATAATCTGGACAAGAAATATCTGCTAAAAGACCCCATTCAAACCTAGATTTTAATCGATCTTCTAAAAAAGGAATATCTCTTGGTGGTTTATCACTTGAAATAATAATTTGTTTTCTTTCCTCGTATAAGGAATTAAAAGTATGAAAAAATTCTTCTTGAATTCTTTCTTTTCCAGCAATAAATTGAATATCATCAATTAATAAAACATCGATTGTTCGATATTTTTTTCGAAAAATTTCATTTTTGTTATCTTTAATAGCATTAATTAGTTGGTTGGTAAATTTTTCAGAAGTAACATATAAAATATTACAATTTTTATCATTTTCTAAAATCCTATTACCAATAGCGTGCATTAAATGTGTTTTTCCCAAACCAACACCACCATATAAAAATAAAGGATTATAAGATTTGGCAGGTTCGTTTCCAACAGCTAATGCAGCAGCATGAGCAAATTTGTTATTATCACCAACAACAAATGTTTCAAAAGTATATTTTGGATTTAAATTTGAATTTTTTAAATTTCCTTCACTATTAGAAGAGGTTTCAGATACTGTTTCTTCTACTTTTCCCTCAATTGCTTCTTTTGCTTCTTTTTCTAAATCAATAACGGTATATTCCCAATCTCTATTTGTTATAAATTTTAAAGTATTTAATAATAAGGGTTTATATTTATTTTCTACGAAATCTCTTTGAAATTCAGAAACTGTAGTGAAAACAATGTGATTCCCATCAATACTTCTAATATTTAAAGGATTAATCCATGTATCAAAAGAAATTTGAGTAAGTTCAGGTCTTAATTCATTTTTTATTTTTTCCATTAATTCATTTTTGTCGATACTCAATTAAAATCATTCCTTTATATTAATTTTATCCACAGAGTTATCCACAAGTGTTGATAACTTAAATGTGATTTGGTAAAATTCAATTTGATTTTTACGAACAGAATTTCAAGGTTTTTCGCCAAAATCTCTTAAAATTTTTACCACCCAATAATAACAGATTTATACACAATAAGTCAATAAAATTGTGGAAAAAAATTTTTTTATGTGGATAAAATTAAAAAAATCTGTGGAAAATTATTAATAAATTTAATAAAAACATAGAAAAAAGCCAAAAGAAATATCCATAAAAAAAGTGTAATGAGCGTTGGAATGAAGGTTTTATTAGAAATTGTTAGGATAAAAAATGAGGGATGTTCACGTTGACTTTGATAAATGGTCAAGAAGTGAAAGAGGCTCGTTTTTTACCTTTACAATTTCTAAAAAACCGTATTGACTAGCGATTGAAACGATTTTTATGGATATTTCTTTTGACTTTTTAAAATTGCTTTTATAAAATTTTAGGCAAAATCGAAAAATTACTTGACTTTTTATAGTGTTTTGCGATATAATCGATATACTTGTTAATTAGTAAAAATAATTTCCAAGAAATTGGAATGAAATAAACAAAAATCAGTAGGAGGTGTAGGGTAGATGAAAAGAACATTTCAACCAAAAAATAGACAAGAGAAAAAAGAACATGGATTTATGAAAAGAATGAAAACAAGAGCAGGAAGAAATATCTTAAAAGCAAGAAGAGCAAAAGGAAGAAAAAAATTAACAGCTTAAGGTTAAGCAGTATCAAGAAAGGCCGCAAAAGCGAGCCTTTTCATATACTATCCTAAAAATATTATTTCTGTTTTTCATTCGGTTTGCCTTGAAAGAAAGGAAAAAAGAACAATGAATCAAACCAAAATGATGAAAAAAAATTATGAATTTAGAAATGTTTTATCAAGAGGAAAATACTATTCAGGAAAAAACATAGAAACATTTATCCAAGCAAACCATAAAAAATATGTAAACTTTTTGGGAATAGCAGTTAGCGTAAAAATAGGAAAAGCGGTGAAAAGAAACCATATAAAAAGACTCATTCGAGAAAATTATAAACAATATGAAAGTCAAATAAAAAGTGGCTATAATATCGTTATTTTATGGAAAAAGAAAGCAGACTTAAAACAAGTAAGCTATTCCAACATAGAAAAAGACATGAAAGAAATATTTAAAAAGGCAAAATTAATAAAGGAGTAATATGAAAAAATTACTTATATGGCTAATAAATGGATATCAAAAACATATATCCTTATGGCTAGAAAGTAAAAATATTCACTGCAAATATTATCCAACATGCTCGGAGTATACTAAGCAAGCAATACAGAAATATGGAGCAATAAAAGGATTAAGAAAAGGAAGCATAAGAATATTAAAATGCAATCCCTTTTCAAAAGGTGGATATGACCCATTAAAATAAGCTAGGAGGAAGATACATACATGTTTGAATTTTTTGCAAGTGTTTTCGGTTATTTATTATCATTTTTATATAACCTTGTTAACAATTATGGATTAGCCATTATACTATTTACAATCACCATAAAATTATTATTGTTACCTTTATCCATCAAACAACAAAGAACCATGAAAAAAAGTGCAAAATTACAAGAAAAAATGAAGGTAATACAATTTAAATATAAAAATGATCCAGAAAAAATGAACCAAGAAATCATGAATCTGTACAAAAACGAAAAAATGAGTCCATTTAGTGGATGTTTAACAGCAATCATACAGTTATTGCTATTAATGTCTATTTTTTACTTAGTAAGAAATCCAATTACTTATATGGAAAAAATAGCAACAGAAGATATCAACAAATATGTTGCACAATTGCAAGAAGAAGGAAAAGAAGTAAATAAAGTCTATCAAGAAATCGATTTAATAAGAGAATATAACTTATTAAAAGAAAAAAATCCCGAAGACAGCAATGTAGAAAAGCTAAATCTTCAAATGAATTTCTTAGGATTAGACTTAAGTAAAATTCCACAACAAAATATGACAGACTATACCGTGTATATTATACCAATATTATATATTCTATCATCTTTCATATCCATTAGAATGACAACAGCTATGCAACAAAAACAAAATCAAACCAAAAAGAAAACAGTCATAGATGGAGAAACAGGAGAAGAAGTAGAAGAAAAAGAAAATGAAATGGATGCCGTTATGCAAACCAACAAAATGATGTCATGGATGATGCCAATTATGTCTATTTCTATTGCATTTGTTGCACCTTTAGGATTAGCCTTATATTGGCTAGTAAGTAACATTCTTATGATAGTAGAAAGAATCGTGCTAGATAAAGTAATAAAACAAGAAGATGAGGAGGAATAATCAATGGAAAAAACGATAATTTCTGAAGGAAAAACAACAAATGAAGCAATTGAGAACGGTTTAAAAATATTAAATGTTCCTAAAAATTGTGTTGATATAAAAGTTTTAGAAAATGAAGACAAAAGAAGTTTTTTTAGTATTTTAACTCCTAGAATAGTTAAAGTCGAAATGACTTTAAAAGAAGCAAAAGTAAGTGAAGAAAAAGAAACAATTAAACCTAAAAAAGAAATAGAATTAATAAAAGAAGAACAAGAAAAAGCAAAAGAAAATACAGAAAAATTTTTACAAGAATTTATTTTAAAATTACCAGAAGGAACAAACTATGAAGTAGAAACAACAACAAGTCATATAAATGTTTCTATAACAAGCAAAGAATTAGGATATTTGATAGGATATAGAGGAGAAACCCTATATGCCTTACAAAATATTTTATCAGCCATAGCAGGAAAGGGAATTGAAAATAGAGTAAGAGTTATTTTAGACATAGAAGGATATAAAGCAAAAAGAGAAAAAACATTAGAAGAATTGGCAGAAAAAGTTGCTAAAACAGTAATAAGAACAAAAAAAACAATAAAATTAGAACCTATGCAAGCCTATGAAAGAAAAATTATTCATAGTAAATTGCAACAAAATTCAAGAATTGATACAACAAGTGTAGGAGAAGAACCACATAGAAGAATAGTAGTATCATTAAAAAATAATTATAAAAAATAAAATCAGAGGTCAAAGGTCGGATTTTACAAAGTATTTTGTAATCTATCTTTGGCTTTTTATTAATTAAATTTTAAAATATAATAATTAACAAATAAAAGGAGGAATAAATATGAGTACCATTGCATCTATTTCTACGGCACCACGGAATAGGAGGAATTGGAATCATAAGAATGAGTGGAAAAGACACCTTTACCATATTAGAAAAAATATTTAAACCAAAAAACAAACAAGAAATTAGTAAAATAAAAGGATATACCATAAAATACGGAAATATTATAGAAAATGGAGAAATAATAGACGAAGTTTTAGTTTCCTATTTTAAAGCACCAAAAAGCTATACAACTGAAAATATGTGTGAAATAAATTCCCATGGGGGAAATATAATTGTAAGAAAAATATTAGATATTTGTTTAAAAAATGGAGCAGATTTGGCTAAACCTGGGGAATTTACTCAAAGAGCTTTTTTTAATGGAAGAATAGACTTATTACAAGCAGAATCTGTCATAGATGTTATTCATGCAAAATCAGAAAGAGAAACAAAAACAGGAATGAAACAATTAAAAGGCGTTTTATCCAAACAAATAGCCCAAATAAAGCAAGAAATACTAGATGTTATGGTTCACATAGAAGTAGCCATAGACTATCCAGAATATGATGTAGACGAAGTTACCAATCAACAAATAAGCGATATGTTAGAAAACGTTGAAGAAAAATTAGAAAAATTAGAAAAAAGTTTTGATAATGGAAAAATGATAAAAGAAGGTATAAAAACAGTTATAATAGGAAAACCAAATGCAGGAAAATCATCCCTTTTAAATGCTATTTTAAAAGAAGAAAGAGCAATTGTGACACAATATGAAGGAACAACAAGAGACACAATAGAAGAACTAGTAACTATTAATGGAATACCACTAAAATTAATTGATACAGCTGGAATTAGACAAGCAAAAGATGAAGTAGAAAAAATAGGAATAGCTAAAACAAAAGAAATAGCACAAGAAGCAGACTTAATTATTGCTATATTTGATAGTACAAAAGAGTTAACCAAAGAAGATATTGAAATACTAGAACTGATAAAAAGTAGAAAATCAATCATCTTATTAAACAAAATTGACTTAGAATCAACCTTACAAGCAGATGATAAGCGATTAAAGGAAGTCAGTAATCATATTATTAAAATATCAGCATTAAATTATGTAGGAATCGAAGAGCTTTACAAAGAAATAACCAAACTATTCCAATTAAACGAAATAAATATAGATAATGAAATAATTATTACAAACATTAGACATAAAAATTTAATCACAAAAGCAATTGAAAACGTAAAAAGTGCAAAAAAAGCAATCGAAGAAAAAATGCCAATTGATATTGTTGCCATATCGATAAAAGATACTTTAGAAGACTTAGGAAATATTACAGGAGAAATAATAGATGAAAATATTATAAATGAAATTTTTGCCAAGTTTTGTTTAGGAAAATAAGACAAACAAACTAGCCTTTAAAATGAAAAATAAGACGTTTTAAAACAAAATCAATGTAATATGTAAGATAAAAAGAAAAAACCAAATAAAGCCAAAATAAAAGCAAATAAAACAAAATTGTTATTCGATTATTTTTTAGAATTAAACAGGCAAGAGAAAGTAGTTGAAAAATAAAGTTAAAAAAGCAAAGTAAACATAAATAAAAGAACGCAAAAGTAAAATTTTATATCTGAAAATAAAAACGAAAGAAAAGCAGTGAAAAACCATATTATAAAAAGAAAAAGCAAGACAAACAAAAAAAACAAGATGGAACGAATATGTAAAAAAAGACGAAAAGAACAAAAAAACAAAACTTTCTGTTTCACAAGGAATGGAGAATTAAAGGAGGAAAAGAAATAAAAAATGAGTTATATAGCAGGAGAATATGATGTAGCAGTAGTTGGAGCAGGACATGCTGGGTGTGAGGCAGCACTTGCATCAGCTAGATTAGGAATGAAGACATTAATTTTTTCAATTAGTTTAGAAGCAATTGCTAATATGCCATGTAATCCACATATTGGAGGAAGTTCAAAAGGACATTTAGTAAGAGAAATAGATGCCCTTGGTGGAGAAATGGGAAAAAATATAGATAAGACGATGATACAAATAAAAATGTTAAATACTTCAAAAGGACCTGCGGTACATTCCTTAAGGGCACAAGCTGACAGAAAAAAGTATCAAGCTGAAATGAAACATACTTTGGAAAAACAAGAAAATTTAGAAGTCAAACAAGGAGAAATCATAAATATTGGGGTAGAAAATGGAAAAATAACACAAATTGAAACAGATGTAGGAGCAATTTATAAAGTTAAAACCGTTATTTTGGCAACAGGTACCTATTTAAAAGGAAAAATATTTATTGGGGAGTTCTCCAAGGAAAGTGGACCAGATGGAGTAGCAGCAGCTAATCAATTATCAGACTGTTTAAAAAATATGGGAATCGAATTAATTCGTTTTAAAACAGGAACACCAGCTAGAATCAATAAAAGAAGTATTGATTTTAGTAAAATGGAAGTACAAAAAGGAGATAAAGGAATTGAGGCATTTTCTTTTGAAAATCCACCTAAGGAATTTGAACAAGTTGATTGTTATTTAACCTATACAAATGAAAAAACACATGAAGTTATTCGAAAGAACTTGCATCGATCACCATTATATGCAGGAATGATAGAAGGAACTGGTCCAAGATATTGTCCTTCTATAGAAGACAAAGTGGTTAGATTTAGTGATAAACCAAGACACCAAGCTTTTGTAGAACCAGTTGGGTTAGATACAGAAGAAATGTACATACAAGGAATGAGTTCATCTTTACCAGAAGATGTTCAAATTGCTCTATATCATACGATTCCTGGATTAGAAAAAGCAGAATTTACAAGACCAGCCTATGCAATTGAATATGATTGTATCGATCCATCTAATTTGAAACTTTCTTTAGAATATAAAGGAATAGAAGGTTTATTTATGGCAGGACAAATAAATGGAACATCAGGATATGAAGAAGCGGCATGCCAAGGATTAATAGCAGGTATTAATGCTGTTCAAAAAATAAAAGGAAAAGAGCCAGTTATTTTAGATAGAACCCAAGGTTATATTGGTGTTTTAATTGATGACATTGTTACCAAAGGAACCAATGAACCCTATCGAATGATGACTTCAAGAGCAGAATATAGACTTTTATTAAGACAGGATAATGCAGATTTAAGACTAACCGATATTGGACATGAAATAGGGTTAATTTCAGAAGAAAGATATCAAAAGTTTCAAACTAAAAAAGAAAATATAGAAAAAGAAATAAAAAGACTAAAAGCTACAATTGTAAAACCAAGCAAGGAAGTTAATCAATTATTAAAAAATAATGATACATCTGAACTATCAACTGGTACAAAATTATCAGAATTAATCAAAAGAACAGAATTAAATTATGAAAAATTGACTGAAATTGATAAAGATAGACCGAAATTAACAAAACAAGAAAAAGAAGAAGTAGAAATTCAGATTAAATATGAAGGTTATATCAAAATGCAAGAAGCACAAGTAGAAAAATTTAAAAAATTGGAAACGAAGATTTTACCAGAAAATGTGGATTATGAACAAATAAAAGGAATTAGTTTAGAAGGAAGACAGAAATTAAATAAATTTAAACCAAGGTCGATCGGGCAAGCATCAAGAATATCAGGTGTTTCGCCAGCCGATATAGCTGTGTTATTAGTTTATTTACAACAAAGCAGTCAAAAATAGAGGAGAGAAAATGGAAAAAGAATTTAATCAAAAAATAAAAGAATATGCAAACGAAATTGGAATTGTGTTGAACGTTAAACAAATGGAGCAATTTTATCACTATCAAGAACTTTTGTTAGAATGGAATGAAAAAATAAATTTAACCGCTATTACGAAACAAGATGAAGTTATTTTAAAACATTTTATAGACTCTTTAACCATTGCCAAATATATTCCCAAACATGCCAAATTAATTGATGTTGGAACAGGAGCAGGATTCCCAGGAATTCCTTTAAAAATGGTAAGAGATGATATAGAGGTTGTTTTATTAGATTCTCTTAATAAAAGAGTGAATTTTTTAAACCAAGTTATTTATGAATTAGGATTAACAAATATAGAAGCAATTCATTCACGTGTAGAAGATTTTGGAAACAATTCAAAATATCGAGAAACTTTTGATTGTGCCACTTCAAGAGCAGTTGCCAATTTATCAACTTTATCAGAATACTTAATTCCATTGGTGAAACAAAATGGATGTTGTATTTGTATGAAGGGAGCCTCAATTGAAGATGAAATCAAACAAAGCCAAAAAGCCATTTCTGTGTTAGGAGGAAAGGTCGAATTGATAGATAATTTTAAATTGCCCAAAAGTGATATAGATAGGAATATAATTATTCTTAAAAAAGAAAGAAACACGCCGAAAAAATATCCTAGGAAAGCAGGAATGCCAGCAAAAGAACCAATTTAATAAGATTTAAAAATAAGAGTTCACTAGTAGACAACCTTTAAACTTACAAAAGATAATTATAACAATAGCTTTGGATTTGAATGTGACCGAAATAGCTTTAGAAATATTTAAAATACAGGTGAAAGGGTCCTGTTTTCGGGTATCGTTCAGCTGTATTTTTAATATTTCTTAG
>JAAWGB010000042.1 GCA_022795075.1 Clostridia bacterium | reverse complement strand
AATAAAAATATGGTTAGTTGCTAGAATGTAGGATAAAAAACTAAAAAATGAGATAAAAACCAAGATGAAAAAACAAATAAAGCACTAGGTATAAAAGGGATTTATTAAAATTTTGAAATGAAATAAACACAGTTTTGTAAGTTTACATATATATATATAATAAACGATAAAAATAAAGATTGAAAGAATAAAGATGGATTATCTTCAATATACATAAAACAAAAAGACAAAGTAGATAATTTAGTAATGTTATTGGGATAAAGTGATAAAGAAAATAGTAAAAGTCTTGTAATATTTTACTATGATTAGATAAATTAGTATAAGAATCAATAAAGAATTTTGATAAGTTTTAGTAAAGAAAAAGATGAAAAAGTAAAAAAAATAAGAAAAAATTCAAATTTATTTTCAAAAAAAATCAAATAAATTATTTAAAAATAAATTTTATAATAAAAAATAGAAATAAAAAAGATTTTTTTGTAAAACAAGTGAAAGAAATGACCAAAATAGTAAAATAGGACATTAAAAGAATCGTGAATGTATAGGATTAAAAATATAACTAAAATAGCTATAATAGTAATTAAAAATCGAATTACATAATGTGAAGAACGGAAATAAATATTAAATAGATGACGTCAAATAATAAAAATATGGTTAGTTGCTAGAATGTAGGATAAAAAACTAAAAAACGAGATAAAAAACAATGTAAAAAACAAATAAAACTCTAGGTATAAAAAGGATTTGTTGAAATGCTAAAACAAGATAAACATAGCTTTTTAAGTTTACATATACATATAAAATAAACAATAAAAATAAAGGTTAAAAAGATAAAGACAAATACTGCTCAATATACATAAAACAAACCAACAAAATAGATAATTTAATAATGTTATTTGGATAAAATGATAAAAAAAATAGTAAAAATTTTGTAATATTTTCCCCTCATTAGATAAATTAGTATAGGAATCAATAAAAAATTTTGATAAGTTTTAGAAAAATAAATGATAAGAAAGTAAGAAAATGGGAAAAAATTTAGAATATCTAAAGAATAAAATAAAAAAAATAGAAAAAAATTAAAAAAAAGATAATAAAATGTTTAAAAGTTGAATTTTGGAAGAAAAAGGTAATGTTTAAAGTTAAGATAAAAGGTAGGTATTTATCTAAATTAATAAAGATAAATTTGTTTATTTAAAATTGAAAATGATAATAACATAAAACTAAAATAATGCTAAGATATTTTATAGAATTATTAAAAATGCCAATAGAACTAATTACCATAAAACCAATTCAATACATCTGTTTTTTGAAAGAGGATTTAATAATAAAGTTGATATACTTTAGGTATATAAGTTGTTTTTTGATTTGAAATAAGAAGAAATAAATGCAAAGTCAAGTTTACATATAAAAAAGTTTAATATTAAAATTAATAAAAATATAATAACTTAAAATAATTTAGAATATACATAAAATAAAAAGAGAAAAACAATAAAAATTAGCTTATTATAAGAAAAAATAAGATATTTATTTTGTAATATTATTGTAAAAAAACAATTGTATAAAGAATTGAGAGGAGAAAAGAAGTAGAAAAATGATACAAAGTTTGATACAAAGTTTGATACAAAGTTTAAAATTATAGGAGAATAAAAAAATTAAATTAGTAAAATAGCAAATAAATTTATAAAACAATAAAAAAGTATATAAGAATGAAAAAAACATATAAAAAAATTAATATAATAACAAAATATATTAAATAAAAAATAAAATTATAAGAATTAGTCAACTAAAAAAAAAATAATAAGAAGTGTAAAGATAAAATTTAGAGAATAAAGGCTAAGAAATATAAAAAATATCATAATGAAAAAAACAGATAACATAAATAAATTTTAAAATGAAAAACATTTTTCTAAAAAAGTAAAAATAAATAGATATATAGTTACTAAAAAAATATTAAAAATAAAAAAATTTAAATTAAACAGCAGTATAAATAGATAAGCATAATTAACAAGAAAAAACAAGATTTACATATAATGAATAAATAATAGATAATATAATTTAAATATAAAAATTTAATAAATACAAAATGGTAAACATAACAAATAAAATAAAAAATTAGTTTATATATAAAAATGCAAAAATATAAAGCAATTTTTGTGATAAAGATACAAAGAAAAAATTTTACTACTTATTTTTATATTACAAATTTAATACTTATGAATGGAAGAATTAAAATAGAATAAATAAAAAAATAATTTATCAATTATAAAAGTGTATGATGAAAAATAAAAATTTTAATAGAAATAAAAAATATAAAGTAAAAAATATTGTAAGGATGAAAAGTTTTAGAATAAGAGAAGTAAGAAGCTTTAAGAAAAGATGGATAATAATTATTAAAATAAATAAAAAATAAATTAAGAAATATTTCAATAAAAAATAGAAAAATTTAGCTAATAAAAATTTTTTAATTAAAAATAAAAATTATTAAAAAAATTTTGAAATGGAAAACTAAAAAAATAAAAAATTCCAATTCTTTTGCAAAGGTAAAAGTGGATTAATAAAAAATGAAAGACCAACCAAAAGCGGTAAAAAAGTATTCTAATTTTTAAAATACTAGAATAACATAAAATAAAAAACAAGAGATAAAAAGTAATATAAAAATTTTAAAATAGCATAAAGGAATAGTTACAATAATATAAGAAGAAATTTAATAAAAATATATAGTAAAATAAGTTAAAAAAAAGATGAAATACTAGGTATCTAATAAAATATAGGTATTTATAAAGAAATAAAAAAGTGATGAGTAGTGTATACATAAACTAAAAAAACTAAAACAGGAAAGAAGAAATAAAGATGATAGAATAATCTTAAAAATAATTTAAAAAAGTAAAAAAGAAATACTATTATACAGTAAATTTGTATAGAATTTGTTGAAGAAATTCTGTAATGTAATTGAAACATTCTATTAAAAACTAAGATTTTTTTAGTAGGATAAAGAATTTTTTTTAAAGAAAAAAAGATATGAAATAGAAAAAAACAAGAACAAAGAGATAAATGTTCAACTTATTAGTATACAAATTAAGGTTTAAAATATGACTTTATAAAATTTCGGAAAGATAAAAAGAAAAAATTTATTAAAAATGAAAAAAGGAGAGATAATTTTTATAAAAAAGAGTTTCATGTGATGTCATATAATTGTAATATAAAATGAAGAATATATTTTTTGTTAAAGAAGATATATTAATAAATGAAAGGTAAAAATTTTTATAAAAAATTTTCTAAAAAACAAAACAATAAATATTTAGGCAATAAGGGAAGATGTGAATTTTTTAAAATAGAAACATAGCATAGTTTATCTATAAATATTAAAAATGATTATTAAGGAAAGTAATTAATTTTGATAAATAAAATTTTAATAAAAATGCTTTTATATAAACTGTCCCTAGTATAATTTTTGGAACAATAAAAATGAAAAGAAAGAAGGAATGAATATGGAAATAAGTAAATTAGAAAAAGATAATCAAATTGGATTAAATAATAATTTAATAAATGAGAAGGCTCAAAAGAGTTTTTTGGAAACAACATTAGGCAAAACAATTAGTACAGCAGTGGATATTGGTATTCGAGCAGTATTACCAGAGTTTTTAGAAGATCAAGTAATAAATATTAAAAACAATTTGTTTAATTATGGATTAAAAGATGGAATTACAAAAACGATAGATGATGCAATTGATTTAGGAAAAAGTGCAATTGGAGTAGTAACAGGAAAGTTTGAGAATGTAACTCAAATGCAAAATGCTGTGCAGTCTGGGGGGATTATTGATGGAATATCATCTTTGTTAGATACAGTAATTGAAAAAATAAAAAAAGCAGGTTTGATTAATAGTACAATATCCAATACAATTAAACAAGGGAAAAATGTTATATTAAACAATGTAGAAAAAAATATAGAAAATACTTTTAATCAGCAATATAAAATAATAGAAACTACCAATAAAAATATTAACAATTGGAAAGAATATTTTCAAAATAAAAATTTTAGTGGTATGGAAAAAGAGTATAATAAAATAGCCAAACAATTAAAAAATCTTGCACCAATTGAGAAAACAATTAATGATGTTAGGACAATAGAAATATTACATAGTTTAATTAAAAATAATGGACAAAATTTTGATTTAACACAAGATGAATTAGATTTAGTAGAAAAGTTAAAATAAGAAGTTAGAAAAGAGTTTTTATAGGATGAAAAGTTTTTTATTTTTCATCCTATAAGGTATTATAAAAAGTTCTTAAATTTTTTTGTAAATAAAAGTGTTCTTAAGACAGTTGAAATGATAATCAAGTAGTTTTACTTAATCGTCTTCTTTATAAGTTTTAAAAAACGTGTGTGAGCAATTTATTATTTTGTAAAAGTATTCAATATTAGCATCTGAACTTTTTGATAAAATTCTGTTAATTTTGTGAATGGTAGAATTGTTTGTATTAGTACCAAACAAAATGAAGTCAGTAGAAGCACCAGTAAAAGAAACAATTTTGCAAAGTGTTTTTAAACTAAGAGAACGTTCTCCTCTTTCGATTTGTCCTAAAAATACATCAGAAATATCAATCATTTCAGAGAACTTTTCACGATTCATTTTTAAATCTTTTCGGATACTTCTTATTCTTTCTCCAACTTCTAAATTATCTAGTATGAGTTCTTTCATGATAAACCTCCATAAATATTTCATTTATTATACAATAAAAAGTAACATAACATAATACGCTAATAGCTAAAATAAAAAGAAAACAAAAAGCGTATAAAGTTTTAGATGCTTAAAAATATATTTTAATTGATACTAGTAATTTAAAATACGAAACAACAATTTTTATGAATAAAAATAAGTAAAAGTAGTAAATAATAGAAAAAAGGAGGAGATAGAATGAAAGAAGATATAAAAATAAGAGATATAATAGAATTAATTTATAGAGGAGAAGAGAAAATACTAGATGAAAAAATAAAAGAGGTAAATAAAAAAGTCAAAGACAAAATCAAAGAAATTGACATAAAAGATATGTTAGAAGACACATCAAGACATAGTGAACTAGAAAAGATGTTTGAAAAAATAGAAGAAAATTATAGTATAAAAATAGCTGAGTATAACAAAGAATTTTATAAACAGGGTTTAATAGATGGTATACATTTGATGATAAATTGTTTAAAAACATAAAATACTGCCAAATTGAAAATTATCTAAAAAGAGATCGTTTTCATTCAAGTTAATTTTCAAAAAAATTCTAAACTTATTTTTTAGATAATTTTTATTTGCTACATACTTTGAAAGACTAAAAATCCCTAAACTTTTTCTAGAAATTCCAGTCAATTTGCTTGCAAAAATAAAATTGTTTTAGTATAATACAAAAGTAGAAAAAGAAACGTAAGCAAAGAAGAAAGGATGTAAGAAAAATGGAAGAAAGAATGGACGGAAAGATAATAGAAAGAGACATCGAAAAAGAAATGAGAACAGCCTATATTGACTATGCCATGAGTGTAATTGTATCAAGAGCGCTTCCAGATGTAAGAGATGGTTTAAAACCAGTACATAGAAGAATCCTATATGCTATGCATGAAGATGGAATTACATCAGACAAGCCATATAGAAAATGTGCTAATACAGTTGGATCCGTACTTGGTAGATACCATCCACATGGAGATAGTTCAGTATATGATGCTATGGTAAGATTAGCCCAAGATTTCTCAATGAGATATATGTTGATTGATGGGCATGGAAACTTTGGTTCCGTTGATGGAGACGGAGCAGCAGCTATGAGGTATACAGAAGCAAGAATGGCAAAAATTTCAGAATATATGTTAACAGATATTGAAAAAAATACCGTAAATTTCATGCCAAACTATGATGATAGATTACAAGAACCAACTGTATTACCTGCTAGAATACCAGCACTTTTAATCAATGGATCTTCAGGAATAGCTGTTGGAATGGCAACCAATATTCCTCCACACAACTTAACAGAAGTAATTAATGGAATTATTAAAATAATTGATGAAGATGAAGTAACCGATGAAGATTTAATGGCTGTTATCAAAGGACCAGATTTTCCAACCGAAGGAATTATCTTAGGGATGGAAGGAATTAAACAAGCCTATCAAACAGGTAGAGGAAAGATAACCTTGCGAGCAGAAACAGAAATAGAAGAAATGAGTGGAAATAGACAAAGAATTATAGTATCATCCTTACCATATCAAGTCAATAAAGCAAATCTAATAAAAGCTATATCAGATCTTTCAAAAGAGAAGAAAGTGGAAGGTATATCAGAATGTAGAGATGAATCAGACAGAAAAGAAAGAGTAAGAGTAGTAATAGAACTAAAAAGAGATGCCAATCCACAAGTTGTTCTAAATCAATTATTTAAACATACACAAATGCAAACAACCTTTGGTATCATTATGTTAGCTTTAGTAAATGGAGAGCCAAAAATATTAACATTAAGACAATGTATAGACTGTTACATTGACCATAGAAAAGAAGTTATCTTAAGAAGAACTCAATTTGAATTAGACAAAGCCCTAGCAAGAGCTCATATATTGGAAGGATTAAAAATTGCACTAGACAATATCGATGAAGTTATCAATATTATCCGTGCATCGTACGATGATCCAAAAGAAAGATTAATGGAAAGATTTGGTTTATCTGATATCCAAGCACAAGCAATATTAGACATGAGATTAAAAACATTATCAGGCTTGCAACGTGAGAAAATAGATGAAGAATACAATCAATTAATGGAATTGATAGCACATTTAAGAGATATCTTAAACAGCGAAAGATTAGTATTTGAAATTATAAAAGAAGAATTAATTGAAATAAGAGACAAATTTGGGGACGAAAGAAAAACAAAGATAGTTGCAGCAGAAGGAGAAATCGACTTAGAAGACTTAATAAAAGAAGAACAAACAGTTGTAGCCCTAACACATTTTGGTTATATTAAAAGAATGCCAATTGACACCTATAAAAGTCAAAGAAGAGGAGGAAAAGGAATCACAGGAATGGCAACAAGAGAAGAAGACTTTGTTAAACAAATCTTTACAGCATCTACCCATGATATGATTCTATTCTTTACCAACAAAGGAAAATTATATAGATTAAGAGGATATGAAATTCCAGAAGCAGGAAGAACCGCAAGAGGAACAGCAATCGTAAACTTATTAAGCCTAGATGCTGGAGAAAAAGTATCAGCAGTCATTCCACTTCAAAACTTTGCAGAAGGAAAATATTTACTAATGGCTACTAAAAAAGGACTAATCAAGAAAACAGCATTAAAAGAATATGATTCAAGTAGAAAGACTGGATTACAAGGAATTACATTAAAAGAAGAAGACGAACTAATTGGAGTTCGATTAACCGATGGAGAAGATAATGTAGTATTAGTGACGAGAAAAGGAATGTGTATTACTTTTGATGAAAAAGATGTACGTCCAATAGGAAGAGTAGCACAAGGAGTAATAGGAATTAGATTAGATGAAGAAGATGAAGTAATTGGCATGGAATCTGTTATTAGTGGAGGAAAAGCAACTTTATTAGCAATTACAGAAAACGGATTTGGAAAAAGAACTGAACTAGACGAATATAGAGTACAAAATAGAGGTGGAAAAGGAGTTATTACATACAAAATTACACCAAAAACAGGAGAATTAATAGGAGTAAGAATTGCAGTAGAAGGTGAAGATGTTATGTTAGTAACCAATACAGGAACGATTATAAGATTAAAAGTAGATGATATAAGTGTTTTAGGAAGATCTACGCAAGGTGTTACCCTAATGAGAACCAATGATGGTGGAAAAGTTGTAAGTGTTGAAACCTTAAGTAATGACATGCAAGTAGAAGAAGAAAATCAAGAAGGATAATAAATTAAAATGAAATAATTTTGGTAACAACAAGATAAAAATAAGACCAACTTATTCGTAAGTTGGTCTTATTTTTTATTTTTAAACCTTAAATCATCACCAAAGAAGTAGTAAATATCATAATAACCAGCAATACGAGAGCCGATTCTTTCTTCGTAATGAGTAAAAATATCTTTAATATTTAAATTAGTCGAAATAATTGTTTTGGTTATTTTATGATTTAAATTTAAAATTCTAGTATTTAAAATAGTAAAAAGTTCACTTAATTTCATACTATTTAGACTTTCTGTACCTAAATCGTCAATAATTAGTAAATCTACATTTAAAACGGATTGATAAATATTATCATTTTGATTTTTTTGTTTGCTCATTTTGTAATCAATAACGCTTTCAAGTAGTACAGGAGCAGTTTGATAGAGAACCGTTTTACCAGATTGTAATAATTTTTGGGCGATACAGTTAGACATAAATGTTTTACCGTAAACCTGTATTACCTGTAAATAATAAATTTTTATAATCGGAATTATCAAAGTTTTGGACAAAATCTAAACATTTTTGCTTAATATTTTTAATATTATTTCTAGGTGAAAGGTTGAAGTGATATTTTGCAACATCTATTTCATCAGAAAATAAGTTTTCATTAAAGTTATCGAAATTCTCTTTATTTAAATTTGTCATATTAGATTTGTGAAAAGAAGTATCTAATAATCTTTGTTTTAAACAATTACACATGTTAGTTTTATAATTATCACCCAAGATATAGCCTGTATCTTGGCAAAAAGAACATTCGTAAGTTGGTTTTAAATAGTTAATAGGTAAATTTTCTTCTTGTAAAATACAAGCTTTTTCATATTTTAATTTTTCAGCTTTTTGTTGTAAATCGGTTAAAGAAGAAACATTATGTAAAAGTATATTTTTACTAGTTAAAATAGCAAAGTTATTTAATTCGTCTTCAATTTGTTGAAGTTTTGGTATTTTTTGATAAAGTTCTTCTTTTCTTTTTTCTAAATCTAATTCGGCTTTTAGTTTTTTTTGTTCGTATTCTTTTAATAAAGAATTTAAAACTTCGTTAGACATCTAATCCTCCTTATTGGTTTGATTGGCATATAAAAAGTCTAAATTATCATAATTTCGTTGTTCATAATTTCCTTTGTTTACTTTGGCTTTTAAATCCTTTGTTGTTTTTTCTTGTTTTTTACGTTGTTCTAGAAAAGCTTGTACTTCTGAAGGTGTTTTTAAATTTCTATCATGCCAATCGGTTATGATGTTATTGATATATTCAAAAGTAGGGTTTTGTTTTAATGTTGTTCTTCTTAAAGCAATTTCAATAATATTCATATCGTATCCAAAATTTAATACCCAATTTTCAATATAGGCTTCTTCATATTGAGTAAGACCATTATGTTTTCCTAATTTTTTGCTAATAGTTTTCTTAAATTTATTTAAATTTTCTTGTTTTTCATAATATTGATCTAAATCATTCCATGTTTTAACCTTATTAGATGACCAAGCTGTTGCAACAGTTTGGACGTAATTTCGGTGCATAGCACTTCTGTTATAACAGTAATCAAACAAAGCAATCATGACTTGTTCGTCAAATTCATATTTTTTAAACCATAAATCAATATCATTATACCAAGAAGGTCCCATAATACCTTGAAAATACATATTGTTAATATGGTCAATAGCTTTTGCTCTAGATTTATTTTTTGCAGTTTGCTCAATTTTTTCCTTAGACATAGTTAAATTAGGGGTATATAAATTATGAAGGGTAGTTTCTTGTAAATCTATGATAATATATCCAGTAGTTTTCTTAAGAATCAAACCATTTTCTTCTAAAAATTTTATACCATCATTAATTGTTTTTATAGGGATATTCAATTTTTTAGATAAATCATTTAGTTTAACATCTTTTCCATATTTAGATAAAAAAACAATATACAGATAAATTTTTACATAATCTCCTGGAATAGCACATAGGTACTCTGAAAAGAAAATATCTGGCATAATTGTTTCTGAAAATAATAATGATTTTTCTTTTTGTTCTAATTTCATTTTATCTCTCCTAATATAAATCCAATTATAAAACAATTGTAATTCAGATTATACCTTTTTTAGACAAAAAATTCAAGTGATTTTTAGATTTAACTATTGTTTTTTATAAAGATACAACTTCGGTTTTTGAAGAAAGTAAAATAAATAAGAAAACACATACAAAATATTTTCTCCATTCAATCCAGCAAAACTAAGCAGAAATAGAGGGAAACAAAAGATAACAAAAACAAAGATTTTAACAGATAAACTAGGAAAAAGTAAGTTAACAAAAATAAAAACAAAAGTATACCAAAGCAAATTAACAAAAGCTGTAGAATAATCAATAATGCCTAATAACTTATTTTTAAAATCATAATTTTGTGGAAAAATAAATTTCATGACAACCTCCTTTCTAGTTATGTAAAATTTTAAATTAAAAAATCAAATAATTTTTAATTTAAACTAAAAATAAACTACATTTTAAAAGATTTTATTCAATTTAAGATTGAAGACCAATAAAGTTTTTCACAGATTGTGACACTTCTGTGGAAACTCCACCAATAAAATCACGAACAAGAGAATTTGTTTTTATCAAAGCATACATGCCACCAACATAAATAAACTTCGTAAATAAATTACTAGAAGAATAATCCATAGAAAATAATATTAATAACACAATTGAAACAATAATTTGAATAAACAATAGTGAAAATAAATTACGAAACCAGGTTTTAAAAAACCAATTTGTTTGTTCAAGAGTTAAAGATAAAAAAGCAAAAGGAGAAAGTAAAATAAAGACTTTAATAAAAATATAACGTAAAGAATAGGAAAAGACTAAATCTAGTAGCGAAATAGATAAAGTTCCTTTTATTAAACCATCTAAAGAAAAAATGTTAAGACTATTGGTATCAATAGCAATATTAGTATTAATAGTAGTAATTAATTCAGAAAAACAAATATTTTTATGAAATAAACTTTCTCCTAAATTTCGAATAGCAAGAGAAACATTAGAATTTATGTCAAGAACTAACTCTAGTAGAAAAAAGGAAAAATTCATAGCAATTCCATATAAAATTAATTTAAAGATAAAACTAGAAGGTGTTTGTGTTTGGGTATAGGTAAAATGAGCAATTAAATAGCGAAAAGCATAATATAAAATAAAAGCAAGTAAGAATGAATTAGCAATTAATAAAATGCCATTTGAAGTAGAAGTTCCAAAAAGACTTTCAAAATTTTTATCCTGTAAAATATCAGAATTGATAAAGGTAATATCATCCAAAACAGAATAAAGATTATTATCAATGGAACTAAAAAGAGTTTCAAAAATAGTATTAATAGTATCAATAATAATTTGTGTAATATTTGCTGAATTTTCCAAGATTCCCTCCTTAACCAATTAATGATTTGATAGCAGATAAAATTAAATCAATGGCCAAAATAAAGGCATATGAAAATAAAGAACCTTTTATTAGTTTTTTGCCTGTTCTAATTTTTTCTTCATCACCAAAACTAAATTTTTTCATAAAGACACCTGTACCAACGGCAACAGCAGCTGCTGGAGTAGCAATTTTTAAAAGCCAGCTTTTTATATTATCAAAAGCTGAATTAATTTTACTTACAATTTGTGGCTCACCCCAAGTAAAAGAAATAGAAGAAAAAGTAATTAAAAAAATAATAAATAAAATAAGAGTAAAAAGAGTATAAAAAAGTTTTTTGTTCATATAATCAATCCTTTCAATTAGATATTTTTTTGAAATAAGGTAACATAAGTGTTTTTTGTGGTGGATAGATTTTATTTCCATCAGATAAAAAAGTTAGAGCTGAAAAGGTTTCTAAGTTTTGTGTAAAAAAGTTAGTTTCAAAAATATAATCGTTTTGTAAAGAGGTACTAAAAGTTTCTGAAATATTAGAGTTTTGTGAATTTAATGTATTGGTAAGGTAACTAAAATGAGTTTGTTTAGCATTTTCAGAAATACTTTTAGAAATTCTTTCTTTTTCTTCTTTTCCTAATTGTTTTTGAGCATCTTCAATGGTAACCATATCATCTGTTCGAAACCAAATTTTATTGATCAAATTTTGGGTAATAATTTTGACTTGAGCATCATCTTTTAAGGTTGCTTTTAAAGAAGAATAACTTTGTGTACTAACAATATTAATACATTTAGCTTCTCTGCTTAAAGAAAAGAATTCACCATCTGATTTAGTTACATATTTATCATATTCATCACAAATAAAAGCAGTTGTTTTAGTAGAAGATGTTGATAAATTAGAAATAATTTCAGTTTGGAAATCTAATTTTAAATAAGCAGCAATAATTTTAGAAAGAGAGGTATATTCAGATAAATTCATATTTAAAACAACAATTTTTCCTTTTTCAATAACTTCAGAAAAACCAGTAAAAGAAAGTTTTTCTAAAGGGGCACAAAATGTAGACATAACATCAAAATCAGAAACAAAAACATTTGTAATACGTGTTATTTCAGAAACTAAAATTCCTTTTGTACGAGGATCCAAAGATTCGAATTCTTTTTGAAAAAAGTTTAAACTAGAATTTAATTCATAAATTTGAGAATGAGATAATTTAGAGGAAATGAATAAATTTCTTAAAATTTGGATTTTTTCTTTGTAATAATTAGGTTCTGTAATTAATTTGTGAATTTCCAAAAATGTGACATAATTCTTATTGTAAAGTCGGCATAATTTAATACATTCTGTCAAAACTTCTTCAGCTTTGTCTAGCCAATAAGATTCAGAATTATTTTCAGAAAAGAGTAAAAGAATACTTTTTAGACGATTGGCTAATACTTGGGGTTTTACATTAGGTTTATGTAAAGGATTATAAAAAATATTAGATTTTAATTCAATAACAATTAAATCATTATTTAAATGATATTGACTAACATATTTTTGAACTTGTTGATAGAAATTGCCTTTTACATCTAAAATCAACATTCCTATTTTCTCTTTTGGGTGCTTGTAATTAAATGCTAGAAGTTGTTGGGTAAAAGGATACATTGCACTAGATGTTTTTCCTGATCCAATTGTGCCAGTAATTAAAAAATTTTGATAAAGCCCACTTTCTGGAAGATAAATTTTATGATGGAATAAATCTTCTCCAATTAATAAGTAAAGGGTATTACGACTTACAAAAGAATAGTCAAAAGTTTTTTCCCCAATAGACTTTTGGGTTTGAAAGAATGAGACTTTCATCAAAATTCTAGAATAAATAAATTGACTTATACTCAAACTAGAAAAAATAAAACAAATAAGATAAGATATTTTAATAAAATGCCATAATTGGGGATTTTCGGAACAAATATCAAAAGGATGAAATCCATATGTAATAATAACTTCTTTAGCCCAAAAGAGAGGAGAAAATAAGTAAAAAGTAACATAACAGCTGATAGTAAAAAACAAAACACTAAAAATCAATCTTTTTAAATATTTGAAAATAGTAAAAAACCTCCTTTAGAATGAATTTTTTTTAATTTTTAATTTGGAACCTTGTCGATTATGGAAAAAAATAATATCAAAAAATGAATAAAGTGAATATAAAGTAATAAAAAGATAAATAATAAAAGTAATAAAAAATAAATCAATTAATTTAGAAATAATGTCACCACCTTTCCCTAAATTGTTTTCTATCATACATTATTTTTTTTAATTTGTCTATACTTTTTTTGAAAAATATGTTAAAATTTATGATAAGTTTAGTTTCATTACAAGAAAAAACGCTACAATCAAAAAAGAAGGAGGATAAAAATGGAATTTAATAAAGATACTAAAATAGGAGAAATTTTGGAAAAAGCTCCAGAAAAAGCAGAAATCCTATTAGAAATTGGCATGCATTGTTTAGGATGTCCAGCATCTCAAATGGAAACATTAGAAGAAGCTTGTGCTGTACATGGAATTGATGTTGAAGAATTAGTAGAAAAATTAAATGCTTAAATTTAATGACACTTATTCAATAATATTGCTAACCTAATTTATCTATTTTTTTACATCCTATTCTCAAAACTTTCGCAATTAAAAGTTACAGTTTACTGAGAATAAATTAGATGATTCAAAGACTACAATAGCAATATTAATGCGGATTTTCGGTTACCCTACATGACGCTAAGAAATATTAAAAATACAGCTGAACGATAGCCGAAAACAGCACCCTTTCACCTTATTTTAAATATTTCTAAAGCTATTTTAGGTCACATTCAAATCCAAATTTATTGCTATTGTAGTCTTTTGTAAGTTTGAATGATGTTGGTGAACTGACTATCTAATCTTTGTCAAGTTCTTTTTATAAATTTATTATATTATTTTTTTGTATAACAAATAAGCGAAAACGATATATTTTTTAGAAAA
>JAAWGB010000006.1 GCA_022795075.1 Clostridia bacterium | reverse complement strand
TGTCAAATCTTTTGTATACTTCCTCTTTAAAGTCATACATTTCTTGTTTAAATTCTTCCAATTCTTTTTCGTTTTTGTCAAATCTTTTGTATACTTCCTTTCTAAAATCTGTTAAATCTATTCCAATTTTCTCTACTTGTATTAATATTTTGTTCAATAATTCTGTTTCCATTTTATGACCTCCTTTTTTTATTTTTGGATTATACCAATTAGGTAAATTATATAAAAAAGTAAAAAAATATGCAATAGTTTTTTTGCATATTTTATAAATTTTTACTTTTTAGTAAAATGTTAGTACCTAAAAAATAAATTTCTTTCTTATTTCACTTCTTTTGATTGTTTTAGCATAATATCACCAAATACAGCATATCCTTCTTGTGGATTGTTAACTAAAACATGGGTTACAGCACCTACAAATTTTCCATTTTGAATAACTGGTGAACCTGACATTCCTTGTATAATTCCTCCTGTTTTTTCTAGCAATCTTTCGTCAGTTACTTTAATTTGCATACTTTTATTGTTATAATTGTTTTCTTTGTAGATTTTCTGTATTTCAATTTCATATTCTTCTACTTTTTGATTGTCTAAACAACATAAAATCGTTGCTTTTCCTAGTTCTATTTCTTCTCTTAGTGCTACTTCCATTTCTTTTGATGTATCTATTTTTAAGCTTGCCAAATTGTCAACACTTCCATAAATTCCAAATTTACTATTTTTATAAATCTTTCCTATATTTTGCTGATTTTCAACTGTTCCTTGTATCTTTCCAGGTGTTCCACTTTCTCCTTTTGTGATGTTTAATATTCTAGTTGTTACAAATTCTCCTGATGCAATATGGATTAATTCTTCTGTATCTATATCAGTAATACCATGACCTAACGCTCCAAAGGTTTTACTAGATGGTTCATAAAATGTTACTGTTCCAACTCCTGCTGCACTATCTCTTACCCATAAACCTAATTTATATTCGTTACTACTAGTTTGTACTGGCTCAATACTACATTCTTTGGTTTCTTCTTCTTGTATATATTTTACTTTTACAGGTTGTCCTTGTGCTTGGTTTACGGTCTTCATTAATTGTTCAGTTGAGCTAATTGTTACATTATTGATTTGTGTAATGGTATCTCCTTCTTTGATTCCTGTATTTTCATAAGGCTTGTGTTTTTTATTATCCATTCCTTCTATTTCAGACATGCCAACTACTAATACGCCACTTGTATATAATTTTACTCCTGCAATGCTACCAACTGGTATAACTTTGGTTCTTGGCAAAATGTCTACATTTACGTCTTTTAAGGATACATTGTCAAATAAACTTACTTGCAAATTTGCCTTTTTCGTTTTTTCGTCAATTGTACTGGTATTGTAATTGGATAGTGTTTGCATGGTTTGTGTGTCCATTTTTATTTGCATTCCTAGTAAGGTTTTTATGCTAATTTCTTCTCCTTCGAAAATGACTAAATGGTTTGGTATGTTTTCAATGGCTAATGTATAGGCATAAATTATCATTAAAAAAAATACTAACAATAGCTTAGTGATTGTTTTTTTCATAAAACTCTCCTTACATTTTTTGCTATGATTAGTATTTACTTAATTTTTTTTTTTATTCAATTTTAATGAAATCGAAAATGGATAATTGTTTTTTACAATTTTTAAAATCTTGTCAACAAAATCATTCTAAATGCCAAAAATTAATAGACTTTTGTAAGTAATTGTATCATTATGGTCTTATAAACTCTGCTTTTAGTTTTTCTGAATTATGATGTGTCTTATACATACTATATCGCTCTCTTCCTAATGCTGTAAAATAAGCAGTGGCCAATGGTCTATTCGTATCTTTAAATCCAGCTATGTATTGATAAAAATTGTCAGTTGGTTGGATATTCGAACGACTAACGATACTAGAATAACATCCTAATACTTCTTGTGCTCCAGTGTCTCCTGGTTTTTTTCCGTCTAGGTATAAACGTTAGATTTCCACCATCACTTTTTTGTACAGTTTTTATTTCAAAATCTAAATTCAAATAAGCTCCTTTAATATTAGTATTACTTTGTAAATCTTTATCATTTGCTGTATGATATTTATTATCTCCTGTTACAATATAAATAGATTCTTCATTTACTACTTCATTTGTTACATTATTGGTAATAATGGAATAACCATTATAGATTTTTCCTCCAATATTTAACCCTTGTAAGAAACTAATAACAGATACATTGTTTAATATTTTTTCCCATTCATCTTCTTTTAATTTTGGCATTTGGAAATTAGTTGTTACTCCTCCTGAATAATTATTATAATTGTTAATTGCTATTGATAGATTTTTTTCAATAGTATATCGTATAACTGCTAACCTTTGCTGATTGAAATTAGAATTTGGATCTTCTATGCTATTACTATTGTCACTAAATATCGGATAATTTCCAAACTTATTATTGTTTGAAATGTCATTTCCATTTTCATCTTTTTCTTTTATTGTATGTTCATTTTCATCTACCGCATGTTCACCTGTTAAATCACTTAGTCCATATGTAGTTCTTACTTTATAAGTAAATGCTTGTGCTTTTTGATAAAATTTTATTCCAGCTGTTGTTCTTTCTTCAAAATTTTCTGGTTGCTTATACTTTTTTTCATTCATAATAGAAAACCATGTACCATCATTATCTTTATAATACTTTACTCCATTTATCTTAATACATGGAAGAGTTTTTAACCCCTCATTTGGAACATATACTGTTTCTGTTAAATTTTCACTTGCATTAATTGGTACGCCTCGGTATGTCATATTATTACCTGTTCCACCAACATTATCTAATAGATACCCTGAATCATATACCCAATTACCTCCAATCATCCCTTGTATAACAATATAATTATCTAAAGAATAGGTAATTACAAAGTCATCATTCCCTTTTTTATATCTACAACTATAAGATATATATGGTTTTATCCCTGAAATTTTATCACCTTGTTTATAGGTAGCATTTTCATTACCTGAATGAAGAATTTGTGCATCAGATTTTTTTTCGACTCCACCATTTCCTATTACTTCTACTTCGTTTTTATCATCTAGGGTGTTTGTATAAGGAGAATAAATATAATATCCATCATACATGGTATAAACTAATGCTGGTACATAATCTTTTAATACATCTTGATTATACCCTGCCATATTAAAATTATTTGCAATAGATTTGAAAAATATATTAGCTGATGCTTCTATATCTGTTAATTTTGAGTTTGCTAAATCGGATGTATCACTATTAATAGTATTTAATTGAAATGTCTTTACAGCATCATATGTAGCATTATTTAATTTATTGTCATAGGAAATTTGCAAATCCAAGGTTTCTACTTGACTTCGCGTATATCCATTTAAAATGACTGATATTGGTAATATTATAATAATAAAAATAACTGCCAAATATTGTATTTTCATATTTTTTCTTCCTTTTTATCGTATTAAATAAGCTTGTAATTAAATTACAAGCTGTTTTATCTTATTTTCCATTTGTTGTAATAACTCCAGCATGTTCTGCTGCTATTGCATAGGTATCATTTGCTGCTCCAAATTGTAAAAATTTTGATACTTGTTGAGAAATTGTTGTAGATTTGCTTTCTGCTCGAATTTTAATAAAATCTCCTTGTTTTAAAGCTATTTCATGATTAGCATCTAGCTCATCCATTATTTGTGCTGTATATTTAGTAATATAAGCATCGTTTGCATCACTTACTGCTGATGCTGATACTTGTGTTGTTTTCTTCCCTGGGGTCTCATCTCTTTGTTGAATTTCTATTTCTACATTATAGGCAACTCCAGTAGATGAAATTTCTTCAACAAATTTTTCATATTGTACTTCTGTTAATTTCCCTGATGTTCTTACGTTATTAACAAAATCTGCTACAGATGTATCTACCACTAATTGACTTGTATCATCCGATCTATCAGATACTGTCATTAATGGAAATACAAACATTAAAATTGCTACCAATATAATAACTACAATTGTTATTAATGAATCACTCATATATCTTTTCCTCCTTTTATATTAGCTTATTTTTGTTGGTATGTTATAACTTTTTTCTTAGTTTTATTGGCAGTAGGTGTATTGGATTCTCCTTGCAATTCTTCTTGATAATAAATTCCTAAACTTTCTTTAAATGTCCTCCCTTTTATTATACCATAAAGTCCGTTGTTCTGCAAGTGGTCCATTTGATAATAAGTATATTCCATTTTCTTGTAGTTTTATATTCTGATTATTCTCACTAGAGTCAAACTTATTCTTTCCTTTAAATAATAATTTGATAAATATTTCTTTTTGTTCATCGCTTCCTAAAACTTCTTTTTCTAAGTCAATATAATAGATACTATTCTTTCCACCAGTTTCATTTTTCTTTTGATATAATTCTATAGGATTACCATTTGTATCCTTAAATATTATTTTGTAGTTTTCCTTATAAGCTTTATAAACTGCTGGAACGATATCTTCTCCTCTTACATACCTTTGTGTGTCTGTTTCATTTCCTTGATTAATATACGTGTATTCATATTCTCTATCTGTGCTGTCTAATATAAACTGAGCAGATTGTTTGGCTTCTCCAAAGGCATTGATACTAATGGATAATGCTAAAACAAATATTAATACTCCTGCTGCCATTTTCAAAGCTTCTGCTGCATTTTCCATTCTATCACATCCTCTTCCTTTTTTTTGAATTATCCACTATGGATTCTTAACTTCAACTTTTATAATATAACCAGATTTAGGATCTGGAGTTGTCTCCACTTTATATGATTTTCCTGTTAAGGCTTTTCCTGTAGCTGTAGTTGCTGTTGGTGCACCATTAGGATCTGTTGGCTTTGTTCCTGACCAATCTGCAGCTGTAACTACAAGTGCTACTTGTTTACTTTCATCTCCTGAATTTGTTAAATTATTTTGTACAATTGTGTTAATTAAAGCATTTACATTTGCCCCTCTTATATTTTCTCCTTCATATTGTGTAAATTTTTGATTAAATGAAGATACTGCCACTTCATCCATTGCATTACTATCTACTACTCCTTTTGCTTGATTAAATATCATAATTCCCAATGATATAATTAAAATTGATAATAATATAGCTCCTGCTATAATTAATGCTTTTGATGCATTCTCCATAATAATTTCCTCCTTTGAATATTTAATGTATTTTATTTATATTTAACACTAACCTTCGTTAGCAAAATTAATAACTAATTTTTATTGTGTTATTTGTTCAAATAACATATATTTTATTCTATTGGTAGATTTATGATATTCTATTTTTATACATTTAAACTTGATGTCACTATAATATTGTACAAACTTGTCCATTCCTCCACCATATAAAGTTTCCATTGTATATATTTTATCATTATCTAACATTTTTATTTCTATATGAATGGAATTATTATCATTGTTAATATATTTGCCTTTTTCATCTTTTTGTACTTCATTTTTTTTATTATTATCAACTGCTTTATTAATAATGCTTGTTAGTTCTGTGCCATAAATTTCTTGTTCAGCATAACTTTGAAATTGTTCATTTTCTCTTTTAGCAGTGTAATAATTAGATTTATAATTTAAGTATACATAAGAAATTCCTACAATAATGATAATTATTACTAAGAAAAATATTGCTAATTTTTTCATTTCTTTTCCTTTTTATTATATATTTTTTAAAGAAAAACGTCAATTAGGGAATTTTTGTAAAATTTATCTGATAAACTCTTTTTGTTATTGGACTTATTTGAACGGTACAATTATATTGCGGTAAATTAGTAGTAAGATTTCTTATCTCTGTTTCAATGTATCCATTATAAGTTCCATTTATGTTTTGTGTTGTTAAACTATATCCAAATTCAATATTCCCTTTAGTGGGATAAGATACTGATATATAGTTATCTCTTCCTGTTGCACCACCATTAACTTTTGGTAACTCATAAAATATATTATTTTCTGTTGCCAAATTAGCCACCGTAATAATATCATGAATTGTACATTTTTTCCCCATATAAGAAGTAAATTGTGTATTAAATTGATTGAGTTGATTTTCTTCGTTTTTTTCATAAACTTGTGACATACTACTACTAAATGAGGCAAATAAATATACTGCCAAAGATAATATTAACATTCCTATTAATACTCCTGCTGCCATAAGTAGAGCTTTTGAAGCATTTTCCATACTTTTTTACTCCTATCTTCTTATTCAAATTTTCCATTAAATTCAAATTTCATTCTAATAATTCTTCCTGTTTTTTCATCATAGCCTGTATCGATACAGTTAAATCTTGCTCTTTTAAATTGTACATATTCATAGTATGTATAAACATCTATTTTAGGTTGGCCCATTATACTATTAAAACTACTTGTAATTTGACTTCCATTGCCGCCATGGGTAGTTCTTTCCACTTGCACTATTAAAATCAATAATCGCATCTCTTTTATCTTCAGAATTATTAGAAGTAATAAAAATTTTATCAATACCTGTACATAAATTTTGAATTGTCTGCTTTCCATATTTTTGTTCCAAATTTTGGACGGTTCCAAATATATCTGTCTCAAATTTATTGGTAGTTTGATTAATTACATATCTTCCATTATTTTTAACTAATCGATTTTGTCCATCTCTAGCTAATATTGTTACTGGTTGAATGGTAAATTCTATTTCTACTGGCTGATAAGCCAAATATTGTCCTTCATCCTTTAAGCCTAATCCCTCTGTTGACTTTCTTCTATTATAATCGGTTACTTTATTTAATAGGGAATATAAATCACTCCCTCTAACATTGTTTCTATTGTAAGTTTCAAATTGATTATTAAAATCAACTACTTGGGATTCTCTTATATTTTGTGTTCCTGCTTGTTGATAATTAGACAAGTTGTTAAACATTAATAGCAAAGCACTAATAATTACTAAAGCAATCAACATACCTGCTGCCATCAGCAACGCTTTAGACGCATTTTCCATTCTAAGTAATCCCTCCTTATTCTATTTCATAGCAGTCATTGAACTGAAAGATGATGACATACTCTTTAATCCAATAAATACTAATGGAATAATTAAATATCCTACAAATAAGCATACCATCGGAGCAAAACCAATTGCTTTTCCAATCATTCCTTTTCTTTTTGTTAGTCTTTCATTGGATTCTTTTCTTTTTTCTTGGTAATAATCTCTTTCAGAATCTAGTTCATCAAAAGCATCTGTAATTGGTATTTTTTCAACTGCTGCTTGCAAACTTTCAATAATTCGAATAAATTGTGTATAACTTACTTCTTCTTTCATAGCCTCTAAAGCTTCCCATGCACCAGCTTCGTAGTTGTTCACACATTTCGTAATTTGTGGTCGAAAAATATTGGAATATCTTTCTAACCATTCTAAGATGATTTCAACATTTACTCTTTCAATTCTCATAAGCATTAATATAATTGTTTGGAACTGCATGACTTCATCTTCCATTTCCAATTGTCTCATCTTTACTTGGAAAATTAATAACCAAATTGGTGCCATATAAGCAATTAGTGCAAATAGAAAAGCTAGTAACAATTCAAACCATTGCAAATATTCACTATTAATAACCTTTAATTTTCCTTCTATTCTTTCTACTGCTTTTGTAATTTCTTTATCTTCTGCTTCTTCATAATATTTTAATCTTTTTACTGCTAATTGTATTTCTGCTTTTGTTGTTTTTGGTTTTCCTTTAAATTGATCTAATACTTTGTTATCTTGTTCGGTTAATTCCATTGCTTTTCTTTCATCTTTTTCCGATAAATCACCAATAATGTCATACTCTGTAGTGGGCTCTGTATAGATGTAACTAGTAGCAATTACGTGTAATTGTGCAAATACTATAATAGAAACGATACAAGTTACAATTGCTAGACAAATTCTATTAATGTATAGCCATTCCATTTTTAAATGTGAAGCTGAATCTTTTAAATATTGTTGTACTTTTCTGTATTCTTTCGATCCAATTTTTGGAATAAATAAGTCTACTATTTTTTTAATTATTTTTTTCTTATATAATCTTGCTTGCCATGGATTTTCTGTGTTTTTTACTTGCATTCCAGTTGAACCATTATCTTTTAATCTTCTAACTAATACATAAGAGACAAATGTTAATAGTAAAATTAAAATTTGTACAATCATTCCAGGTTTTCCTTGATACCAACTTGCTGTAAAAGAAAAGTTACTAACTGCCCAATTTTTTAAAGGTTCTAATAACAAAATTGGTGCAATGGAAATAACGGATAAACTTTGGAAGACATAATTTAATTTATCTCTTTTCAAAATTTCTAGCTGCATTTCTTGTGTTATATTGTTTACATTTTTTAAATATAAAGATGCTCGATTGACTTTTCTATCTCCAAATTCTTTTGTTAAGTAGGAAACTCCTGCAAATTCTTTTAAAAAGCTATTTGGTGCAATGTCATAATATTTTTCTAATTCTGTTTCAGGGTCATTTGAAATTAATATTTCATATATTTTTTCCCCTTGTCTTGATACATTTTTTTCATCATCTTGTGAAACTTGATAGATTGCCTCTTCTACCATGTTATATTCATGATAAGCATGTCTAATTTCTGAGAAGAAATCAATTTGTTCTTTTAAAATATTAGTATCGATTTTATCGACAGATCCGTCAATTATTGTATCAATCATAAATACTTCAAAAATAAGTAAGATACACATTAAAAGAATATTCGTTGAGGTAATTAGTACTGTAATAATTAGGATTGGTATAACAATACAAAGTGCTTTTGTTAAGATTCTGGCAGTTCCTTTTCTTGTGCTGTATTCATCATCTACATTTATGATTTCTAGTCTTCTTCTAATTTTTAAAACATATCTTTTTATAAATGGTATTTTTATGTATGCTAAATATAATTTTTGGAATAATATTTCTGCTGAAAAATTATTTTGTTTGGTTCCTTGTTGTAACTGTTGTATTTTTTTATACTCAGATTTTTGCATTTTTTTAGAAATTATCATATAGATTGCTAACAAAAGTAAAAATCCTGCTCCTGAACCAATCATTACATACTTTATTACATTGTTATCCACTTGTTACTTTTCACCTCTTTTTATGTGTATTTTATATTTCAGTTGCTTCTTTTGTCTTTCTTCCACGTCTTTTTGGTTGTTCTTCTTCTAGTCCAGTATTATTTACTGGTACAGTTTGTTTTGCTTGATTTCCCCAATGTTTTTCTACAAATCTGTCAAATTTGTCTAAGTCTATTTCATCCATGTTTGCTCTCATTTCTTTTAAATTTACCTGTGTAATTGGGTTAGTTATAATGTATTCTCCATCTACATATTCTAATATATTTCTATAGGTATATAATTGTCTATCTGTTATTTTTTCGAAATAGCGTGTTGCATTATCGAAAAATTTATCAAATTTTCCTTCTAGTGTTTTTTCGTTTCTATGGTCAAATGTGTATTCATTTTTTTCTTCTACTGGTATACATTCTGTGATTCTTTCTACATATCTTTTTCCTTTAAAGTCTTTGGTTAAGTGAATGTCAAAGTTTAATACTTGTACAACTTGCTCTTCTGCTGTTTTTTCGTTTTTGAAAACACCTGCTCTTAACATTGAGTTTCTAAGTGCTGTTACTAAGTTTGGAAAGGTTTTTGCATGGTGCGTAAATAAGGTAAACTTAGATGCAACTTGGGCTGCTTGTATCATCCAAGATGCAACAGGGTCAGTTGCAACCTCTCCGATGATGTTAACAGAACCATCTGTTTTCTTTTGAACGTCCAAACCTTCTTGTCCAGATATAGTTTCTGTTTCTCTAAAAGTCAAAATGTTTCTTGTTGGATAGATTTTTCTTAAGTGAAGCTCAAATGCTGTTTCTTGAACACGGATGTTCATGGTTTCATAGATGTTTTCTATCATTCCCATAAGCATAGTGGTTTTACCACAACCTTGTTCACCTGTAATGGATATAATTCTAGCTCCTTTTACTAAATATTTTAATAATTCGATAGATTCATCACATCCTGGTTCTCCTTTGAACCATTGTTCTAGTGTTGAACGTTTTACGTCAAATTTTCTTACGAAGAATGCCCATGTTTCTGAGAAACTTGGTCTTACTACAACAACACGAGAACCATCTTTCATTTCATTGATTTTATAACCATTGGTGTCTGATAATTGCCCTGGATTGTTGTATTTATAAATGTTTTGACAAACTCTTTTTAGTTCTGCTTCGGTTCCAAAAGACAAGAATTCTAAACGAATGGACTTACCTTGGAAAAATATCCATATACTGTCACATGCTCTTGGTACTTTGTGTTCTGTTACTTGTTCTAAGTAATCTCCATCTGCTTGTGCAACTTGGCTTAAGAAACTTTCTGGAAGTCCTGATACACCACCAGATATTCCATCTATGTTCATATCTCTTACTTCATCAATGGCACTATATCCTTTATAGTGTTGATAAATTCTTTGAACAATTACTGCTAATTTATCGGAAAAGTCTAATACGATATTTTCTTTTTCATAAATATCTTCTATTTCATTGCTAGTTATAACATAAGAAGGTTTGGTTTCTCCCTCTACATATTTTAAGGTTGCTAAGTTGTATTTTTTAATAATTTCTGTTAATGCCTCATAACCAAATTCTTTTTTGTAACTATAAATTAAAATATCAAATTTATCTTGTGCGGTTAAAAGAGAAGGGATATCAAATGGAATTGCTTTAGATATATTGCTTTCTGTTACACCATATTCCTTTTCTAATAAATCGTAAATTAATTCTTTTACATATTTTTTGTCATTTACATCACCATAGGTACAGCCTTTTAATGCCTTTTTTAATTCGTATTTTTTATTCTTTCTTCTTTTTAATTCTTCTTCAGAAAGACCTATGTCATATAAGTTGATTTTAGTTATTTCGTCTAATCTTTTCTTTACAAATTCAATCATTTTTTCGATGGTATAGGTTTTGTCGTCTACATCTAATTCTACTTCAACTTCTGCTGTTTTTTTCTTTTTGATAACATACATAATGGCACAAATTGCAATAGCTATGACTCCTATTATTAATATGATGTTCATTATTGTCATTCTAGGTTTCCCTCCTTGATTTATGTTTATCGCAAATCTTCTAGTCGGTATATAATATTGTCTACTGTTCTTTTTACTTCTCCTATAAAGAAATTACTTCTTTCATCTTCACCTGTTCTTTTCAGATTTAAAAATAAATCTACTACTCTTGCTTCTTCACATGCTTCAAAGAATAATGTATTATATGGAATGGTAGAAACTTTATTTTTTTCTCCTAAATATCTTGATACATTTTTTATGTTATATTTTGAAAACTTGTCATATCTTCCTATTAAAAGTAATACTTTTCTTGATTTTAGTATAGCTCTTTGTTCTCTTAATTCTGCAAAACTATTAATACTTGTTAATCTTTGGCTTAAATTTGCTACAATTAAATTAGAATTGGTTAAAATGGTTTCTTCGATATCATCTTGTACTTGTTTATCTACATCAACCAATACTAAATCATAGTATTCATTGGCTAGGTTAATGATTTCTGGGTAATAGGTTCGGATATCATTATATTCGCTTTTATCTCCTTTGAAGGTTGGTAGAATTTCTAATCTATCTTTTAATATAATTTTTGTGTAATTGGTGATTTGATTAGGAGATAGTTTATTGCTTTTCATCATTTTGATTAACCCTGAAATTCCTTCTTCCATAGCTAAACTTGTATTAGGTCCAAACAATCCTAAATTTTTTTTCATTTTTGTTTTTGCTTTTTGTTCCCAAAAACAATTGTCTAAATTTTGGTCTTGATACCCTGTTGCAATAACTAATACTTTATAGTTATGTTCAATTGCTAAATAGGTACAAATAGCTGCTAAAGATAGTGTTTTACCAGTTTGTTCTTTCCCATCATTCCAAAAAGTTACAATTGACATTTATTCTCCTTCCTCTCTATTTAGCTTTTAATTGTTATATTTTAACTAGTTGCCCTTTTCTAATAATTTCATAGTTCTTCTTATATTGGATTCACTTACATTATCTAATATTTCTTCTACTAAATAAGCTAATCCATCTTTATATTGAACACTTAATTTTTTGAATTTTATTTTGCCTAATCTTTGATTTTCATAAATTACGCTTAAGTCTCCATTTTCAATTGGAAAGTAAATTTTATATTCGTTCCAATTAACTTTATATCCTACTGAAAGGAAATTTAAGTAGTCATCTTCTTCTTTTAACATTTCCTTTGAAAATAAGACTTTTGTTAGATTGATTTCATTTTGTAAGGCTAGTAAAATTTCTAGTCCTCTTCTTAGTGAATAATTATCAAAAGATGTTACAAAATAATTTTTTTGGGCAGTTTCTAGTTCAAAATTTTCAAATCCTTCTATCGAGTCTGTATCAATTAAAGCTATGTCATATTCCATTTCTTGTCCTTGTGATAGTCCTAAATATCTTTTTATGTCTTCTGCTTTTTTAAATCCTACTGCGATGTCAATATCTTCAAAGTCAGTAATATAAGTAGTTGAAGGGTTTATTGCTGGAACAATATATCTGACTTTTTGATTGACAGTTATATCAACTATTAATACTTTTTGGTTAAATGCTGTTAATATTTTAGCTATGTATACAATTAAATCTGTTTTATCATAGGCTCCTATAAACCCTATTTTTTTCATATGTGTTTTTCTCTCCTTCTTTCTAATAATCTACTTAACTACTCCTGCCAAAGAATCTAAATATTCTTTTCTAGAATTTTTAGAATTGGTTGTACTTTCTTGCATATTTGTTTCGATATTAGATTGTGCTTGTTCTCCTTGGTTACTAATTACTGGATTAATATAATTGTTTCTTAAATCTGATGCATTTGTATTACTATATCTGCTTAGAATTTCATTCATTGCTCTTTCTAAAATATTTGGATCACTTTGTAGTAATTTTGATGCACTTTCATTAATTGGGTAAGTTGGTGTTGCAGCATTTTGCATTCCTGCTTCTGTGTATTTGGTTGCATATATCTTAGATCCTTTGATTTGGTAAGCATCAATTATGGCACAACTCATATGTAAAATTTCATCTTCTGATAGATTTATCCAAATGGTATCTTCTGAATCTATTCCATTTATTTGTGGAATTTCTACTTCTTTTTTACTAACGATTATGTAGTCTTGTCCAGATGGCAACATGATTCTAACATCTATATAGTCTCCTGTTACTAAATCCATTGGTAATATTACCATATTATATTCTTGTTTTCTTACATCATCTTGAACAGGATTATCACTTTTGCTTAATAATTCTGTTGTAATTAATGTATTTTTCTTCATGCTTACTTTTGCTACTAATGGTACACTATTTAATTGTAAATACTGTTTTTCATCATTTCTTTCAATATAATAATTGTCTGTTTCTTCTTCTTTTTTTACTTCATATGGATTATTATCTTTTTTGATATATAGTTTTGCTGTATTATTTTCATATTTAGTGTAAACGTCGTCACCTTCTTTATCTTTTAAAGCATAATTTTCAATGATTGTAAGGTCACTAGTTGCATTACTTGGTACAAGGTTTCGATTAACAGGTTGTTTGGTTAACATATCGGTTGTAATAACTTGTCCTGAACTTACGTCTTGCGTTAATACATACGCATTTGTAGTTGCATCTTTTTCTGCTTTCTCCTTTTTAATTTTATTCATTAATTGCATCAGTAATAATCCTATAATGATTCCTGAAATTAATAACATTACTAACATTCCTAATAAAAATGAATTTCTTGCTTTTCTTTGCATTGGATTTGTTGCCATGACAAATTCCTCCCTTAATATTTATTTTTCTATATTTTTTTACAAATATCTATCTATTTTATTTTAACGCAATTCTATCTTAAAATCAATGTATTTGGTTATTGTTACAAAAAGTTAATGGTACTGTAATATTTCTGTAACATTCAGTTCTTTATCTAAAATTTTAACTGACTTTTTATTGTCCGCAAATGTATTTTCAAAAATAATTAGACAGTTCGTTCAAGTAATTTTCATAGAAATTCTAAATCCGTTTTATGTCGCCCTTCCACGCCAAAGGCGCGAACTCTTTCCATAAAATAAATTAAGAATTTCTACTTTAATTACTTTCAATTCTCTGTCTGATTATTTTTTGAAAATACATTTGCGGACTTTTTTAAGTTCTCAGCAAAATTTTTCAAGAGCTTTTGCCACACCATCTTCATTATTAGAATCTGTTATATAATCTGCAATCCCGCGTTACTTCTGGTGTACTTCCTGCCATAACAACTCCTAAACCTGCTTTTTGTATCATAATTTTATCATTTACATTATCACCAATTGCCATAACTTCTTCTTTTTGAATCTTCAATTTTTGCATCAAATATTCAATTGCATACCATTTATCAACGTTTTTAACAGTTATTTCTGTGTAATAATATTCAATTGTTATTTCTTCGGTTCCTTGTTTGATGGTCTTTCGTGACATATGTGAAACATCTAATACTTCAATTCCTTCTATCTTTCTTAATTTTCTTATAATCGATTGAAACACCATTTTATTGTCATCACAAATTGTTATTTTTAAATATTTTTCTTCTTTTTTGTTTTTCACATATTCATACATATTATCGATTATACTAATTTTAGTTTGTTTACTTTCTTCTTTTTTTAAATTTTCTTTTTGATAATATAAAACATTATATTTTAATGCTGTTGCTAAAATAGTTTGATCGGTATAAACATTATAAGAAATACTATTTTCTTCACATATTTTTATAATTTCTAATATTTTTTGTTTTGGTAAGAATTTATCATATATAATTTCATCTTTTTGGATATCATAAATAAGAGCTCCATTTCCTGCTATAAAATAGTTTCTACTTCCTATTTCTTTGGCAATTGTTTGAATTGAATCAATTGGTCTTCCAGATGCTATGATTACTTCTATTCCTTTTTGTATCGTATTTTTTATTACTTTTTTTGTGTTTTCTGTAACAGCTCCATATTGGTTTAACATGGTTCCATCTAAGTCTATTGCTACTAATTTATACATATTGTTTTTTCACTCCTTGTTATTTTTGCTTTTTTATTATAGCTTTAAAATTTTCATTTTGCAAGAGATGTTTTATTTTTCTTTATGTTTTATGACAGCTTACCAACCTATTATTTTAATTTAAGAAGTTTATCTATTTTTTTCTAAAATTCTTTTATCTTTTTTTTGGAAAAAATTACTTGTTTATTTTTGTTCTTTTTAGCAAATGATAGTATTAGAAAAAGCAAAGGTTTTTTCTATATGTAATATTACAGGAGGTGAAAAAACGATGGCAACAAATTCAAACAAAAAATTAGTTCCAGAAGCTATGTCTGCTTTAGACAAATTCAAATATGAAGTAGCTAGTGAAGTTGGTGTTAATTTAAAAGACGGATATAATGGAGATATCTCAGCTAAAGATGCTGGTAGAATCGGTGGTAACATGGTTAGAAAAATGATCCAACAAGCTGAACAACAAATGAAATAGTTTCATTTTTAGTTAGTTACTAATCTTCATTTGGTAGGAAGTTAAATTTTGTTTTTATCTATTTTGTTTCAAAATACATAAAGGCAGGATTTGATTTCCTGCCTTTTCATTTATATAAATTTTTACTATATACCCAAAACACAAAAGCAATATCTTAAAGCAAATCCTATTAGTTTACACTTCCTTTATCTTCGTTTTTTTATGCTTCTGGTTCTACTAAACCATAATTTTTCCCATCTTTTAATCTATGGATGGCATTTACTTTTCCTGTTTCTACATTAATAAAAACTAAAAAATTGTGACTTGGTTTTTCTTTTAATTTTAAAACTGCATCTTCTGGTAACATTGGTTTAATCTCATAATAAGATGTTTTTACAATCTGATTGGTAATTTCAGCTACTGGATTGGTTATTGTTTCCATTGTTTTTAAAGAAGCATCTTTCATCATTTTTTCTTTTTTAGTTTTGGCTTTTCTAATTTGTCCTTCCAATATGTCAATATCTTTATCGATTGAAGCATACATGTCTTTGTCTTCTGTCACAGCTCTATACTTTTCTCCATTTCCTGTTAGATAAATTTCTGCTATTTGTTCATTTTTTTCTGTTTTTAGAGTAACTTCTGCTTCTGCTGTTTCAAAATATTTATCAATCCTATCTAATTTTTTTTCTACATAATCATTAATTGCCTCTGTTATTTTTAATTCCTTTCCTGTTATTTTTATTTTCATATAAATCGCTCCCTTCTTTTTTATGATTTTATTATATACATTAATTTTTGGGTTGTCAACTTTAAAACAAATCTTCTAATTTATATTCTTTTTCTAGCTTTTCATTAAAATACAATTTTGTAACTAGCTTAAATTCCTCTAAAGCATCATCTTTTAACGTAAATGCATACAATTTTTTAGCTGGAGCTGTTACTGTATACTTTATAGCATTTACTGTACTTTTACTAATTTCTATTGTACTTGTATCTAATTTTCCACATATTTTACACTTTATCCCATTATCTTTTATGCTAAAGCCTGCTAATTTTTCTTTTTCTCCACATTTTACACATTCTATAACTTGCGGTGTAAATCCCAATATACATAATAGACGTAATTTAAATACACCTAACACCATATCTAAATTTTGGTCGGTTTGTGATATAGTGTAAAGTGTATTTAATAATAATTGTAAGATTTTATAACAATTTTGATTTTCATGTGTTACATCTTGCACAATTTTATTGATATGTACAGCATACTTCAACTTGTCTAAGTCAATTCTAAGATTATAAAATACTTCTATTGGTTCTACCGAATTTATGTGATAAGTTTGGGAACCTTTAAATGCCAAGTATTCTCCAAAACAAAATATTTGGGTGCCACCCAAAAGAGCACTTTTGGGTCTTCTTGCTCCTTTGGCAACACACGAAATTTTTCCGCATATTAGGTGTTAATATTGTAAGCATTTTATCAAAGTCTCCCATATTACTTTCTGCTAATACAATTCCATTTATTTTTATATTTGCCATTTTACTTTCCTCTTAATTTGCTAGTTTCTTAATTTTTTATTTATCTTATTCTTATTTTTAACAATTCTTCATTTATACTATTTTCAATCTCATTGATTATGATTGAATTTTCCATTTTCATAAGAACTATCTAAAACATTGTTTTGATTATAAGAAGAACTATTCTTTCCATCTTGCTTGAAAGATTCTAAACCATGTTCTTCTATTCCCTCTATTTGTTTTAACTCCATAAATGTATCAATATTTCCTGTTTTTTTAAAGGTTTCCCATGCTATTTTTTTAATCAATGTTTCCATCTCCTTTATTTAAAGTTTTACCTTTAATTTTATCTTTTGCATTTTTATGGTTTTTTATACAATTACTTTAACTTAAATTTATTTACAATCGTATCATTTGATTGCCAATCTAATTTTACTTTTACCCAAGTTTTTAAATTCACTTTCACTCCAAAATTTTGCTCCATGTCAATTCTAGCAGCTCTTCCAATTCGTTTTAACATTTCGCCATTTTTTCCAATAATAATCCCTTTATGCGATTCCCTTAAACAATAAATAGTAACCTCAATATCATAAATTTCCTCTCCTTGTTTATTGTTTCTTTGTTTCATCTTTTCTACTTCTACAAAAATGCCATGAGGAACCTCATCTTGTAATAACTTTAAAGCCTTCTCACGTACAGTTTCTTCTGCTAATTGTCTTAACGTCTGATCGGTATATTCCTCTACATCATAATATGCTGGACCTGGTTTTAAGTTCTTTTCAATTTCTTCTAAAATAACTTCTTTATATTTCTCATTGGTTGCTGAAATTGGAATAACTGCCTCAAAATCATACTCTTTTCTATATAATTCAATCAAGCTCAAAAGACTTTCTCTTTTTACCAAATCAATTTTATTAATAATCAAAATCGTTTTTCTCTTTGCCTCTCTTATCTTTTCTATAATAATACTATCACCTCTACCAATTTGTGTACTACTTGCTTCTATCAAAAACAAAACAACATCAGTATCTAGTATACTAGAAAAAGACGTTTCTACCATTGTCTCATTTAACTTTGTTTTTGGCTTATGAATCCCTGGTGTATCTGTAAAAATAATTTGACTATTCTTTCTATTTACAATCCCTTTAATAGCTGTTCTTGTAGTTTGCACTTTATTGGCAATGGCTGCCACTTTTTCTCCTACTAACAAATTTAATAATGTTGACTTTCCTACATTGGTTCTTCCAATTAATGTCACAAAACCTGATTTAAACTCTTCTTTTTCCATTTTCTTTTTCATTCTTATCTCCTTTTTTCTTGTTGATGCTTTTGGGTGTGTTTGGGGACAGGCACCAATTCCCCCTTGATGTGTGTTTGGGGACAGGCACTAATTACCCCAAAATGTATTTTTTGGGACAGGTCTATTTTCTTCCCTTTGCATATTTTTCGTATAAATACTGTGTTTCAGTCTTTTTTGGCACTTTCTACAAAAAGAACTTTATCCCCTTTTGTGTGTTTAGGGCCTGTCCCAATTTGCCCCTAAATGTGTTTTTTGGGACAGGTCTGCCCCATTTGTTTTTATTATACACTATTTTTTTGCTAAATTTGTAGAATTTGAAAATTTTTATTATTTTTTTCTTTTTATTGTTACCATTTTTATAATAGAAAACTAGAAGATATTTTCTTACAGTTTTTTTGTATTAGTAAAATTCTCGCCTTTTGATACGATAAAAAGAGGAATTTTAAGAAATATTGATTTATTTCTACCATTCCTCCTTCTTGTTTTTTTATTAGATATTTATTATGCGTATGCTTGGCGCTTTTTAAAGCTAAGCAAGTTGGTAATTTCTTTTTCTGTATTTTTGGCTTTTTTGGTTTTTCTTGCTCTTTCTTGTTCCAATTCTCGTTTTTGTTTTTCTGCCATAGATTGACAAATTGCTTTTTGGTATGTAAAGTGCGTATCTTGCGCAATTTTACTCCAATTATATTGATTTCTTACTTTATTTTTGGCTTTTTTAGTTATTTCACTGCAAAGTTTATGATCGTATAATAATTCTAGTATGGAATCTGCTAGTGAATTTGGATTTCCACAATAGGCTTTCATTCCATTGGCTCTATGTTCTACTATTTCATTTAGTCCTCCAATGTCTGATACAACTACTGGATTTTCTGATAACATAGCTTCTAAAGCTACAATTCCAAATGGTTCATAGGTACTTGGAAAGACTGATACATCTGCTACTTTATACATTTTTTGTACATCTTTTCCACTCATATAGCCTGCAAAATATACTTTATTGGCTATCCCCATAGCTTCTACTTGTCGTTTTAGTTCGTCTAACATACCACCTTTTCCACATATGACAAGTTTGGCATCATGATATCCTTCTAATATTTTAGGCATAGCTGAAATGAGATGTTGCACTCCTTTTTCATAAACTAATCTTCCCATAAATAGGATGATTCTTTCGTTGTCCATTGCATATTTTCTTCTGAAATCATAGTCTCTTTCTATTCCATTAAATAGATTCAAATTGACTCCATTTGCTACTACATTGATTTTTTCGTATGGTAAACCAAATAATTTTTGTAGTTCATTTTTCATATAGTTACTGTTTACTATTACTTCTGCTGATTCATAGGTTAGCATCCATTCTGTATCATTGATGTATCTTTGTTGTTCATCATGTATTCCACTATTTCTTCCCGCTTCTGTTGCATGAATGGTAGATACAATTGGAATGTTATAAGAATTCTTTAGTGTTTTAGCAGCATAGGCTACTAGCCAGTCATGTGCATGAATAACGTCAAATTTTCCTTGCTCAGCTATTACTGCATTTGCTTTGGCTAACATATTGAAATTCATTTGCATAACCCAATCAATAAAATTATTTGGATTTATCATGTAATTGTCTACTCGATATACTTTTACTCCTTTGTCATCTTCAAAATAAGGTGTTTCTCCATCACGATAGGTTATTACTGTTACATCATGACCATCTTTTAATAATGTTTTTGATAAGTCATAGACTACTCTTGCAATTCCTCCTACTACTCTTGGTGGATATTCCCATGTTAACATCAATATTTTCATGGATGTACTTCCTTTCTTCCTTATTTTCTTTTGTTATGTTTTTTTTGACATTTTTCTTCTTTTTTATATATTGTATACAACTTTTTTTAAATTGTAAACTGTTTTGGAATTTTTTTTCATTTTTTTATTTTTTTGCATAAAATATATTATTATTGTATCAGTAGATTTCCTTTACAACAATAAAAAGGACTTAGGTTTTGTCCTAAATCCTTAATTCTATTGTTCAAAATTATTTTCTTCTTCATTTTGTCTTTCTTCACCATTGTCATAATTGCTTTCATCATTATTTTCATTATCATTTTGATTATCATTGTTATTATTATCTTCTTCATTGTCATTTTGATTATCGTTACCATTATTATCTTCTTCATTGTCATCATTATTACCATTATTATTTGATTCTTCTTGTTGATTTTGTTCATTATTGTTTTGCTTATTTTGATTTCCTGACTGATTATTATTTTGGTTAGCTGTTGAGTTGTTTTTTGTTTGACTACTTGCTGCTCCTGTTTTTTGTGTAATTCCGTTTGAGTCCATCCATTCTTCAGCATCCACCCTTTTGTCATTAATTGCTATATAATAATGTTTTCCTTCTGCTCCATTAATTGTCATATAAATATCATCTGCTACTGTTGCAATTAATTCTGAACCAAACGCATTAATTAGTGTATATTTTTCATTTCTACAAGCTACTAATACATTATAATTTGGAATCACTAACAAGTTTACAGCTTCTCTATTATTCGATGCAATATATCCAAAACTATCATATTTGTAGTCTGTAAGCTGATTTCCGTTTTTATCATATAATGCCCATAGGTCATCCTTTTTTACAGGAATTAAGTTATCGGCTAGTATATATTTATTTTTTATATTATTTTGTGAAAATTTTGAAATGTCAATTCCAATTTCATCATTTTCGATATATATTTTAATTGTTCCTCTAACATCGATTACGCCATATTTATTATCTTGCTTAACCACATATAATCCTAAATCACTGTCCATTATTTCTATATTGTCATACATAATTCTTACTTTTGTTTCACTGTTTGCTGACATAATTCCTACTTTTTTATTATTTTCTACTAAAAAATCACTTGTGTTTATCAAATAAGTTATGCTATCATATTTTGGTTCTAAGATTGTTGTCCCATCTACCTTTATAACACCTTGTTGTTTATCATCTTTTGATACAATCAAATAATTATCTAATATAGCTTTTTGATTGACAAATGTATTATCTAATGAGGTATAGCCATAATCTAATATTGTATTGGCATAATACTTGTATAAGTATGGCATGGTATAGATTGTTATTCGATTAGTTTCTTGGTTATAGTCAAAACTAATATTAAATGCTTTTTCTAAACCTTCTGTTGATATGTATAATACTCCATTAATTGCTTTTACTGGTTTTTTGATATATTCATATTCATAATCTGTGTTTCTTTTTGTTAAATCTAATTTATATATTTTACTTTGACCCAATTCAAAATTTGCTATTTCATTTTCACTTTGTACATAACACTTACTTTGTACTTCAGATTTTTCACTATATTCCCCATTGAAACTATCATATCCAAAATAGGCTGCAATTTCTTTAATAGGTGCATAGATTGTTCCATCACTTTCAAATACTAATAAACTTTTTAATTTCTCATTTGCTTGTCCATCAATTGTCAATCTCATAACTGTGCTTTGAATATACATAAGATAAGAAATAATTGCTATAATAATTATAACTACTAAAATAATTGCTATCAAGATTATTCTTGTAGTTCTTTTTTTCTTCTTTTCTTCTTTATTTTGAAAGCTTTCTTCGATTAAATTCATAATATACCTCCATTTATTTGATATATCCATATTTTCGATAAAATTCTTCTCGGAAATTTCCTAAATTATCATTCTCTATTTCTATTCTAACTCTTTCCATTAAATTAGTCAAGAACCTTAAATTATGAATCGACAATAATCTATCACCCAATATTTCGTTTGTCTTGACTAAATGCCTGATATACGCTCTTGTGTAATTTTTACAAGTGTAACAATTGCATTCCAAATCCAATGGCCTCCAATCCCTTTCATAAGTAGCATTTCTTACCACTACTTTTCCATGTGATGTCATAGCTGTTCCATTTCTAGCAATTCTAGTTGGTAATACACAATCACACATATCAATTCCTGCCATAGCTGCTTCTATTAAATAATCTGGTGTTCCTACTCCCATTAAATATCTAGGCTTATTCTTTGGCATTTTAGGAGTTGTATATTTTAAAATTTCTAAAAATTCTTCTTTTGGTTCTCCTACACTAATTCCACCAATTGCATATCCGAGGTAAGTCTAAGTCAATTAAATCTTGTGTACTTTTATCTCTTAAATCTTTATAAAAACCTCCTTGAATAATACCAAAAAGAGCTTGTTTATCTACAGTTTCGTGAGCTTCTTTACATCTTTTAGCCCACCTAGTAGTCCTTTCCATCGATTGTTTGGTATATTCATAACTTGCTCCATATTCTACACACTCATCAAAAGCCATCATGATGTCACTTCCCAAGTCTTCTTCTATACCCATTACACTTTCTGGCGTAAAAAAGTGTTTACTACCATCTAAATGTGACTTAAATTCTACACCTTCTTCCGAAATTGTTCTCAAATCACCTAAGCTAAATACTTGGAAACCTCCACTATCTGTCAAAATTGGTCTATCCCAATTCATAAATTGGTGCAATCCTCCTGCCTCTTTCACAATTTTGCTTCCTGGTCTTAAATATAGATGATAGGTATTTGATAAAATTATCTCTGCTTTTATCTCCTCTTTTAATTCCTCTGGTGTCATGGATTTTACTGTTGCTTGTGTTCCCACTGGCATAAACACAGGTGTCTGAATATCACCATGTGGTGTATGGATCACTCCTCTTCTTGCTCCTGTTTGTTTGCATTCATGCAATAATTCATATGTTACAGCTGATTTCATTATTATTTTCTCCTTTTTTGGTGTGTTTGGGGACAGGCACCAATTACCCCTCGATGTGTGTTTGGGGACAGGCACTAATTACCCCTAAATGTGTTTTTTGGGACAGGTCTGTAAAACCTATCCTTTATTTTTTATTGATTAATCTATTGAATAAACATGGCATCTCCAAAACTAAAAAAACGATATTTTTCTTTTACTGCTTCTTCATAAGCTTTCATGATATAGTCTTTTCCTGCTAAGGCTGATACTAACATTAATAAGGTTGATTGGGGTAAATGAAAGTTAGTGATGAGTCCATCTAATATTTTAAATTGATAGCCTGGATAAATAAATATTTGTGTGTCTCCTTGTGTTGGCTTGATATATCCATTCTCATCTGTTACCGTTTCTAATACTCTACAAGATGTTGTTCCAACTGCAATGACTTTTTTGCCTTTTTGCTTTGCTTGATTGATTTTATCGGCATCTTCTTGTTTGATGTAGTAATGTTCTGCATGCATTTTATGGTCTTCTACTGTTTCTTCTTTTACTGGTCGAAATGTTCCTATTCCAACATGTAAGGTTACATTGGCTATGATTACTCCTTTTTTTTGCAATTTTTCTAGTAATTCTTCTGTAAAATGTAAGCCTGCTGTTGGTGCTGCAGCTGAACCATTATATTTGGCATATACTGTTTGGTATCTTTCTTTTTGTTTTAGTTCTTCATGTATATAAGGTGGTAAAGGCATTAATCCTATTTTGTCTAATATTTCATTCCATATTCCTTCGTAATAAAATTTTACTTTCCTTGTTCCACCTTCCATGATTTCTAATACTTGGGCTTTTAAGATTCCTTGTTCAAATATTACCTTTGTCCCAACATGAAGCTTATTTCCTGGTCGCACTATACATTCCCAATTATCTCCTTCTATGTTATTTAAAAGCAAAAATTCAACATTGGCTCCTGTTTCTTTTTTTCCATATATTCTTGCTGGTATGACTTTTGTATTGTTTCTAACTAATACATCGCCTGGTTCCAAGTAGTCTATTATGTCTTTGAATATTTTATGTTCTATATTTTGTTTTTGTTTGTTTAATACCATTAGTCTTGATGTGTCTCTTTTTTCGATTGGCGTTTGTGCAATTAATTCTTCTGGTAATTCATAATTGAATTCTGATACTTTCACGGTTTGTTCCTTCTTTCTTTTTTATTTTACAATAAACAGAGATATTTAAGGAACTTCCCCACTATCCCTATTCTAGTTTTTTGTTAGCTTTTTGGTTATATTGGTTATTAGTTCTTTTATTTCTTCTAGGATGTTTTCTGGTTCTTTAAATACTTCTTCCATTTTATAGGCATACTCAAAATTAGTATTTTTAGCTGGTTTGAATGTGTATATTTCTTGTGGTAAGCCTATTTTTCCTTGTGTTGTGTGAATAGTTTGATTCATATAGTCGGTATACCATTTTTTTTGTCCAACTAATATTTCGTTTTGATAACCATATTTTTGGTAATCATGTAATGCTGGTCTTTGGTATCCATATTCTTCGGCATTTCTTTCTAAGGAATGCAAAAATTCGTGTAAAAATACTTCTTCTGGAAATGTGTTAATTCTTTGGTTGTATTTGTATATATAACTTTTCGAATCGTTTGGTAAACGTATGTTAGAAAATCCAATTCCATAATAATCCATTGAACCTAAGCCTATCCAATCATTTACTTGGATGTCATTTTCGTGCTCTTCATCTCCGAAGTCTTACTATAATAAAAATATGATCATAGTCTTTTGATGATATAGTATCTTTTATATGATTTTCTACATCTTCTGGTGCTACAAAATAGCCAAATTCGTCATCATAGGATAATGTCGTTAAAGGAGTTTCTATTTGATATATGTCACATTCTGCTGTCATTTTTCCATTAGACAGGTTTCTACATGAGTTTTCAAATAAATGAATGGTATTGGTAATGTCTTTTACATCGTTTCCGAGTTACTTCTAGTTGCACTCTTTTTTGATTGATTGTTACGTCTGTGGTTCGATAGATGAAACAACCAAATTTCCAATTACTATTTTTTTCTGGTATTCCTTCTTCTATACTAAATTCTGCAAACCAAGCTTCTCCTTTTACTTCTCCTAAATAGCCTCCTAATCGAAATCCAATGTTTATTTCTTCCCTATTTTTACTATTAAATATTAGTTCTATTTTTTGCCAGTCTTGTGTCTTGGCTATGGCAACAGATCGTTCTGTGGTTCCTTCTATGGATATTTGTGCTCCTAATCCCGTTATTTCTTCTTTTGCTTGTACATTGTTTGTTTTTACCATACAGCTTACTTTATATGGTTGATTTTTTTCTACTTTTACTTTTTTATAAAACATGGCATCATTATATTCGGGATTTTCTATTTTATAGGTTCTTTTGCCTTGATAGGTTACTTCTTTGTCTCTTTTGAAATGAGAGGTATAAAGATTGGTTTCGCTTCTTATAAAATCATGAAAGTTACTTTGTTGATAGAATTCATACGCAAAGTATAAGCCTACAAGTAAAAAGGCTAATGATAGGTAATAACTGATTTTGTGCTTTTTTCTTGTTTGGTTTTGTTCCATAATTTTTCCTCCCTTTTTTTATTATATATGATTTCTTAATATTAATAAAGAGATTTAAATATAATTGTACAAATATTTTATTTTTTATATAAACAAATCTAGCATTTATCCTCTCAAAAATTGCAAACTCCACTATACAAAAAATTTTCACTCTCCCTTCACTTTTTATGTTGATTGTTTTATAATATAGTTATCTATTGTAGAATCCAACAAGCATAAAGAATTTTCAGGAGGTATTAAAATGGGAACTAACAATGAAGTATCGATAACCACAGATCAATATGAGGCTATGGTATTTGAAGCAGGTAGGCTTCTTAATGTCTTAGCAGGATGGATTTGGGTGCACAATGTCGAAAAATCTGATGAGATTTGTGATAAAATAAAAGAAAACTACTTTTTATCGCAAAATCCAGAGTTATTGTCACGAATCCAAAATGGTTATTATAGCTTATCAGAAGATGACATTCATTTCTTGGTAGAACTCAGCTTAGCATATCTGTAATATTCTCGTTTTTAGATTTCTCATTGAAAAAGGGGGCTTTGCCCCCTTTTATTCTTCATTGGATTTTGTTTCGTTAAAGTCTAACATACTTAAGTTAATTCGACCTTGCTCATCGATGTTAATTACTTTGACAGTAACCATATCTCCAACATGAAGTACATCTTCAATGTTTTTGATTCTTTCTTTTGATATTTTTGAAATGTGTAATAAACCTTCTTTTCCGCCACATCCCAAATCAACAAAAGCTCCAAAATTCATTAGACGACTAACTTCTCCATAGTAGATGCCACCAACTTCTACTTCTCTTACAATATCTTCTACCATTTCTAAAGCTTGAATTGCCTTTTCGTTGTCATTTGAATAGATAAATACTTGCCCATCTTCTTCAATATCAATTTTTACTCCTGTTTCCTCAATGATTTTATTAATCATTTTTCCACCTGGTCCAATAACATCTTTTATTTTATCTACTTTGATTTGTGTACTTACAATTCTTGGGGCATATTGAGAAATTTCTTCTCTTGGCTTGCTAATAACTGGCGCCATAATGTCATCTAAAATGTATTGTCTTGCTTTTTTCGTTTTTTCAAATGCTTCTTTGATAATATCGTAAGTTAAACCATCACACTTGATATCTACTTGAATGGCTGTAATTCCTTGTGAAGTTCCTCCTACTTTAAAGTCCATATCACCAAAGAAATCTTCTAACCCTTGAATATCCACTAACATTACATAATCATCGTCATTATCAGGGTTGGTCACCAATCCTGTTGAAATACCAGCAACTGGTCTTTTAATTGGTACACCAGCATCCATTAGTGATAACGTACTTCCACAGATACTTGCTTGTGAAGTAGATCCATTAGAAGATAATACTTCTGATACCACTCGAATGGCATATGGAAATTCTTCTTTAGAAGGTAATACTGGTACTAAGGCTTTTTCTGCTAAAGCTCCATGTCCGACTTCTCTTCTTCCTGGTCCTCTACTTGGTCTTGCTTCTCCTACTGAATAGCTTGGAAAATTATAGTGGTGCATATATCTTTTGGATTCTTCGGTATCAATTCCGTCTAAGACTTGTTCTTCACTAATCATTCCTAATGTTGCAATTGACATAACTTGTGTTTGTCCTCTTGTGAATAAAGCACTACCATGTACTCTTGGAAGTAATCCTACTTCACATGATAATGGTCTAATTTCGTCTAATTTTCTTCCATCTACTCTTTTATGTTCAAAGTAAATCATTTCTCTGACACATTTTTTTTCTAATTTATAGATTGCTTCTGCAATGTCTGCTTGATGTTCTTCAAATGATTCTTGTCCCATTTTTTCTGTATAGGTTTCTTCAATTTTTTGTGTCAAGGCATCAATATTTTTGTCTCTTGTTTCTTTGTCTTGTTCTTGTACTTTTTCTTTCATTTCTTCTTTGAAGTTTGTTTCTATAAATTCATATACTTCATGGTCAACTTCAAAAGATTGGTAGGCAAATTTTGGTTTTCCTATTTCTTTTTGTATTTTATTGATAAATTTACAAATTTTCTTGATTTCTTTGTGTGCTTCTTTGATTGCTTTTAACATGATATTGTCTGGAACTTCGTTAGCTCCTGCTTCAATCATGGTTATTTTCTTTTCTGTTGCTGCTACCGTTAAGGTTAAATCACTTTTTTCTCTTTGTTCTATGGTTGGATTGATGATGATTTCTCCATCTACTAATCCAACTGCTACTGCTGCGGTTGGTCCATTAAATGGAATGTCTGAAATAGCTAAAGCTGATGCTGCTCCTATCATGGCTGCTACTTCTGGTGAGTTATCTTGTTCTACACATAATACGGTTCCTACTACCACTACATCATTTCGAAAGTCTTTTGGAAATAGTGGTCTTAATGGTCGATCAATTGCTCTTGATGTTAAAATTGCTTTGTCACTTGGTTTTCCTTCTCTTTTTAAGAATCCTCCTGGAATTTTTCCTACGGAATATAATTTTTCTTCAAAATCTACTGATAATGGAAAAAAATCAATTCCTTCTCTTGGTTCTTTTGATGCTGTTACATTAACTAATACACATGTGTCTCCATATCTTACTAATACACTTCCATTGGCTAAACCTGCCATTTTTCCTGTTTCAATTACAAGCTTTCTTCCTGCTAATTCTGTTTCATAAGTTTTAAACATATTTTTTCCTCCTCTTTTCTTCAAGCAAGTTTAGATTGTAACCTCTATAATGTACTATTATTGGAATTATACTAGTATATTATACAAGCTACTTACCTAAATTCTTGCTTATTTTAATATTTTTTTGGCTGTTTTTTGATTTTCTAATAAATCAACAAAAAGCCCATGCCAAATAAGCTATGGGCTTTGTTTTTTATTTTCTTAATCCTAATTTTTCAACTATTTGTCTATATCTGTTGATATCTTTTTTAGATAAATAGTTTAAAAGATTTCTTCTTTTTCCTACCATTTTTAAAAGTCCTCTTCTTGAGTGATTGTCTTTTTTGTGAATTTTTAAATGTTCGGTTAATTCATTAATTCTTTCTGTTAAAAGAGCGATTTGTACTTCTGGTGAACCAGTATCGTTTTCTTCTCTTTTATGTGTATTAATGACTTCTTGTTTTCTTTCTTTTGTCATTGTTTTCTCCTTCCTTAAGGTCCAAACCGTTTGACTTTTCAAACGTACACCTTTTATTTTTTGTTTTCCCTTTAACTGAGCTTAAAGTTTTGGTGCTTGGCTGAAAGCTAAGTAAAAGGTATGTCTTTTTTGACATACCTAGTATACTATATTTTAGAATAAATTTCAAGTGTTTTTTACTTTTTTGTCTATTTATTTGTAACTATTCAGAGGTTATTTTATTTAAAGTCCGCACAGGGTGTTCAATATTTATTTTTTTCTACCATTATCATAAGAACAACAGTTGCATGATTAAAATTTTTTGAACTTTTAAATTAGTTTTTATGCCACGCCTGTTGCTTGCTTATGAAAATTGCAAAGTAATTCTTAAATTCCCATATCTATCTTGTACAGAAACTCCTCCTACTAGGAGAACTTTCCTATAATATAAAAAAGCTTAGAAGGTATCCTAACATAGAATACCTTCTAGCTTTTTTCGGCTATGGGTGCCATGGCATCATTTTTTACTTTTTAGCAAGGAGGATTCTCACTCAATACAACATTTGTTGCATAACAATGATACCAAACCTCCTCTCTTAATTTTTCAGAGTACTTTATTTTGACGTATATATATGTTATATTTCCTCTGCTGTGTCGTTTAGTATAGTACCGCTTTTTTGAGACTTTGATATCTTCTAATTTAGAAATCCGTTGCAAAAAATCATCCATCTGTTTTTCCACTTTTTCTATTTGTATCCACTTGCCGTTGCATGTCCATGCCCAAATTGTATTTTTCTTTTTAAAAAACATACCATTTCCTCCTTTTTCTACCAATACATTGGCAGTTGCGTGTCGAAACTCAACAAAATTGCTACAACTATATTTTACCATATTATGTTGATTTCGTAAATAATCTAATCAAAAAAAATTCATCCTATTTATTATTTTAATTCTTTCATTATTTTTGAATTTTCTTTAATTGCTAGTAGTGATATAATATTTTTTGTAACTTCCTAATTCATTTTTTTAATAAAATGTTTGTTTTTATCTGTGAAATGATTTAACAAAAATAAATAATTCTTCTTTTCTATTTCTTTTTTTCATTTTTTGTAATATAATTTCTATATCATACAAATGTAAATACATTTGTATCACCATACTCTTTTTAGGAGTGATTCTATGAAAAAAATTTTATTCAAAGGCTGTGGAACAGCCATTAGCACACCTTTTGATGAAAACGGTGTCAATCTAAAAGAATTTGAAAAACTAGTAGAAAACCAAATTCAAAACAAAGTAGATGCAATTATTGTTTGTGGAACAACAGGAGAAGCCTCTACTATGACAGAAGAAGAAAAAATAGCAACCATTCAATGTGCCATTCAAACTTCTCATGGAAGAGTACCAATTATTGCTGGCACAGGTGGAAACAACACCAAACAAGTAATTGAATACTCTAAAAAAATTGAAACGTTAGGTGTTGATGGACTTTTAATTGTTACCCCTTATTACAATAAATGTACACAAAATGGTTTAATTATTCATTACAAGGAAATTGCTAAAAATGTTTCTTTGCCAATTATTCTTTATAGTGTACCTAGTCGAACAGGTGTCAACATTGAACCTAAAACTTGTTTGGAACTTTCAAAAATAGAAAATATAGTAGCTATAAAAGAAGCTAGTGGAAATTTATCACAAGTTGCCGAAATTGCTCATTTATGTGGAGATGCTTTACAGATTTATTCTGGTAATGACGATCAAGTTTTACCAATCTTATCGATTGGTGGAATTGGCGTAATTTCTGTCTTATCAAATGTTATGCCAGCGTATACCCATACTATGGTTCAAAATTTCTTAGATGGTAATTTTGCTAAAGCAAAACAAATGCAACTAGATGCTATCCCTTTGATTCAAGCTCTATTTAGTGAAGTCAATCCTATTGCTGTAAAAGCAGCGCTAAACATACTAGGCTACGATTTTGGCATTCCTAGATTGCCTTTAACAAAGATGAGTGAATCAAAAGAAAATATACTAAAAACAGAACTATTAAAACTACAACAAAAATAAAACACATATATACAATATGGAACTTTCCTCTTAAAATAGAGAAAGTTCTTATTGTATCAAATATTAATGGTAGAAAGGAATGAAAAAAATATGTTAGAAGTAATGGTAAATGGATGTAGCGGAAAAATGGGACAAATTGTTTGTGATTTAGTCGAACAAAGTGATAATTTTGTTTTAAAATGTGGATTTGATAAAAATGTGACTGGTGAATTCGCTTTTCCTGTATTTAATAAGATTGAAGATATTATAGAAAAGCCTGATGTCATTATCGATTTTTCTGTGCCAGTTGCTACTTTTAAAATTTTAGAATATGCTGTTGCAAATCATGTACCTATCGTTATTGCTACTACTGGATTTTCAAACGAGGAAGAAAAAATAATTGAAGAATTTAGTAAGCAAATTCCTATTTTCAAATCAGCCAATATGTCTTATGATATTATGATTATGAAAAAATTAGTACAATGGCTTGCTCCTTTATTAAAAGATACTGACATTGAAGTAACCGAAACACATCATAATCGAAAAATAGATAGCCCAAGTGGAACAGCTCAAATGCTTGCTGATTCTATTAATACTGCTCTTGGAAATAATCTTTATTGTGAATATAATAGGCATGATAAACGTGAAAAAAGAAATAAAAATGAAATTGGTATGAATTCAATTCGTGGTGGAAATATTGTTGGTGAACATGTTGTTCAATTTTTTGGAGAGTTTGAAACATTTGAATTAAAACATACTTCATATTCTCGCAATGTGTTTGCTGAAGGTGCTTTAAAAGCAGCTAAGTTTTTGATAAATAAACCTGTTGGTTTCTATCATATGGAAGATATGTTTTCCATCTAATAACATCTAAAATAATCCAAACTTATTATACTTTAGTATATAATTTATTACAATGGCAAAAATAATAAAATAAAAATGTTAAGATGGAAAATACTTCCTTACATTTACTATTCGAAATAGTTTGACAGATTAATCATTTTTATTTTATTATTTTTTTGCCATGTTATTAAAACTATTATTAAATTGCAAATTTTTTATTCTATTGTTTATTTTCTTCTGGCTCAGCTTTCACATCTTCTACTGGCTCTTCTTTTACTGTATCTACTGTTTCTTGAACAGTAACATTTTGCGTTTCAATAGTTGGTGCTTCTTCTGGTGCTGTTTCAACTTTTGTTTCTTCTACTACTGGAGTTGTTGTTTCCTCTGTAGCAGTTTGAGTAGTAGCTGTTGCTTGTTCTACTGGTGTTTCAACAGATTCTGTTGTTTGCTCTACTGGTTCTTCTGCTAAATCTTCTTTGATGATGATTTCTCTATCTTCAATTCTTGCACCTATTTGTTCTTTGGTTTTAGCAGCTTTTCCAACTCTATCTCTTAAGTAGAATAATCTAGCTCTTCTTGCTTTACCTACCCTTACTAATTCTACTTTTTCAACTAATGGTGAGTGTACTAAAAATGTTTTTTCAACACCTACTCCATATGAAATTTTTCTAACTGTAAATGTTTGATTTACGCCTCCACCTTGTACTTTAATGATAATTCCTTCAAATACTTGGATTCTTTCTTTGTTTCCTTCTTTGATTCTTACGTGTACTTTAACAGTATTACCAACTTTTAATTCTGGTATTTTGTTTTTTAATTGTTCATGTTCAATAGATTTTATAATATCCATTTAGAATTCCCTCCTTCTTTTAATTTACGAGCGGTGCTTTGCCTAGCACTTCGTTTCCTAATTATTTTCTAATAAATCTGGTCTTTTCTTTTTAGTCATTTCAATTGATTTTTCTTTACGCCATCTTGCTATATTTTCATGATGCCCAGATAACAATATTTTTGGAACTGCTTTTCCTTCAAATACTTCTGGTCTAGTATACTGTGGATATTCTAGTAAACCGTTTGAAAAACTTTCTTCTTGTATCGAATCTTGTTTTAAAACACCTTCTACATATCTACTTACACTGTCTATTAGTACCATAGCTGGAATTTCTCCACCAGTTAATATATAGTCTCCTATGGATACTTCTTCATCCACAATCTTATCAATAATTCTTTGGTCAATTCCTTCATAATGTCCACATAGTATAATAAGATGACTTTCTTTGCTTAATTTTTCGACCATTTTTTGGTTTAATTTCTTTCCCTGTGGTGACATATAAATAACTTTTGCGTTTTCTTTTTTTACAGATTGATAAGCTTTATCTACTACATCTGCTCGCATTATCATTCCTGCTCCTCCACCATACGGTGTATCATCTACTTTCTTGTGTTTGTCTTCTGAAAAATCTCTAATATTAACAATATTCATATTAATTAGCTTTTTTTCTATGGCTTTTCCAATGATACTTGTTTTTAGTGGTTCAAACATTTCTGGAAAAAGAGTCAAAACATCAAATTTCATAATCGTCCTTTCTTATTCCCTTTTATTGCTTTATTTGGAAAGATAATTTTTAACTATTCTAAAAAAAGATTGCTTTTAGTCTATTTTTGTCTTACATCAAACCTGGTATTAGATGAATGGTTATTTTTCCTTTTTCCAAATCTACTTCTTTTAAAACTTCTGATGTTCCTGGAAAAAGAACTTGTTTTCCTTTTTCATCTTTTACCACATATACATCATTACTACCAGTATTAAAAATATCATCTACTTTTCCTAATAACTGTCGCTCATCTGTGTAAACTTCTAAACCTATCAAGTCTACTATATAGTAAACACCTTCTTCTAAAGGTTCTTCTTTGTCTCGGTCTACCAATAAGTAGCTTTGACGTAATAAATCTGCTTGTTCTACTGTTTGGATGCCTTCTAGTTTCATCAATACCATATTTTTATGATATTTTACTTCTTCGATTTTATATTCTTTTCTACCTTTTTTGTTTTCAATATATATGGTTTCTAATTTGTCAAATCTTCTAATATCATCTGTAAAAGGTTTGATTTTTACCATTCCTTTGATTCCAAATGTATTGACTATTTGACCTATTTCAAGATACTTTGTCATATTTTATAAACTCCATTATCCAATAAATTCTACCGAAACTCTTTTTTGTTCTTTGGCTGCTACTGCTTTCATAACGGCTCTAATAGATTTAGCAAGTCTTCCTTGCTTTCCTATTATTTTTCCCATATCTTCTTGTGCTACTTTTACTTCAAATACGACTGATTTTTCTCCCTCTAATTCTTTAATTTCGACTTGTTCTTTATTATCTACTAAGTTTAAAATAATTATTTCCAAGATATCTTTCATCTTTTTTTAGTTCCTCCATTTCGAAAAATATTTCTTTTATCTAAAGTATCTTGGTACTTATTTGTACCGATAACACATAAAAAACCATTTATGCTTTTTCAATTAATGCTTTTACTGTGTCTGTTGGTTTTGCACCGTTTTTAATCCATTTTTCAACTTTTTCTTTGTCTAAACAAATTGTTGCTGGTTCTGTCATTGGATCATAAGTTCCTAATTGTTCGATTATTTTACCATCTCTTGGACTTCTTGAGTCTGCTACTACGATATGATAAAATGGTGCTCTTTTCTTTCCTTGTCTTTGTAATCTGATTTTTACCATTTTTCTTCACCTCCACATTTTTTTCCTATCTATCTAAATTTTATATAAGTTATCCGCTCAATTTAAAATACTATTAACTTTTTTATCCTATTATTTGGGCATTTTATTCAAACGGTTAACTTAAAAATTTAATAACATATTAAAATTTAAAATTTTTCAAGGCATTTTCGTCAATTCCATTCATCAGTTTTTTCATACCGCCTTTATTGTTTTTGATTTGTTTCATCATTTTTTGTGTCATTTCAAAGGATTTTATAAATTTATTAATGTCTTGTACCGTTGTTCCACTTCCCTTGGCAATACGCTGTCTACGGCTGGCATTTAGTATTTTTGTGTCTCTTTTTTCTTGTTTGGTCATAGAACAGATAATGGCTTCTATTTTTTCAAATTCTTTGTCATCTACTTTTAAGTCTTTAATTTGATTCATTCCTGGTATCATTTTTAATAATGATGAAAATGATCCCATTTTTTTGACTTGCCTTAGTTGGGCTAAATAATCGTCTAAATCTAATTCTTTTTTCTTGAATTGTTTTTCTAATTTTTCTGCCTCTTCTAAATCAAATGCCTCTTCTGCTTTTTCTATAACAGATAAGATATCTCCCATTCCTAAAATTCGACTTGCCATTCTGTCTGGATGAAAGATTTCAATGTCGCTTAATTTTTCACCTGTTGCTGCAAATTTAATTGGTCTATTGGTTACTTTTTTGACAGATAAGGCAGCTCCTCCTCTTGTATCACCATCTAATTTAGTTAATACTACGCCATCTATTCCTAAGGTTTCATTAAATTTTTCTGCTACATTTACAGCATCTTGACCTGTCATACTATCTACCACTAGCAAAATTTCATGTGGTTTGGTATGGGTTTTTACGTTTTTTAATTCTTCCATTAAAGCTTCATCAATATGTAAACGCCCTGCTGTATCTAAAATAATAACATCATTTAGTTTTGAAATGGCTGTTGATATGGCTTGTTTGGCAATGTGAACAACATCTTTTGAAGTTTCATTCGCAAATACTGGTATATTTAATTGTTTTCCTACTACTTGCAATTGCTTAATTGCTGCTGGTCGGTATATGTCACAAGCTACTAACAAAGGATTTTTTCCTTGTTTTCTTAATAGATTCGCAAGCTTTCCAGCTGTTGTTGTTTTTCCTGACCCTTGCAACCCTACTAACATGATAATGGTTGGCGGATTGGGTGTAAAATTGATTTTACTTTCTGTTCCTCCGAAGCAATTCTACTAATTCGTCTTTTACGATTTTAATAACTTGTTGTCCTGGTGTTAGTGATTTTAGTACATCTTGACCTAAGGCTTTTTCTTGAATGGTTACTATAAAATCTTTTACAATTTTATAGTTAACATCTGCTTCTAAAAGGGCAAGTTTTACTTCTCTTAACATTTCTTTTAAGTCAGATTCTGTTATTCTTGCTTTCCCTCTGATTTTTCTAGTTATTTCTTGTAATCTAGAAGATAATCCTTCAAAAGCCATTTTATCACTTTCCTTCCTTGTTTACTTATAATCGTTTACATCCATTTTTTTAATTCTTTTTTTATTGTTTTTAATTGGTTACCTATTTCTTGATTTGCTTCATTTTTCTGAATTTGTGTTAGGGTCACTAAAATTTTTTCTAATTCTTTTTGTCTTTTTAATTCTTTTTCCTTTGTTTTTAGTTTTTGTTCATATTCATAAAGTTTTTTTTCACCTTTTATTAAAATATCTCTTACAGCTTGTCTTGTGATTTCATTGTTTTGTGCAATTTCTGATAAGGACAAGTCATGATTGTAGTAATCTTCTATGATTTCATATTGTTTTGGTGTTAATAACTTTCCATATATTTGATTTAACATACTAATTTCAACGTTTTTTTCCATGTTACTACCTCATTTCAATTAAAGGTTTTTTGTAATGCTATTATACTTTACATCTTTTTTTGGATTTTGTCAAGGGTTTTACGAATTTTTGCAATAAAATCGTTACCGTTTACTGAAAATCCATCAAATTTATGCTAGTAAAATGCCCCAAAAGTGATTCTTAAAGCTAATGAGACTCCACTTAGGAAGTAGCATCATAATAATATAAATATAGATGAAAACTCGAATGTGACTGAAATAGTATTATAAATTCTTAAAATAAAACCGTAAAGGGTCCTGTCTTCGGGTATAGTTACGGTTTTATTTTTAGAATTTGTTATACGTATGTAAGGAAACCGAGAGTTTTCATCTATATTTATATTATTATGATGCTACTTCCTAAGTGGAGTCTCATTAGCTTTAAGAATCACTTTTTTAAGCATTTTTTATTTTCTTGCAAAATTAACTATTTAATATATTTACTTAAATTTTTATATCTCATATATTTATAAACACCTACTCCAATAATTGCTAACATCACCATAAAAATGAATAACGTTTGCATACCAGTATTTGGTAATATCTTTTTAGCCACAGTATCATCCTTTGTAGATGAAGTAATTGAATTATCGAAAGGTTTATTTTCTATATTGCCAGAATTTGAAAAATCAATTTTTACATTATCAATATAAATTTCTGTATCATCTTTTGGTTCTAATAACATTGGATCTGAAATTTTAACAGACTCACTTTCTCCATCTTTTGCAATCTCTTTTATATACAAATATACATTTTCAGTTTCATAAAGATCTTGATAGTTTTCAAAATCACTTTGTAAATCTTTTAAATCTATTGTAAATGATAATTTATTCCTATCATTTTGTTTTTCTGTTATTTTGGTCCAATTTTGTATATTTTGTTGAGTTTTATTTGGTGCTAAATAGTAATAATATTCACAATCTTCTTGTTTTTCATTTCTGATAACGCCATTTACTTCTATTTCCATGGTTGCTGATTGTGTTGAAGTATCTATTTTTACTTTTTTAAGTTCACTTTTGGCATAATCAAAATTTGAATTTTGACCTTTTTGTTCATCTTTTGGTGTTTCTTCTTCACTTGGATTTTCTTGTACATTATCTGATTTTGATACAGTAAAAGCTTTAATGGTAGTATCTGAATTTAATATTTGATTACTTTCACTACTAAATTTTGATAAATCTTGCCATACATTACTTTCAATCATTTTTGCATCTGTATAGAAACATTTTCCACTTTCTACTTTTACATTATCAAATATTGTAATCTTTTTCATTTCTTCATTTTTAGAATCTGATAATTTTGCTTCTGTCGAAAAGGATGTTTGATTTTCTCTTGTTCCTTGTATTTCTATTACAACTACGAATTGATTTCCAGTTATTTCAATTGCTTTTGCAAATTCTAAGGTATGATAACCAGCTTCAATTGTTTTCGTATCCCCCTCTTTTAATGTAATTGGTTGTAAATTACTTTTTGCTTTATTGTCATTTTTAGGATTAATAAATACTTTGCAAGTACTTTTATCTGGTACATCGATGGCTACTTGTGTTAGATATTCTTTTCCTTGCGTCTTTTTATCAAACAAATTAGCAATATAAATTTTTGAAGATTGTACAGTTAATACTTGTGATGCTCCAAAATCATCATATTGATATATATTTTCGTAATTTTTACTACTAGATGCTTTCACTATTCCATTCATATTGGTATAGATATTTATATCTTCATAAGAGATATACATCAATCCTTGTTTTCCTACTTGTTCGCCCCAAGAATTTCTAATTATCCAAGCTCCTTTGTTTTTAGGTTGATGCTTTTGATTAAAATTTTCAATCGCATAATCATCATCCCAGCCAATAATCGATATAGCATGATCGGTTGGACAATTTTCTTTATTATCACAATAGATTGCTCCTGTTTCTTGATTGTAATAATCTGACAAAATATTGGCTCCATGTATTTGTGCAAAAACTGAACCATAGGTTTTTATATGATCTTTTATTGTTTGTTTAATTTCTTGTGTTACTTGTGTTACTTCATAAGAAGGAAATGTTTTTGTATCATATACTTGACTAACTACTTCTTTGTTTTGAATGGTACTAATATCAATATTGTCTTCATTATTTTCAAATGGCATATCACTTTCCTTAATGGCTCCTGCTCCATTTGTTAAATAAGGAACTACACTCCACCAATTCCCTCCGTCTTTTACTTGTCTATTAAATCCTTTTTCATTTTTAGCATCATTTAAGAAACTTTGACTAGTAGCATAATTCATGTGTTTTTCTGAGAAGTCATATACTTTTTCTTTATCTTCTGTTAAAGCTAAATTAGTTTCTAATGAAGACATGGTAGCAAAACACCAACAAGAATTGGTCACTCCTTGATTTTTAGCTACTACATTTTCTCCAATTACATCTTTTAATGAAAATTTTGGTGTTAAAGCATTTCCAACACTTCTAGCTAATCTTAATGGATTTTTAATTTCTTTTGTTGATTCTTCTACTTCAAACATTCTTGGTGGTAATACTTTTTGTCTTTCTTCTTCGGTTAGTTGTAAATATTCTTTATATTCTTTTGTGTATTCTCTTCTAATTAAATTTTGTGTTAAACTATTGGCTAAAATTTCTTGTCTGCTTAAAAATAATAGCATAAATAATATGGCTATGATTCCTATTTTTTTTATTTGTTTCATCTTATTCTCCTTTTACGCTACAAAAAACCTGTACATACTTTAATACTAGTTATCCAAATATATTTTATAAAGATAGCTATTAGCATGTACAGGTTATTTTTTAATTAACGACCTGCAATACAAAAATATAAAATTCTGTATAATATAATTGCAAGTGCAAATCCTCCTATTGTTAATAATATGGTTGCTTCTGGTGATAATCTTTTTTTTCCTACTTGTTCTTCCATTTTTGTTTCCTCCTTTGTGTTTTTTCATTTTATGTTTTTATCATAATACTTTTTTCTAGGAATGTCTACATTTTATTTGTTTTGTAATGAAATTTTAATATATTTGTCATATTTCAAAAGGATGATTGATATAAGTTTTCTAGCAAATCATGTGTAAAATAATTATATTATAAATTGACTCAAATTCTTCGGTTGCCTTCCATACGTATAACAAATTCTAAAAATAAAACCGTAACTATACCCGAAAACAGGACCCTTTACGGTTTTATTTTAAGAATTTATAATACTATTTCAGTTACATTCAAATTTTCATCAATTTATAATATAATTATTTTACACATGATTTGCTAGAAAACTTTTAAATGGTAACTAGTAAATGCAAAAAAGCCTGTTATTTACAAGGCTTTTTTATTGTTTATTTTCTTAGTTCTGCTCCTAATTGTTTTTCTAATTCTGAAACAATTTCTTGCATCTTTTCATTGATTTCTTCATCACTTAAAGTTTTATTTTTATCTCTAAAAATTAAGGAATAGGCAACACTTTTCTTATTTTCTCCTAATTTTTCATTTCTATAAATATCAAATAATTGCATCCCTTCTAGTAATTTTTTAGCTTTTTTTGTGATAATTTTTTCAATTTGTCCAACTTCTATACTTTCTTCTACTATGACCGCAATATCTCTTTCTACTGCTGGGAATTTAGGTACTTCTACATATTTTTTAACAGCTTTTGCATATTTTACAAGTTTGGTAATATTTACTTCTGCTAAATAAGCTCTTTTAGAAATAGCATAATTATCTAACACTTCTGGATGTACTTCCCCTAATGTTGCAATACTATCTGTTCCGATTTTTAAGTTTGCACATCTTCTAGGATGATAAGAAAGATTATCCATTTCTTTTTCTACTTCATAATGGTTAATATTAATTGCTTCTAATATATTTTCTAGTAATCCTTTTAGGCTATAAAAATCAACTTCTTCCCCATACATTCCAATTGTTAAAATTTCTTCTTGCAAAGGAACTTCTCCATTTTGTATTTCTTGTTTACTATTTTTATAATTTCTTGATAAGTCAAATAATTTTACTTCTTGATTTTTCTTATTGTTATTGGTTGCTAAAATTTGCATCATGCTTGGTATGGTTGTTGGTCTCATTAATTTGTATTCGTCACTTAGTGGATTTTGTATGGTAATTGCATATTTTTTGATTTCTTCGCTAATATTTGATAATTCTAAGTCTTTTGTACTTACAAATCCATAGGTATAAATTTCTGAAAGTCCACTATTTACTAATACTTCTTTTATTTTTTTTGCTATATTTTGTTCTTTGTTTCTAATTCCTAATGTTGTGTCTGCTTTCATTAAAGTTGTATCTAATTTATCATATCCATAAAAACGTCCAATTTCTTCTGCTATGTCTGCCACAAATTCTAAATCCATTCTAAAATATGGTGCAATTACTTTGTCATCTTTTACTTTTATCTCTAATTTTTCCAATATATCTATCATTTCTTGTTTGGTTAAATTGGTACCTAATAAACCATTTATTTTTGCTACATCTAATGGAATTTCATTGATTTTTTGTTTGGTTGGATAAACGTCAATTTTACCTTCTACTACTTCTCCAATTCCTAATTGTTCTACTAGTTCTACTGCTCGATTTGCTGCTCTTAGGGCATTTTGTGCTGATAGTCCTTTTTCAAAACGTGAAGAACTTTCGGTTCTTAGTCCTACTTTTTTTGCTGTTTTTCTAACACTTCCACCATAAAATACGGCTGATTCAAATACTACTGTTTTTGTATGAGTTTCAATTTCTGAATTTAAACCACCCATAACACCTGCTATTGCTACTGCTTTTTCCTCATCTGCTATGACTAAATTATTTTCATCCAATTTTCTTTCTTGTTCGTCTAAAGTTGTAATTTTTTCTCCATTTTTAGCACGTCGTACAACAATGTGTTTTCCAGCAATCGAATTTATATCAAAGGCATGCATCGGTTGACCCATTTCTAACATAACATAATTGGTAATGTCTACAATATTATTAATACTTCTTACACCACATGCTTTTAGCCTTCTTACCATCCAATCTGGTGATGGTCCAATTTTTACATTTTTTACGATTCTTGCTACATATCTGTAACACAAATCAGGTGCCAAAATATCTACTTTTAAACCTTCCAATTCTGATTTTGTTTCTATTTGTTTTTCATCTATGTTTTTTCTTGGATTTTTAAATGGTTTGTTCAAAGAAGCTGCTGTTTCTCTTCCTAATCCTTCGATTGAAAAACAGTCTGGTCGGTTAGACGTTATTTCAAAATCGATAATATCTTCTTTTAAATTCAAAACTTCTACAATGTCTTTTCCCAAATCTTTTTCTAATTTTTTGTCTAATATCATAATGCCATGTTCAATTTGTCCTGGATAATCTGCTACAGTAAGATTTAATTCTCCTACTGAACACATCATTCCACAAGATTCTATTCCTCTTAACATTCCTTTTTTTATTTTTACATCATTTGGTAATTGGGAACCATCTTTTGCAATTGGTACTAAATCTCCTACTTTTATGTTATTGGCTCCTGTAACAATTTGTAGTGTTTCATTTCCTACATCTACTTTCGTTACTACTAATTTGTCAGCATCTGGATGTTTTTCGATTTCTAAAATTTTTCCAACTACTACATTTTTAATATCATTTCCTAATTGGTCTATGGTTTCTACTTTTGAACCTGTCATTGTTAAAATATCGCCTAATTCAATTGGATTTACTTCTATATCACTATATTCTTTTAACCATTCTATACTTGCTTTCATAAAAAATTCTTCTCCTCTTTATCTTACAAATTCTCTTGAATTATATTTTTTGGCATTGGCTCCCCAATCACCATATTTAGGTGGTTGTTTTTCTATTTGTTTTTGGTAACTTCCTCCACCATTTAGGCTACTATAAAATTCTTGTTTTTCTCTCATTTTCCTTTCTAATACTCTACTTTCTGCTATGGTTATAATTTCACATTTTCCATCTCCTACTTCTTTTGTTGTATAACCTTCATATCCTTTTTGATTGAGTATATTTATAGCCTCTGCCATACTATAAATTCTTCCTTGCTTTACCTTTGTTCTAAAAAATCCCATATTTCAACACTCCTAATTAACTAAATTTTTAATTAATTTAATTGATTCTTGCTTATGCTTTTTCTTTTGTTTTAATACTTTTTATTATTTCATATTAACTAAAATTGTTTCAAAAATCTAACATCATTTTCAAATAATAATCTCATATCTTCAATTCCAAATTTCGCCATTGCAATTCTTTCTACTCCAAATCCAAAGGCAAATCCCGAATATTCTTTTGGGTCAATTCCACAATATTTTAGTACATTTGGATGAACCATTCCACAACCTAATAATTCAATCCAACCTTCTCCTTTACATACTTTGCAACCTTTTCCACCACATACAAAACAAGATACATCTGCTTCTGCACTTGGTTCTGTAAAAGGAAAATGATGAGGCCTAAATCTGATTTTGGTATTTTCTCCTAAACATTTTTTAGCAAACATTTCTAAGGTTCCTTTTAAATCTGTCATAGCTATATTTTTGTCTACTACTAATCCTTCTATTTGATGAAAAACTGGAGAATGTGTAGCGTCTACACTATCGGAACGATACACTGCTCCTGGACAAATAATTTTGATAGGCGGTTTTTGATTTTCCATAACTCTTGCTTGTACTGGAGATGTTTGACTTCTTAAAACAATGTCTTCTGTTATGTAAAAAGTGTCTTGCACATCTCTTGCTGGATGGTCAGGAGGAGTATTTAATTTGTCAAAATTATAAATTGCTTTTTCTACTTCTGGCCCATCTGCTATTTGGTATCCCATTCCTAAAAAGATTTCTTCTACTTCTTCAATAATTTGTGTAATTGGATGCAAAGAACCTAATTTTACTTTTTTACTTGGTTCTGTTACATCTAAATTTTCTGTTTCTAATTTTTTTTGTAATTCTTTTCTTTTAAATTCTTTTTGCTTTTCTTCAAATAATTTTTCTAATTCATCTCTTACTTGATTTACCAAACTTCCAATTACTGGTCTTTCTTCTGGGCTTAGGTTTCCCATTCCTCTTAGGACAATTGTTAATTCTCCTTTTTTTCCTAAATACTTTACTTTTAATTCATTTAGAGCCTTTTCTTCTTGGCACCCTTTAATTTCTTTTACTGAGTTTTCTCTTATTTTTGCGATTTCTTCTTTCATCTTCTTTTTTCCTTTCTTATTTTAATATGGTTTATAAGTTCTTGTTTCTTTGTATTGTCCATAACGTTTTTTTCCACTATATTGTTCATATCTATTTTTTTCTCCATTTTCTAACATTAATGTTTTTTTGAATCTTCTCCATATTTTTATGATTATTTTATTAAAAAGGGTATTTTTATTTTCAAATTCAAAGGTAATTATGTACATTCCAAAGTTATTTAGGGTTACTTTAACTGTTACATTTTTATTGGAAAATTCTTTTTTTGTTTCTTCTATACTTTGTTGTACTTCTTCTTTACTATAAATTCTAGAATCTAAATAATATTCTAAATTTTTATTTTGTGCCATTTTTTAACACTTCCTTTTATCGATATTTTCCCCTCTTTCTTCTAAATTTTTCTTTTGTTAAAAAATGAATGGATATTTTTTATATATGGTCTTTTCCTTTTTGCAAGAATGTTTGCTTGTTCATTTTTCTTTTACTGTCTAAAAAGCCACTTCGCCCTATCTTCTAGGACGAAATGGCTATCATTCGTGGTACCACCTAAATTTATTAGCTTAATTTGCTAACCTCTTATCGTTTTAACGGTTCGACCGCTTTTTCTTACTTGACATTCCATTTCGTTCTTTTCGGAAAAAGACCTAAAAAGTGAAATTTCAATATATTATATGAGATGACTTCCAGCCATGGTCATCTTCTCTTTTTCATATTTTTAATATATTTACTTTGCTTTTTAATTGGTTTTTATTTTACTCTCTTTGAAAATTATAACACATTTTCTAATATTTTACAAGGGTTTTTGTTCAAATTTCACACTATCATAGTACAAATTTTCTGGTGCTACATCTTCTCCATCTTTCCATTGTATCGTATTTTCTACTACTTTTACATTTTCAAAATATTTTCTGTCTTTTAATTTATGATAAAATTTCTTATGAATATATTTTTCCATATCAAAAGTTTTTTCTTCTCCATCTTCAAATTTTAACCATATCTTGTAATTTTCTAAAACTTTAATTTCTATTGGTTTTGGTACTATATACATGCAATCTCCTCCCCCTTTTTATTTAAGAGGCTCTATTTTAAAAAACTCTCCTTGCTCATTATATCTTATATGTATATGCTTTTGATGATGTTTTCCTTCTTCGTCAAAAAACATTTGAATGATAATTCCATAAAATTGTGAAATAACTGGCAAATTATTACCTCCTTTACTATAGCATTATTTTTTACTTTTTTCAATATTTTTTTGAAAGTCTAAATGTACGAACTACATTTAAAAGAATAAAATTGTTACAGTTCACTGAGAATAAATTAGATGATTCAAAGACAACAATAACAATATTGATTCGGATTTTCGGTTACCCTACATAACGCTAAGAAATATTAAAAATACAGCTGAACTATACCCGAAAACAGAACCCTTTCACCTGTATTTTAAATATTTCTAAAGCTATTTTAGGTCACATTCAAATCCGAACAATATTGTTATTGTTGTCTTTTGTAAGTTTGAATGGTGCTTAGTGAACTGTAACATAAAATTACTAGATTGATTATAAAGTAGTTTACATTTTTTGTAAATTCCTATGACCTTTTATTCACTAAATTATAATTAAAAAGACACAGTAGTTTCATACTGTGCTTAAACAATATACTCAATCTTATTATTAGGAAAATGCTTTTTCATTAATTCTCTTAAAAATAACTCTGCTTTTCTTCGTACCTCACCTTTATACCAATACTTACCACGTCCTCTACCAGTCATCTTATCTTTATCCAGTAATGTCATACTATTGGGAAAAGCTTCTTCATTTATTTTAGTATGAATATAACTATATGTCATAAAAATAATTTCAAAAAAAACATCTTTCTTCACTTTTTCTGACAGTTCTTCTTGTAATTTTTGAATTAATCCGTGTATATAATTCTTTCCAATTATCTACCAAAATAACTGGTGCAATTAAAATGCCAATTTCATAACCTGCCTCTTTTAATTGATTAATAGCTCTAATTCTTCCTTTTAATCTAGATGTACCAAATTCTACTTTGTTAATAATTTCCTCTGGATTAACACTCATTCTTATGATAACTTTTCCTTGATGATTGAGTGGTAAAATTGGCTCTACCATATCAAACTTAGTTGGAAATGTTAGTTTTCCTTGCTTAGCATCTTGAAAATTTTCAATCGTCCACACTAGATTATTGGTAATGCTATTTTCTAAAATTAAATCACTATTACTTCCAATTTCAAACGTTAATTCTTTTTCTGATTTCTCAGAAGTTTTTATGATTTTTTCAAGCATCGCTTCACGATTAACAAATAATCGCAAATAGGCACATTTATTATAATTACAAACCAAATAACAATACATACATGCTGCTGTACAACCTGATGAAGTATAAGGTACTAGGTAATCTGTGTTTTATGATTTTCTACAAATTTATGGGTCTTTCGAATGCCTATGATTAAATTTTTTTTCATATTGGCAAATTCTTTATTCGATTTTTTTCTCATTTCTTCGATGTTGTTATGGTTTTCTATTTCTACTTTTGGCACTTCTTTATATTTTTCCATTAATTCTTTTCCTAATGGATAGTTTATAATTTCTTTTTCATAATAAATAGCTTTTGGTTTAAACATTTATCTTTCCTCCACGATAAATTTATTTTAACCAAAAGCTTATAGGATTATTCTTTTGTTATTTTTATCAATTACTTAGTTGTTTGGATAATATTATTGACTTTTTGTTTTACTGTCTCTAAATCTTCAAAAATCACTCCATACATACCAAGTTTTTCTGACATTTCTATATTTTTTTCATTGTCATCAATAAAAATTGTTTCTTTGGGAAGTATTTTATATTGGTTCAATAATTTCTCATAAATTTTAGGATTTGGTTTACAAATTTTTAATTGATAGGAATAGACACCACCATCTATTATTTTAAAGAATTCATAATTTTTTACATACTGATAAGATTCTTCTGAAAGGTTGGATAAAATATATATTTTAAATCCTTGTTTTTTTAAATCTTCTAAATATACTTGTGTTTCTTCTTTTAAGGATAACATTTTAACCCAATTTTTATTTAATACCAATTTTATTTCAGTTTCTAATTGGGGATATTGATTTACTAACAAATCAACTAAGTCACTATTATTTTGATAAACTCCTGAATCACATTTTTCCCATTCTTTACTTTGAAATATGTTTTTCGTTAAACTTTGCCTTATTTCTTCTTCTAATCCAAATTCCTCTAAATATTTTTGAGGATTAAAATCAACCAAAACTCTCCCTAAATCGAACACAATATTTTTAATCATTTTATTCTTCTCCTCTTTGACTTAATTTCATTACTATCTTATCCATTGTTTCTAGTGTATAATCATTTTCAAAAATATAATCAAACACAAACTGACTATAATCCATACTTCTTAAATCACGCTTTAAAAAATATTCTTCTGATATTTTATCTCTTTGCATAACTTTGTTTTTTCTTTCTTTATCATCAGCTTTCATTAATATTTTAATATTGCATTTATCCCAGTATTTACCATCAACTGGCAATAATGCCCATTCTAATATTATAATTTTAGGTGTTTGTTTTAATTTACTATCTAGTATCTTTTGCATATATCCCCATGTAATTTGTGTTAATTGATCCATTTTCCCTTTGTCTGAAAAAACAATGTTTCCTAGCTTTTTTCTATCAACTTTTCCACTATTGTCTAAAATACCTTTTCCAAAAACTTCACATAGTTTTTGGCTGATTTTTTCGTCACTAGTTGCTTGATGTCCTATTTTATCAATATTGATACTTTCACATTTTAGTTTTTGGGATAATAATGTTGTTAATGTTGATTTTCCACTTCCTGATTTTCCTGTTATGCCAATTATTTTCACCTTATTCTCCTTTACTTCTTTTGCTCTATTCTTTCATAGTTTACAAAATCATAGTCTAAATTATTTTCTTCATTTTTAAGGCCCTTTTGTCTACTAACTTCTCTCCAAGTTTCAGTGTTAATTACTGGAAAGAAACAATCTCCTTCAAATTCTTCTTCTATTTGTGTCACATACATTTTTGTTACATGTGGCATTAATAGATTGTAAATCATGGCTCCTCCAATAACAAAATTTTCTTCCTCATTTTCAATATATTCTTGTATTTCTAACATAGAATGAACTACTTGTACATTTTCATCATTTACTTTAAAATCTGGGTTTTGACTAAAAACAATATGTTTTCTATTTGGTAATACTTTTCCTAATGATTCAAATGTCTTTCTTCCCATTATAATCACATGACCTGTTGTTATTTCTTTAAAATGTCGCAAATCTGCTGGTAAATGCCATACCAATTTATTTTCTTTTCCTATAATATTATTTTTTGCTTTTGCTACTATAATACTTAACATTTTCTTTCTCCTTATCTTACATTTTGACAATTTTTTAACCAATTTTCTATAATTATTTTTTCTATTTTTAAGTTTCCTGTTCCTACTCCCATTCCGTGTATCTGGTCTATTTTTTCCATGAAAATCACTTCCACCTGATTGATAAAGCTTATATTTTTCGCATAACTTAATTAAACTTTGTGTTTGATTAACATTAAAATAAGAATAATAACATTCAATTCCATCTAATTTAGTGGTTTTTATAATTTCTTCTACTTCTGCCAATGTATCATAAAATGGGTAAATATAAGCATGTGCTAAAAAAGCATATCCTTCTGCTGCTTGTATTTCTTGATTTAAACTTTTCTATATTGATATTATAACCTAAAATTTCAATGGGTGTGTTTTTATAGACACATTTCATTTCACAACTGTTTATAATCTTGCCTGAATAGTATTTCTTTACATCTATTTTGTTTAATTCATCATAGGCTTTTATACAATCATGATCTGTAATGGATATAATTTCTAGTTTTTTTCTTTGCGCTTCTTTTAATATTTCTTCAAGCTTATAACTTCCATCTGAATAATTACTATGTATATGCAAATCTATCAATTTGTTTATACTTCCTCTTCTACCATTAATTTAGCATAGGCTTTTGGGTTAAAGTCTGTATCGTATTCTATATCACCAAATATTTCTGGCATTTCTTCTTGGAAATATTTTAATAATGGAATTAATACTTGTCTAATAGATGGATGTACATGTTTGGTTGTTCTTAATGCCAAAATATGTTTCCACTCTCTTATATTAGCTGTCATGGTGTATTCTCCTGCTGTTGCATGTGGCAATACTTCTCTACACATATCTGTTGAGGCTCCTAATTCTTTCATTTTAATGTATCCTTTTTCTATTTCTTGCATGGTATTTTTCCATGTTTCATACATTTTCTCATCTTCCATGTATCCAGCTGGATTCATGAAAGCTATTTCGTTCCCATATTTGTCTTTATCATAACTACAATATCTAGTGGATTCGATTGAAAAACTGGCAAATCTATGTCTAGTTAAATCTTTATAAGAGCCTACATCACTATAAATTCTAACCGTAACTTTTTCATGTTCTAAAACTGACTCATGCCCTCTTGTAATACAGTTTGCTAATAATTTTTTATAACTATCTTCTGTTATTTTTCCTTCTGAACGATAACAAGTTCTACATGCTCTTTCTATTCTTTTCATTATTTTCTTTCCATCAATTTTTTCTACTTTTATCCAAGGTTCTACTATTCTCATGTTTTTTTATCCTCCTTTTTGTTTTCTTTACTATATCAAATTCTTGTTCTTTTGACAAGTTTTTTGTTTATTTTAATTTTTTTCTTTCCATTTTTACAATTTTATTTAGTAAAACCTCTTGTAATGCTTGCGAAAAATTGATGCCAACCTTTTCTGCTCTCTTGTTTAACCACTCAGGTATCGTTAATGTTTTTTTGATTGATTTTTTGTTTCCATATTTTTGTGTATATTGGTCAATATCTAATAAAAGTAATGTTTTAAATCCGTCTCCTTCTATTTTTATTTCTTCAATTTTGGATGGTTTTGGAATTTCTTCCTCTTCTTCAATGGTTGTTAAAATCCACCCTAATGCTGCATCTTGTGCCATTTCCATTGCCTCTTCCAAATTATCTGCTTGTGTTATACACCCTAATAAATCAGGAACTTCTACACTATATCCTCCATCCTCTTCATAATAAAAATTCGCTGGATAAACTAATTTCATACTTTCTTCTCCTTTTCTTTTAATCTAGCTTGTTTGAATATTGAATTAACAGTTGCTTTTTTTAATTCCTTATTATGTCTTGGTATGGTTATTTTTCCTTGCTTGATTGGATGTTTGTATTGATAATGCGAACCAACTGTTTTATATCGATACCAACCATCACCAAATAAGATTTTTTCCATTTGTTTAAATGTCAATCTATCACCTTCTTTCTTATTTTAGCACGTATTATACGTACTGTCAAGTGTTCATTTGTTTTTTGGATTTTATCTTAGAATAAAAATTGTAAATAGGAATACCCAGTTTTTTATTTTTTACCATTCCCATTTTTAACATTAAAACATTTTATCAATTAACTAAATAGAACTAAATTTCATATATTATATAATCAAATAAAAAATTCCTCAAGTAATTTGACTAAATTTTCATCGCAAAATTCGACATACTGATAAAAAAAGCACCCTATTTAAATTTTAACACAAATAACAAACAATTTATGCTAAATCTAAATAGAATGTATTTGATAAATTTGTTTTTATTTAAATGTTTATAATCTTAACTCTTCTGCTTCCCATTTTGGCACATACTCTTCCTCATGTTCGCCAAGTTCTTGTATATACCCATTTTCCAATTCTATTTCTTCTATGTAATCTTCTATTTTCTCCCACTCTTTTTTCGTTAATTTTCGACTTAAGTTTTTTTCCTGTTTGGCTAAATAAGTTGGGAAATATTGTGCCATAACACTTACATAAACTTCAGTTGGTAATGTATCTTTTATCCATTTCAAAACCTTTTTGCTATTTTCAATATGATTGGGTAAAACTAAATGCCTAATCATGACGCCTTTTTGCATAATTCCATCTTGATTGAATGTAGGCGTTCCTACCTGTCTAATCATTTCTTTTATGGCTTTTGTGGTAATGGTAAAATAATTTTTCACTTTAGAATATTTTTGTGCCAAATCATCTTCTACATATTTTAAATCTGGTAAATAAATATCAATATACCCTTCTAATAATTTTAGGGTTTCTATTTTTTCATATCCATTTGTATTGTATAAAATAGGAATGGTAAGTCCTTTTTGTTTGGCTATTTTAATGGCTTCTATAATTTGTATGGCATAACTAGTAGGAGTTACTAAATTAATATTTTCTACTTTGTTTTCTTGTTGTTTTAAAAATATATTTGCCAATTGCTCAATGGTAATATCTTTTCCTTTTCCTAATTGACTAATTTCATAATTCTGACAATAGATACAATTCAAATTACAGTTTGAAAAAAAAATGGTTCCAGAACCATTTTTTCCACTAATACAAGGTTCTTCAAAATCATGTGTGTGATATAATGCAATTCTTACTTGTTCGGTTGCTTTACATCTTCCTATTTCTTTTTTATTTCGGTTAATTTTACACTCATGTGGGCATAATTCACATTTTTCCAATTCTTTCATGACTTTTTGCTCCTTTGTTATTCTTGATAAACCTTTTCAACATATAATTTTTCATTTTCCAATCTTAATATGATTTTCTTTTTGCTAAATCTGTTTTTATTTTGTTTGATAAATTCTGTTTCTTCCTCTGTATTAGTAGGATTTATTTTTCCTATTTCCTCTTGTTCTAAATTTCTGATTGTTGCATAATTTTTTTGCTCTTCTCCTACCAAGCTTGAATAGTCTTCTAAATATTCTATTATTTCTACTTCATAACCTTGTTTTGTTTTTTCAATTTTGTCTAGCAAGAACGAATCTGCTTGTTGGTCTAATTCAATTCCTGTTGCATAATATAAATTATTTTCTTCATTAAATGTTATATATTTCGTTCCTTCTTTGGGAAATTCTTTACTAAATTTCCCTCCAAATATCTCTTTTGCTTTTTCTTGTATCTGTGAAATTGGTATTTCATATTCTTCTAAATTCTTTTTAACAACTTCCCATATCCAGGTTTCATCTGCTTGGTTAATTTCCTCAAAACATGGCAGAGCATCTTTTGTTATTTCTTTCCACATATAAATTTGTTCCATATAGCTTTCTATTTTTTCTATTTCTTGTATAGTAATGTTATTACGATTGATTACGTTATTTTTATAAACATACATTCCTCCTAAAATAATGGCTAAAATTATTATAATGGCAATTATTTTTTTCATTTTTCTCCTCCTGTTTTAGCTTTTGTTTTTCTCTTCATTTTTATTCTATCATATTTTACTTTTTACTTTCAAGACTTGAAAAGTCTTTTACTCTATTATAGGAAAGTTCTCCGAACTTCTTATAATAGAAATACATTCACAGAAAAAAATTCTAAACAATTTTTTTGCCATTTATTTATAATGATACTAAATTTTCTTACCATTCCATAACAACTTTGAACAAATCACCATCAATATAAATATCAAACTTACCACCTTGAAGTTCTGTCAAGCTCTTGGCTATAGACAACCCCAATCCACTTCCTTCTGTGTACCTTGACTTATCTCCTCTAACAAATCTTTGCATAAGTTCTTCGCTTTTAATATTTAGCTTATCCTTAGAAATATTTTTAATACTAATCCTTATCTTGTTTCCTTCCTTTGTCATATCAATATACACCCTCGAATTATCCAAAGCATATTTTGTTACATTACTAAAAATGTTTTCAATTACACGATACAAATATCGATTATCAGCCTTGATTTTAATTTCTTCATTTAGCATATTAGTTTCAATTTGTAGATTCTTTTCTTCAAAACGATCCTTAAACTCACCAATACTTTGATTGAACAATTCCTTCAAATTAATTAATTCTATGTTTAATTTAACATTTCCAGAAGAAACCTTTGAAGCCTCCACCAAATCTTCGGTCAATTTTTTTAATCTTTGTGATTTCCTATCCAAAATTTCCACATATTCTTTTATCTTTTCATCTTGCAAATCCTCTTTTTTTAATAAATCCACATAATTAATAATAGAAGTTAAAGGTGTTTTAATATCATGTGACACATTTGTAATTAATTCCGTTTTTAGCCTTTCTGATTTTAGACTTTCTTCAATGGCATTGGAAAACCCTCCTGCTATATCATTTATATAAACTGCCATTTCCTTTAATACATCTTCTAATTCGCTAGTGTCTAAATATACATTATTATTTCCTTGATAGATTTTCTCTAAAGCTTGTTTGATTTCCTCTTGTTGTCTTACATATTTTTGTATCTTGTAAAACCCAACCATCCAAAATGCTAATAAAGCAAGATTGGAAATCACCCATCCAAACATTCCTGAAAAACCAACTATCACAAGACTTATTATAATAAATCCCCAATAACACCAAAATATTTTTCTACTAATTGGCATCTTTTTACGAACTTCTTCTATATATTTTTTTATCTTATGATAAAACCAACGAATTATTTTATAGGTAACAAAACTTTTCCAAAATGTTTTGGCTTTTATTCTTTTTATGGTAGTAATTCCCCAAATTGCACATGCTATATAAGCAATTATATAGGCAATTACATAGAAAAAAATCATAGTATAATAAAATAGTATAGAATATCCACTATTCAAAATAAATCCTATTGCTAGAAATACCACATTCAAACAAATGATACTAACTATTTCGTATGGTATTTTATCCCAAGTATTTAAACTAATTCCTTCTATCCCTTTTTTATAGCCAATTGACCAAAATAAAAAAATTGCTATTATCAGTAGTACTATCGAACTTCCGATAGTCGTATAAATAGGTAATGTTTTATTTTGTAACATAAAGTTATATATTTCTTTGTGAAATAAAAAATTGCTTACTATACCTTCTTCATCTTCATTATAAAAACTATATATATCATAATCTTTCCACTGTGTTTTTTCTTCTTCTAACTCATCATCAATTGCTTTTTTATAGCTAATATGATTAAAATTATAATTATATTTTATATTATCTTGATTGATATAAGTTAAATTTGTTTCTATTTTACCATCTACTAAGTTCCAATAAATTTTTTGACGATTCATATTTTGCATTACTTCTTGATAATTGTTACTTTTTATATTCGTAAATATCTTTTTCGTATCTTTTTCTACAATGATATAATTAATATAATTTCCTACTTGATTATTGTCATATTGATATCCTTCATCAAAATAACAATATAAATTTCCTTCTTCATCTTCCAATTTTGAAAACTTTTTTTCTCTTATATTTTCTTCACAATTACTTATCTTATTAATCAAGAAATATAAATAATTACTAGAAAAATTTTCAGTTTGTGTATATTCAACTTCTTCTTTTTTATTTCCAAATTCATTTAAAAATTCTATGTGAAATATTCCAAGTCCTAATATGGCGACTAAAATTGGTATCATCATGTAACAGATCATTTTTAAAATACTTGATTTTCTTACTCTTTCCATTCCATTCTCCTTTTATGATTTTTTTCTTCGTTCCCAAAATTATCACCTTTGCTAAAAAAATTATTGTAATTCATCTTCTATTTTATAGCCAACTCCCCATATTACTTTTAAATATTTAGGGTCTTTGGGATTAATTTCTATTTTTTCTCGAATATGCCTAATATGCACAGCTATAATGTTTTCTGCTCCAAATCCTTCTTCTTTCCAAACATTTTCATAAATTTCAGGAATGGAATAGACTTTTCCTTTGTTTTCTAATAGGAATTTTAAGATGTTGAATTCTGTTGCTGTTAGTTTTACTTCTTTTCCATCTACTGTTACTTTTTTAGTTTCGTCATCTATTATTAATTGTCCTGTTTGATAAACTTTACTATGTGTTTTGTTATCTAAGGATCCTAAACTTACATATCTTCGTAAATTGGAATTGACCCTTGCGATTAATTCTAATGGATTAAATGGTTTGGTAATATAGTCATCTGCTCCCGAATTTAAGCCACCTATTTTGTCATAGTCTTCTGATTTGGCTGATAATAAAATGACTGGTATACTTTTATTTTTTCTGATTTCTTCTAATGTTTCTATTCCATCTTTTTCTGGCATCATAATATCTAATATAACAAGATGAATTTCATTTTCCTGTATAATTTTTAAGGCTTGGTTTCCATTATAGGCTTTTAATATGTTATAACCTTCTTTTTTTAGATAAATTTCTATGGCTCCTACAATTTCTTTATCATCATCTACTACTAATATGTGATACATTGCTTTTCATCCCTTTCTATCTTCTTTTACAGTATATCACATTTTTTATGAATAAAAAATAGAGAAAAACTTAATTTTCTCTTAAATTCCTACTCTTTGTATATGTATCCACCTAATTTTTTCAAAATCATATTCTGAAATTGGTTTATTTAAGCTATCAAATGTATGGGAGGCAATTTGTATTCCTTTCATGATAAATTTATTTTCTATTTTTACTATCATTAATGTATGGGAAAACCTCTCTCCATCAAAGGATACTTGTGCAATATCTCCTACTTCTATTTTGTTTTGTGTCGTTTCTATTGCTTGTGGTCCAATACCTTTATTGGTTACTAAAAATTGATATAAATATTCTACACCGCTCCAAGATGGTGATTTATTGTTTCCATTAATATAATACCATCCTATATCTTTTGTATAATTCATTGTTTTACTTCCTGCTAAAATACATTGAGAGACAAAACTGGTGCAGTCTCCTCCTACATTATCAAAATTGTAATATTTAGGATTTCTCGAAAGAGCCCATTTTTGTGCATATTGGACAACTTCTGTTCGATTATATTCTTTGTATTTCATTTTCCTCCTCCTCTAAAAAATAATATTCTTATCTTGTTTTTATTGTTACATTTAAACAAGTGTTATCCTCTAAAAATAGACTCTTCACCTTGCCTAAAAAAGTCCATATAGCAAAAATGATAAAAGTTTGAATGCGACCGAAATAGCTTTAAAAATGGTTAAAATAAAGCTATAAAGGGTCCTGTCTTCGGGTAAAGTTATAGCTTTATTTTTAGCATTTTTTAGCGTCATGAAGGGCAAGCCGAAAACTTTTATCATTTTTGCTATATGGACTTTTTTAGGCAAGGTAAACTAGTATATTTTCACACTTTAACACTTAGTTTTTTAATGAAACAAAAAAACCGCATTTTATTATGCAGTTTCTTTTTTATTTTGACCATTCCCATTTGGCACTTGTCTTTTCTTTTTTACCAATGGTTTACGAATCTTCTTTTCTTCATTGATAACAATTTCTGGCTCACTTCCATTTAAAACTGTATCTTTGGTTATGGTGCATTTTTCAATATGAGGATTAGAAGGTATTTCATACATAATATCCCTCATAATTTCTTCAATAATAGAACGAAGTCCTCTTGCACCTGTTTTCCTTTCAATTGCTTTGTCCACAATTGCTTCAATTGCCTCTTTTTCAAAAACTAAATCAACGCCATCAATTTGGAATAGCTTTTCATATTGTTTAACCAAAGCATTTTTAGGTTCTACCAATATTTTTACCAATGCCTCTTTATCCAATTCTTTTAAAGTTGCAATAATTGGTAATCTTCCAATAAATTCTGGAATTAAGCCAAATTTTAATAAATCTTGTGGTAATAATTCTTGGAAAACTTCAAATTGTTTAACTTCTTTTTTACTTTTTATTTGACTTCCAAATCCAATTGCTTTTTCTCCTGTTCGATTTTTAATAATATCTTCTAGTCCCTCAAAAGCTCCTCCACAAATGATTAAGATATTTTCTGTATTAATTTGAATTAATTCTTGATTTGGATGTTTTCTACCTCCTTGTGGCGGTACAGACGCATTCGTTCCTTCAATAATTTTTAGTAAAGCTTGTTGTACACCTTCTCCGCTTACATCTCTTGTGATAGATGGATTTTCTGATTTTCTTGTTATTTTATCAATTTCATCTATATAAATAATTCCTTTTTCTGCTTTTTCAACATCTCCTTCTGCTGCTTGAATTAGTTTTAATAAGATGTTTTCTACATCTTCTCCTACATATCCTGCCTCTGTTAGAGTTGTTGCATCTGCTATAGCAAATGGAACATTTAAAATTTTGGCCAATGTTCTAGCTAATAACGTTTTTCCACATCCTGTTGGTCCTAATAATAATATATTACTTTTTTGAATTTCTACTTCATCTTTTGTGGCATTTTCTTCATGTGCTACTCTTTTGTAATGGTTATAAACTGCTACTGATAGTGTTTTTTTTGCTTCTTCTTGCCCAATTACATAATCATCTAATATTTTTTTAATTTCTTTTGGACTTGGAATGTCATTTAATTCATTTAAGGTGTATCCTGCTTTTTCATCTTCATACATTTCCGTTTCGATAATACTATTACAAAGTTCTACACATTCATCACAAATATACACACCTGGTCCTGCTACTATTTTTTTGACACTTTCTTGTGCTTTTCCGCAAAAAGAACATCTTACACTTTTCGGTACATCATTTTTTGCCATTTTTCTATTTCTCCCTTTTTACTTTACTTATCCTAAATTTTTCAAACTTATTTTCTTTTATCCATAATACCATCAATTAAACCGTATTTTAAGGCTTCTTCGGCTGTCATGTAGTTATCTCTTTCTGTATCTTTTTGAATTGTTTCTATACTTTGACCTGTTCTGTCACTTAAAAATTGATTTAATTTTTCTCTTGTTTTAACTAAGTGATCGGCATGGATTTTTACTTCTGTTGCTTGCCCAGAAATTCCACCACCACCAATTAATGGTTGATGAATTAGAATTTCTGCATTTGGTGTAGCAAATCTTTTTCCTTTTTCACCAGCAGATAATAATGCTGCTCCCATACTTGCTGCCATACCAACACATATGGTTGATACTGGACATTTAATATAATTCATGGTATCAATTATTCCCATTCCATCTGTAATAGACCCACCTGGTGAATTGATGTATAAATTAATATCTTTGTCTGGATCTTCTGATTCTAAGAATAATAATTGTGCTATAATTAAACTAGATGTAGTTGGATTGACATCTTCTCCTAAAAATATAATTCTATCTTTTAACAATCTTGAGAAAATATCATAAGATCTTTCTCCTTTACTGGTTTGTTCTACAACATAAGGTACTAAACTATTTCTTTCTAACATAATTTTCCTCCTTTGATTTCGTTACTATTTATTCTTAATTTTTTTATATTTTAAATAAAAATTTTTTAAAATTCCAAAAAGCTGAGATTAAAACTTAACTTCTTAATTTTATCCTCAGCTTTTTTTATGTTCTATTTTATTTTTGCATTTTCTACTAAGAATTCTATTGCTTTTTCTGATGCTAATCCTTCTTTTAGGTAATTTCTTACATTTTCATTTTTTAAGAATTCTTCATCATTTTCTTTTCCATAGTTCTTAGCCATTTCTTTTAGTTTTTCATCGATTTCTTTTTCGGTTGCTTCTATTTTTTCTGCTTTAATTATTGCCTCTAATGCTAATCTTGATTGAATTGCTTCTATTGCTTGAGGTTCATATTCTTTTTTCATATCTTCTTCACTTTTTCCCATCATTTGAAGATATTGTTCTAATTTTAATCCTTGATAAGATAATTTTTGCTCAATGTCTTTTAACATATTTTCAACTTCCATCTCTATCATTCCTGATGGAATTTCTACTGTTATATTTTCGCAAACTGCTTTTATAACGGCTTCTTGTGTTTCATATTTTGCTTTATCGTCATTTTGTTTTTGTTGTTTTTGTTTGATATCTTCTTTTAATTCTTTTAATGTGTCAAATTCACTAACGTCTTTTGCAAATTCGTCATCTAATTTAGGTAATTCTTTTTTCTTAATCGCATGAACTTTTACTTTAAAAGTTGCTTCTTTTCCAGCTAAGTCTTTTGAAAAATATTCTTCTGGAAAGGTTACTTGAATGTCTTTTTCTTCTTCAATTTTCATACCAATAACTTGGTCTTCAAATCCTGGTATGAAAGTATTACTTCCTATTTCTAATTCATGCCCCTCTGCTTTTCCTCCTTCAAATGCTTTTCCATCGGCAAATCCTTCAAAGTCGATAGTTGCTATGTCTCCACTTTCTACTGGTCGATCTTCAATTGAAATCATTCTTGCATTATGTTCTTGCATATGTCCTAATTCATGTTCGATGTCTTCATCTGATACATTATACTCAATTTTTTTGATTTCTATACCTTTATATTTTCCAAGTTTAACTTCTGGCTTGGTTTGCATAATTGCTACAAAAATTAAATCTTTTCCTTTTTCAATTTGTGTTACTTCTATATCTGGTCTACTTACTACTTCTAATTCGTTTTTGGTAATTGCTTCTTCTAAGGCTTCTTGTGCTACTTCATTAAAAGCATCTTCATAAAAGATTTCTTTTCCGTAATATTTTTCTACAATTTGCATCGGTGCTTTTCCTTTTCTAAATCCTGGAATATTAAAGTATTTTGCACTTTTAAAATATACTTTTTTAATTGCCTCATCAAATTTTCCTGCTTCTACTGTTATTTCTACTTTTACTTCATTGGCTTTTTCTGTTTTTTCAACTTTACTGTTCATTCTTTTCAATCCTTTCTTGTATTGGTCAACTTCGTTATTATGGTTTATTTATCTTTTCTATCTATAATAACTTTTTTATTATACCACATTTTTCCTATTTTGCAAGGAATTTTTGATATTTTTTAAAAAATACTTGTTTTTTTTATTTTTTTGTGTTAAACTTGATATTAGTCAATTTATTTAAGAAGATTTAGGAGGTGCAATTAAGAATGGCAGTATGTGAAATTTGTCAAAAGACAGCAAGTCATGGAAATAAACTTAGTATTACTCGTTCTCATATCAGTAAAAGATCTCCTCGTACATGGAAACCTAATTTGAGAAGAGTTAAAGTTGATATGAATGGACAAATAAAAAGAATATATGTATGTGCAAAATGTTTAAAAGACGGTAAAGTAAAGAGAGCTTAAGACGCTCTTTTTTTGTTCTTATATGAATCAAAATTTTGGGGACGAAAACTCAAAAACGCATGATTGAATTGTAGGCAATCATAATTTTTTGGTTTTTCGTCCCCAAAATCATCTTTTAATCTTTAATTCCAAAAATTAATTTTACAAATCCTCTTAAAAACTTTGGTACTTTTTTTACGACTACTGTCATATGTATTCCCTCCTTTATATTCTAACAAGCAAGCCACATAAATCCTACACATATTACAATGATACCTATCATAAATAGCCAACCTGTTATAGGAAGTAATAATACTAATAAAATTCCTAATCCAAAACCAATCAGACATATGGCTAATGTTTTCCTAAATAATTTTAACATACTATTATTACCTCCAGTGTTTTTGTATATTATATTATTGTAACTGATTATTGGTTCCTTTTTATGTAGATTAAATTTAATCTTATAAGCTTTTATAACAAATAAAGTTAGCGTTCAATACTAGCATCCTTTAAACTTACAAAAGATAACTATAACAATATTGGTAAGGATTTGAATGTGACCGAAATAGCTTTAGAAATATTTAAAATACAGGTGAAAGGGTCCTGTTTTCGGGTATCGTTCACCTGTATTTTTAATATTT